>NZ_QKMA01000005.1:0-115000 GCF_003208255.1 Thioalkalivibrio sp. ALE21
TCAGTTCATCGACGGCATCGAGCAGACCGAACCGACCAACGACGAGGAATCCTCCATCACCGACCGGAGCGCCGCCTGAACCAGCGATCACTCATACACCAGACTTGACCATAACTCCCATTGCGAGGCATCCGGGTTCCGGATGGAGGACGCTTGCCGGGCTCGGTGGCGACAGGCTGGCGCGGACGGTTTACTCTCGATAGCAGTGAACAAATAAGGGCCTGCCATGCCGTTGCCCGCGCAGAAGACGAAGATCGTGGCCACCGTCGGGCCGGCGTCCGATTCACCGGAGACGCTGCGGCGGATGATGCAGGCCGGGCTGAACGTGGTCCGGCTGAACTTCTCGCATGGCGATCCCGCCTGTCACGCCGGCCTGATCGCGCAGATCCGCGAAGCGGCGCAGGAGACCGGCACCCGTGTGGCCATCCTCGGGGATCTGCCGGGGCCGAAGATGCGCATTGGCGAGCTGGCCGAGGAGCCGATCGAGCTGGAGCCGGGTCAGGGCATCACGTTGACCACCCGGGAGTGCATCGGGGACGCCTCGCGGGTCAGCGTGTCGTTCTCCGGGTTGCCGGAGGCGGTGCAGCCGGGCGATGCGCTGTTTTTGAACGACGGCTACATCGAGCTGGAGGTGGTGTCGGTCGCCGGGCCCGACGTCAGCTGCCGCGTGCAGACCGGCGGGGAACTGCGCTCGCGCAAGGGGCTGAACCTGCCGGGCATCGATCTCGGGATCCGCGCCTTCACGCTGGACGATCACGAATGGCTGCGGTTTGCGGCGGAACACGGCGTGGATGCGGTGAGCCAGAGCTTCGTGGTCGACGGCGAGGACATCCTGGCGGTGCGCAAGGCCGCGGAGGATCTGGGCTACAACCCATTCATCATCGCCAAGATCGAGCGCGCCGATGCGCTGGAGCAGCTCGACAGCATCCTCGAGACGGCCGACGGCATCATGGTGGCGCGCGGAGACCTGGGGGTGGAGATCCCGATCGCGAGCATCGCGCTGGCCCAGCGCCGCATCACCCGCCGCGCCAACCGACACAACCGCCCGGTGATCACGGCCACGCAGATGCTGGAGTCGATGGTGAACTCGCGCCGGCCCACGCGCGCCGAGGCCACCGACGTGGCCAATGCCATCCTCGGCGGCACCGACTGCGTGATGCTCTCCGGCGAGTCCGCGATGGGGCGCTATCCGGTGGAATCCGTGGCGATGCTGGCGGCCATCGCCCGCTCGATCGAACCGGAACGCGACGCGGCCGCGGGCACCGACCATCCGGATGAACCCGACCTGCCCGAGCAGGAGCGCGCCGCCGACCTGATCGCGCGCAGCGTGTTCCACACCGCGCACCGGAGCCGACCGCAGGTCACGCTGGTGCCCACGCTGAGCGGCGCCACCGCCCGACGCATCGCCGGCCTGGGCCTGCCCTGCTGGATCGCGGCCTTTACGCCGCACCCCGAGACCGCTCAGGGCCTGCAGTTTTCCTACGGCGTACAGTCGGTGGCCGTCGCCGAAGACCGCAGCGACTGGAACGACTTTGCGCGCCAGTGGCTCGCGGAGAACGGCATCAACGAAGGCCTGGCCCTGCTCGTCCAGGGCCCCTCCGAGCCGCACCCCTCGGGCAATCACCGCCTGGAGCTGCTGGAACTGGGTCCGTTCCGCGGGGAAGGCTGATTCCGCTACCGGCCTGAGCGGGCCTCACCGGGCCCGTTTCGCGACGTATCGGCCGGGACAGCGGGGTCCGGAGCGAACGCCCCCGGCTCGGCCCCCGGATCAACCACATCGATCCGGTCGCGTCCGTCGTTCTTGGCCGAGTACAGCGCCCGGTCGGCGCGCCTGAGCAGGGTATCCGCGTTGTCCCCGGATCGGCATTCGGTCAGCGCCGGGGGCCTCCAAAGGCCGCCGTTCCTCAGGGCTCTACCGGGAGCAGATCCTCGATGTCGACCTCGAGGATAGCGGCGATGCGACGCATGGCATCCACGGAACCGGACTTGCTACCGGCTTCCAGTTGGGAGATGTAGGACTTGCCCACCCCCGCCGCCGTCGCCAGCGACTCCTGCGTCAACCCACGATGTTCACGCCAGACGCGCATCGGGTGCTCGTCCCCGGCCAGAAGCCGCTGCGCAACCGCCTCCGGCACAACCTCGTCCTCGCCACGCTCCAGCTCGACCATGGCGCGGTCGAAAGTCCGGATGTCCTCGGCCTTTTCGGCGCTCGCCACCAGGCGCTCATAGGTGTCGATGGGGACCACGGCATATTCGGGTTTGCCGTCGCGTTCGATGATCTGAACCGCTTCACTCATTTGTAGATGCCTCCTCGTGCGCCTGCGTCCAACACCAGAATGACCAGATCGTCATCCTGCCGACGAAACAGAACCCTCCACCGGCCGATGCGCAGACGATAACCTTCGCGCCCCTGCAGTGGTCTGACATCCAGTCCCGGTTCGTCCGGGTCCCGTGCCAGCCGGCTCAGCGCCCCGGTCACGCGCTGGCGCTCTCCACGCGGCATCCGCGCCAGGCACTTGAGTGCCGACTTCTTGTAGTTCAACCGGCACACGAAGAAGAGTGTAGAAAAAGGTTTACCAACAGGCAACATAACGAATGACCCGTCCCGGGCATCCATCCGAACCAGGGGCACCCCGGCATGCTGATCCCGGCTTCGGGAACGCGGCCCGGCAACCCCGGGGCACAGGTCTTTGTCGCCGGGGCGCGTATCCGGCTATGGTCCGGGGTACGGATCAAGGAGAGCTGGCATGACCCGACCGACACCCCTGGACGCGGAACGGACCTACCATCGCTGCCCGCCGGAGCAGCTCGAGTTCGACACCACCGAAGAGCTGGAAGAACTGGAACTCCCCTGCGGCCAGGACCGGCTGCTGCGCGCGCTGGAATTCGGTGCGGGCATGCGCAGCGCGGGTTTCAACCTGTTCGTGCTCGGCCCCGAGGGCAGCGACCGGCACGACCTGGTGCGCCGTTTTCTCGCCCGCCGCGCGGCCAGCGAGGCGGTCCCGCCGGACTGGTGCCATGTCTTTAATTTCGACCGGCCGGAACGCCCCCACGCGATTCGCCTGCCGGCCGGCGAAGGACGTCAACTGCGCGATGATCTCGAGAACCTGGTCGAGGAGATGCGCACCAGCATCCCTGCCGCCTTCGAGAGCGACGAATACCAGGGGCGGCTGCGGGAACTGCAGGAGGAGATGTCCGAACGCCAGAACGAGGGCGTCCGCGAGGTCCAGGAAGAGGCCAACAAGCACGACATCGAGCTGGTCAGCACCCCCAGCGGCTTCACCTTCGCACCCGTGCGTGACGGCGAGGTCCTGGACCCCGAGGAATACGAAAAGCTGCCAGAGGAAGAACGCGAGCGCATCGAGCAGAAGGCCGAGGAGCTGCAGAAACAGCTGCAGCAGGCCATCCAGCAGGTGCCCCGCCTGCGCAAGGAACTGCGGGAGAAGGTCCACTCGCTGAACGAGGAGATGGTGCAGCTGACCCTCGGCGATCCGATTCACGATCTGAAGGAGAAGTGGGCGCACCTGCCACGCGTGGCGGAACAGCTCGACGCCATCCACGGCCACGTGGTGGAACACGCGGAGATCTTCCGCGGCGGCCACGACGAACACGGCGGGCAGGATGAGCAGAGCGGGCAGGATCACGCGCCCCCGGAAGCGATGCTGGCCCGCTTTCGCGCCAACCTGCTGGTGGACCATGCGGAAACCGAAGGGGCGCCGGTGATCTACGAGGATCTGCCCAATCACCAGCATCTGACCGGCCAGATTGAACACCACGTGCACAACGGCGCGCTGTACACCGACTTCTCGCTGATCCGCGCCGGTGCGCTGCACCATGCCAGCGGCGGCTACCTGATCCTCGACGCCCGGCGAGTGCTGATGCAGCCAATGGCGTGGGACAGCCTGAAGCGCGTGCTGTTCTCCGGCGAGATCCGCATCGAATCACTGGAGCGGCTCTACGGCCTGGTCAGCACGGTCAGCCTGGAACCCGAGCCGGTCCCGGTATCGCCCAAGGTGGTGCTGGTGGGCGACCGCCTGCTGTACTACCTGCTGTCGCATTACGACCCGGACTTCGCCGAGCTGTTCAAGGTCGAGGCCGACTTCGAGGACGACCTCGAGCGCGACGAGGCCGGTTACGCCCTGTACGCGCGCATGCTCGCCAGCATGGCGCGGCGCGACGAGCTGCGCCCGCTGGACCGCGGCGCCGTGGCCCGCACCATCGAACACGCCAGCCGTCTGGCCGGGGATCAGACGAAACTCACCGCTCACGACCGCACCCTGCGCGACCTGCTGATGGAGGCCGACCACTGGGCGCGTCAGGCAGAGGCCGAAACCATCGGCGCCGCCCACATCGAACGCGCGATCGAGGAACGCATCGAGCGTTCGGCACGCGTGCAGCGGCGCAGCCTGGAACAGATCCGCCGCGGCACGGTGATGATCGCCACGGAAGGCACGCAGACGGCCCAGGTCAACGGGCTGTCCGTGATGCAGCTGGGCAGCCACCTGTTCGGACGCCCGATGCGCATCACCGCGACCGCGCGGCCGGGCAAGGGCCAGGTCATCGACATCGAGCGCGAGGCCAGACTGGCCGGGCCGATCCACAGCAAGAGCGTGATGATCCTTTCACGCTTTCTCGCCAGCCGTTACACCGGGGATGCGGAGCTGTCGCTGTCGGCCAGCCTCGCCTTCGAACAGTCCTACGGCGGGATCGAGGGCGATTCCGCCTCGGTGGCCGAGATCTGTGCCCTGCTGTCGGCCATCGCACGGATCCCGCTGAAGCAGGCGCTGGCGGTGACCGGCTCGGTCAACCAGCACGGCGAAGTCCAGGCCGTCGGCGGGGTCAACGAAAAGATCGAGGGGTTCTTCGATGTCTGTCGGGAAGCGGGCGAGATGAACGGCCACGGCGTGCTCATCCCCGCCAGCAACGTCGAGCACCTGATGCTGCGGCGCGACGTGCGCGAAGCCGTGGCCGCCGGCCACTTCCGCGTGTACCCGCTACGCACGGTAGACGACGCCATTGGCCTGCTCACCGAGATGTCCCCCGGGGAAGCGGACGCCGATGGCGAGTTCCCGGCGGAGAGCTTCAACCGTGCGGTCGCCGACCGGCTGGCGACCTTCGCCCGCCTTGCGCGGCATCGCCGGCACGACGACGCGGGCGCCGAGGACGCCGGACCCGTTCCTCGGGCCGAGGACGATGACTGACCCCGCGGGCACCCAGCCGCTCCCGTCGGCGGAGGCCGGGCGCATCCTGGTCCTGCTCGACGCCTCGCACGCCAGCCAGGCCGCGCTCGAGGCCGCGGCGACCCTGGCCGCCACGCTGCAGGGCGAGCTGCAGGCGATCTTTGTCGAGGAGGCCGATCTGCTGCGCAGCGCCGCCTACCCCTTCACCCGCGAGATCGGTTCGCTCTCCGGGCAGCCGCGGCCACTGGAAACCGGGCTGCTGGAAACCCGCCTGCGGCGCCGCGCCGCCCACCTCCGCCGTGCGGCCGAACAGGCCGCCGCGCGTGCAAGGATCCACTGCTCGCTCGAGGTCCGCCGCGGATCGGTGCGCCGCGAGGTGCTTGCGCTGACCACCCCGGGTGATTTCCTCGTGCTGGGCAAGATCGGATGGTCGGCCGCGACCGGCAGCCGCCTGGGCTCCACCGCGCGCAGCCTGGTCCATGAAGCCCCGGGACGGGTCCACCTCACCGGAACCCGGCCGACACGCCCCGACAGCCCGGTCCTGGTGGTGGTCGATGCCCCGGAGACCGCGCACGAAGCGCTCGTCTTCGCCCGCGCCCGGGCCCGCCAGCAAAGGCGCCCCCTGACCGTGCTGCTCGTCCCGCTGGACGACCCCGACGCCGCGCGGGAGCGGGACCGGGCCCTGAGCGAATGGGTGGCGACCGACGACCCTCCGGTGCGGGTTCGCTCGCTGCGCTCGAGCGCTCCCCGCGAGCTGCTCCGCACACTGGAACGTCAGCCGGCGGCCGAAGTGGTGCTCGGCCGCCGCAGCCCGCTGCTGGCCGGCCCGCAGGGCGACGCCCTGCTCGGCGCCCTCGAGCCCCCGGTCACCATCACCCCCTAAGGGAAACACTGATCCATGTACACGCTCGCGTTGGTGCCCCGGGTTTTCCGAGACAAGGCGCGTCGTGCAGTGGGTAGTGGTTCTACCCGCAAGCGGCGCAACGCCGGATCGGGGAACCCGGGGCCCAACCCCGTAGGGGCTCGGCCGCTTTTGCGCGCGCACGGCGTTGCGGCTTCCTTGTGCAGAATGACTGCACGGCGGTCGCCGCGCCTTGTTCGCACGCAAAAGCGACTCAAGCGCGAGCGTGTACATGGATCAGTGTTTCCCTTAGGGCTGCGTCAGGCACCGGGAATGCCGCCAACGGGGCGCCCGCGTGCTACCCTTCGCGGCCGTTTCACCAGCGATACCGGAAGGCCATGAAATACTTTCGCGCGATCAGCGTGATCGAGGGTATCTCCCTGATCACGCTGCTGTTTGTCGCCATGCCGCTGCGCACCTACGCGGACATGCACATGGCGGTCACCTGGGTCGGCTGGATCCATGGCATCCTGTTCCTGATCTATGCGGCCGCCACCGTGGTGGCCAGCCACATGCGCGGCTGGTCGGTTCTGAAGTGGCTGCTGGTGCTGATCATGGGCGTGGTGCCCTTCGGGTTCCTGTACGTGGACTGGATGATCCGGCGCGAGCTGACGCGCGAGCTGCAGCACGCCTGACCGTCCGCGCGCGAGCGGAGGTGAGCGTGGACAACACCATCGAAGTGGAAGGCCTGGTCCGGGATTTCGCCGGCACCCGCGCGGTGGACGAGGTCAGCCTGCAGGTCCCCGCCGGCCATGTACTCGGGCTGCTGGGCCCGAACGGCGCCGGCAAGACCACCACGGTGCGCATGCTGGCGACCCTGCTCTCGCCCACCGCCGGTCGCGCGCGGGTCGGCGGCCTCGATGTCGTCGACGAGGCGGCGCGGGTGCGCGAGATCATCGGCCTGACCGGCCAGTACGCATCGGTGGACGAGAAGCTGACCGGGCGCGAGAACCTGATCCTGATCGCCCGCCTGCTGGGCATGAAACGCGCCGCGGCCCGGGCCCGCGCCGACGAGCTGCTGGCCGACTTCTCCCTGCGGGACGCCGGGCACCGCCCGGTGCAGACCTATTCCGGCGGCATGCGCCGGCGGCTGGATCTGGCGGCCAGCCTGGTCGGCCGCCCGCGCATCCTGTTCCTCGACGAACCTTCCACCGGACTGGACCCGCGTGCCCGCCGCGACCTGTGGGCGCGGGTACGCCGGCTGCAGGACGCGGGCACCACGGTGCTGCTGACCACCCAGTACCTCGAGGAGGCCGATGCACTGGCCGATTCCATCGTGGTGCTGGATCAGGGCCGCGTAATCGCCGAGGGCACGGCCGCGGAGCTGAAGGCCCGGGTCGGCACGCGCACGCTGTTCCTGCGCCTGGCGCGGGCGGACCAGGCGGATGCGGCCGCCCGCCAGGTGGCCGCCCTCACCGGCAGCGACCCGCATGTGGAAGGCGAGACCCTCAGCGCACCGGTGGCCGAGGCCTCGCTGCTGCCGGCGGTGCTGCGCGAACTGGATGCCACCGGGATCGAGGTCGCGGAGCTGGGCCTGCGCAGCGCCAGCCTGGACGACGTGTTCCTTACACTCACCGGGCAGACCGGCAGCACCGACGCGCCGGCCGATGCCGCCGGGGACAGCGGGGAGGATGCCGCATGAATGCCCTCGACCAGACCCTCGCGCTGGCCTGGCGCAGCCTGGTGCAGGTGCGCCGCAATCCGTGGGAGCTGGGGGATTACTCCATCCAGCCGATCCTGTTCCTGGTGCTGTTCCTGTTCGTGTTCGGCGGGGCCATCGCCGGCTCGCCGGATGACTACCTCGCCTTCGTACTGCCGGGCGTGATCGTGATGAACATGCTGTTCGTCACGGTGTATGTGGGCCACGGCCTCAACACCGACCTGACCCGCGGGGTGTTCGACCGCTTCCGCGCCCTGCCCATCCCGCGCTGGGCGCCGCTGGCCGGCCGCATCCTCGCGGACGTAGTGAAGCAGGTGCTGTGCATCGCCCTGCTGCTGATCGTGGGCTACCTGCTGGGCTTCCGCCTGGCCACCTCCTTCGGCCATCTGCTCGTCATGGTGCTGCTGGTGCTCACCTTCGCGGTGGCGTTCTCCTGGGTGATGGTGCTGGTCGGCGTGCTCGCGCGCGACCCGGAACACGTGCAGCTGTTCGGCTTCACCGCGCTGTTCCCGGTCACCTTCGTCAGCTCGGCGTTTGTCCCGGTGGAGACCATGCCCGAGTGGCTGCAGGGCTTCGTCCAGGCCAACCCGGTGTCGCTGCTGACCGAGGCCGCGCGCGGGCTGATGAACGACGACGGAGCGGTCGCGGCCCCGGCGCTGGCATCGCTGGCCTGGGCGGCGGGGATCGCGGCGGTGTTCGCGCCGTTATCCGTATGGGTGCTCAACCGCCGGCTGGCGCGCGGCTGAGCCCCGGCGGGCGCTACGCCCGCAGGTGGCCGGACACAAAAAAGGCCGCCGCACGGATGCGACGGCCCAAAGGCCCCGTGTGATGGGGTGTGCGGGTTCAGTAGACGGGTACCAGCGCGTAGCCCTGGTTCTGGTAGCCCATCACCGCGATGAATCCGCTGCGAACCGGCTTGATCGGCTCCAGGATGGTGTCGTTGTCCACGCCGTAGGCGCGGGTGGCGGCCGAGCAGACTTCCATCTGCACGCCCAGCTCATCCAGCCGGTCCACCGCCTTAGCAATCTCCTCCAGGGTCTCCGCGTGGTCGATGTCGACCTCCGGCTCCGGATCGGTGGTGATGAACTTGACCGCCTCGGCGATGAACACCATGCGCAGGTCGGGCTCCACGCCCTCCTTGAGCAGGTTCTCGTGGTTGGTGGCAATGCCGCGCAGGTACGCCAGCATCACGTCCGGATCGGACTTGCGCATGTCGTAGACCGCCCGCATGGTCTCGATCCCCTGCGTGGCCTCACGGTTGTCCAGGCCCTCTTCGTCGGCGGCCGCCGGCACGGCCAGACCGAGCGGCAGGACGCAGGCGAAAAAGATGCTCAGTATCGTTTTTTTCATGTGGTCTCCTCCTCCTGGTGGTTTTCCGGTTCTCTTCCCGGGGTCAGTAGATCGGGATCACCGCATAGCCCTGCGCCTGATACCCGGTCAGCGACACGAAAGTATTGCGCACCGGCTCGATGCCGGGGAGCAGCTCGCCGTGATCCACGCCGAACAGGCGCGTGGCCACCGAACAGGCCTCCATCCGCACGCCCTTCTCGCGCAGCGCGGCGATGTGTTCCTCGATCGCGTCCAGATGCTCGAACTGCGTCAGTTCGAACCGCTCGCGGTCCTCGCTGACCATGGTCACCGCCAGCCCGCGGAAGGCGAGGATCATGTCCGGCTCCACGCCCTGGTCGGTGAAGTCCTCGTGGGTCTCGCGGATCACCGTCAGGTAAAGCGCCAGCCCCTCGGGGTCGCTGTTGTTGAGATCGAACACCACGCGCCCGGTTTCGACGCCCTCCAGCGCCTTCGCGTCGGTGGGTTCAGCGCCGGCTTCGGCGGCGGACACCGCCAGCATTGGCCAGGCGGCCAGCGCCAGCAGCAACGGCAGTACGGCCATTCTTTTCATCATCATGCGTTCTCCCGGGTGGTGTTGCGAGGCGGATCCATCGCAATCGCCCGCCATGCCGCCTCCTGCATGTCGGGCAAAAAGTCGGACAGGGGCCGGTCCAGCACGCCATCGAGGTACAGGTGCAGCAGGCGGATGGCTCCACCGAAGGCCACGGTGGCCGCCACCGGCACCTCCATCGGCCGCAGCTCGCCGGCCGCCATGCCCTGCTCGATGCATTCGCGCATGCGCTGGAACGGCTGCGACGAACACACCGGCGGTTCATCCGGCAGGAACTCCCGGTGCCGCGACTCCAGCACGAAGCGCATGGTTTGCGGGGCCTGTGCGGTGGTCTCGAACAGAAAGGCGATGATCCCGTCGCAGCGCGTGCGGCAGTCCTGACTCTCCTCCATCACCTGCTGCAGCCCGGCGTCCATGCGCTGCAGCAGGTCGTCGTACAGCGCCTTGGCCAGGGCCTCCTTGTTGCCGAAGTGGTGATAGATCGAACCAATCGACACCCCGGCCTGGCGGCGGATGTCGTGGATGGAGGTATTGAAATAGCCGTCGGTGCTGAAGCGCTCCAGCGCAGTGTCCAGAACCAGCTTGCGCAGGGTCTCCCCGCGTACGACCTTTCCGGGACTGGCAGTCATCGACGCCTCACTAAAACGAACGTTCGTTCTAATCTACACCCGCAATGCGTCGGGGGAAAGACCCGACCCGGCTCAGCCGGTGGTGAACCGCTCCGGCGGCGGCTGCGGGATCGGAACGTCCTCGACCTGCAGATCGTCCACCCGGGCCTGGCGCGGGCCCTCCTGCAGCCACGTCCCGAGCCGGTCGAGGGCCTCGGGCGAGCCCACCGCCAGCACCTCCACGTTGCCGTCGGGGAGATTGCGGGCATGGCCGGTCAGGCCCAGCGGGCGCGCCTGTTTCTGCGTGGAGGCGCGGAAGAACACGCCCTGCACCCGGCCGCTGACACGCCAGCGGCGGGCCCGGTTATCATTGGCCTCAGTCATGAATCCTTCACCTCCGGAGTCCGTGCATGTCCGAATCGCCACGCCCTACGCTGTACCACAACCCGCGCTGCAGCAAGTCCCGCGCCGCGCTGGCCCTGCTGCGTGAACGCGACATCGAGCCGGAGATCGTCGAATACCTGAAGACCCCGCCGGACGCGGACACCCTGCGCACGATCCTCGAGCGTCTGGAAGTGCGCCCGCGCGAGCTGCTGCGCACCGGCGAGGCCGAATACCGCGAACTGGGCCTGAAGGACGCCGAGCTGGACGACGAGGCGCTGATCCGGACCATGGTCGAACACCCGAAACTGATCGAGCGCCCGATCCTGGTCCACGGTGACGCCGCACGCATCGGCCGGCCGCCCGAACAGATCCTGGAGATCCTGCCGTGAGCGCCGCCGTGGAAGTCCTGGTGCTGTACTACAGCCGCTACGGCGCCACTGCCGAACTGGCGCGCCACGTGGCCACCGGCGTGGAGCAGTCCGGGGCCACCGCCCGGGTACGCACGGTCCCGCCGGTGACCACCGGCACCCCCGGCGACACCCCGGCGGTGCCCGACAGCGGCCCGCCCTGGGCCGAGACCCGCGATCTGGAAGAATGCGCCGGGCTGGTGCTGGGCTCGCCGACCCGCTTCGGCAACATGGCCGCGCCGCTCAAGCACTTCCTCGATGGCACCAGCGGGCTGTGGGCCAGCGGAGGCCTGGTGGACCGCCCGTTCGGGGTGTTCACCAGCACCGCCACCCAGCACGGCGGTCAGGAGACCACCCTGCTGACCATGGCCCTGCCGCTGATCCATCAGGGCATGCTGTGGGCCGGCGTGCCGTACACCGTGCCGGAACTCTCCACGACCACCACCGGCGGCACGCCCTACGGCGCCAGCCACGTGGCCGGGGAACGCGGCGAGGCGCCGGTCTCGCGCGAGGAGCAGCGCATCGCCAGCGCGCTGGGCGAGCGCGTGGGGCGGCTGGCGCAGCGGCTTCAGGCCGCAGAGGGCCAGGGAGGCGGCAAGGCATGAACCTCGTGGCCCTGTTCCGCTGGATGGCCCTGATCGGCTGGTTCGGCCTGTTCGCCACCCTGCTGGCGTTCACCGGCTGGCTGCAGCCGCCGGAGGCCCTGCCGCGCGCCCTCGCCCTGGCGATCCTGCTGGTGCCGCTGCTGTTCCCGCTGCGCGGGATCCTGCATGCGCGCCGCTACACCCATGCCTGGGCCAGTCTGTTGGCGCTGGCCTACATCACCCTCGGGATCACGCTGGCGTCGGTCGCCAGCGACCGTCTCTACGGTGCGCTGGTCACGGGCTTCAGCCTGGCCTGGTTCGCCGGCTGCCTGCTGTTCGTGAAGCTGGACGCGCGCCGCGCCCGCGCGGCTCAGTCGGCGGCCGAACGCGCCAGCTGATCGCGCACGAAGGGGATGGTCAGGCGGCGCTGTTCGGCCAGCGCCGCCAGGTCCAGGCGTTCCAGCAGGGCCAGCAGCGCGGCAACATCCCGCCGGTGGTGGCGCAGCACATAGGCGGCCACCGCATCCGGCATCTCCAGGCCGCGCCGCCGGGCGCGGTCCACCAGGATGCGCCGTAGATCCTCCTCCTCCGGGGGCTGCAGGCGGAATACCGGCCCCCAGCCCAGGCGGGAGCTCAGATCCGGCAGGGTCGCGCCCATGTCGTCCGGCGGCTCCGGCGCCGCCAGCAGCACCCGGCAGCCAGCATCGCGCAGACGGTTGAGCAGGCCGAACAGCGCCTCGTCCCAGGCCGGCGAACCGACCACCGCCGCAAGGTCATCCAGCGCCACCAGCCCTGCACGCTCCAGCCCGTCCAGCACCGCCGCGGGGGGCGCCGTGGCCAGTTCCGCCAGCGGCAGGTAGGCGGCCCGGTCGCCGCGTTCATGCGCCACGTGGCAGGCCGCCTGCAGCAGGTGGGTCTTGCCGGTCGCGCCCGGCCCGTGCAGATAGACCTGCGGCTGACTCAGCCCGGCGTTGCGCCCCAGGCTCTCGACGGTGTCGCGCGCGATCCGATTGGCCTCGGCGTGGTATTCCACAAAGCGCGATGCATCGCGCAGCCGCAGGTCCAGCGGGAGCTGGGCCACGTCGGTGTCGACGCTGGCAGGATCTCGGGTCACGGGTCGGCATCCCCTCCGGGGGCGGGCTGATTGAGCGCGCGATAATGCGCCAGCGCGTGGCGCACCGCAACGGCCAGCACCGCCGCCACCGGCAGGGCCAGCAGCACCCCCACGAACCCGAACAGCTGCCCCCCGGCCAGCACGGCGAAGATCACCGCCACCGGGTGCAGCCCGGTGCGGTCCCCCACCAGCCACGGGGTCAGCCAGACCGATTCGAGGACCTGCGCCACCGCGAAAATCGCCCAGACGACCAGCAGCAGGACCCAGCCGTCGCCAGCGAACAGCACTGCAGCGCTGGCCAGGGTAATACCAACGATCACGCCCACATACGGGATGAAACTCACCACACCCGCGATCACGCCGATGGCCAGCCCCAGCTCCACGCCCACCAGCGACAGGGCCACCGCATAGAACAGGCCCAGCGAAACCATCACCAGCAGCTGCCCGCGCAGGAACGCACCCAGCACTTCGTCGGATTCGCGCGCGAAAGTCTCCACCGACGGGCGCCAGGCCAGCGGCAGCAGGTCGTGCAGGCCGTCGATCAGGCGCGGCCAGTCGCGCAGCAGATAGAAGCTCACCACCGGGATCAGCACCAGGTTGAGCACGCCCATCACCAGCGCGGTGGTGGAACTGCCGATCCAGTGCAGCGCGCCGCCGGCCAGGCCGCCCGCCTCCTGCCAGTGGCGCGCCACCATGTCCTGCACCGCCTGCGGATCCAGCGCCGGGATGCCGTCGCCGACATGCCGCTCCAGCCATGGCCGTGCCTGCTGGTCGAACCAGGCCATGATCTCCGGCAGGAACAGGAACAGGCGCTCCAGCTGGGCGGCCACCAGCGGGATCAGGACCAGCACCACCGCCGCCAGCAGCAGCATCACCAGCAGGGAGATGACCAGCGTGGCCACCGTGCGCGAGGTATTCAAACGCACCCCCAGGCGGGTCACCAGCGGGTTGAACAGGTAACCCACCAGCAGCGCGACCAGAAATGGCATGAGAATGGGCGCCAGCAGATACAGCGCGCCGGCCACGACCAGCAGCCCCAGCAGGGCGGCCACGGTGGCGGCGGATACGTTCCCCGGGACCGGGCCACCGGGGGGCAGGGTTTCTGTGGCGCTCATCGGATCCTCCCCCGGATCAACGCACACCCAGCCACAGTGCAGCGTCGGGGAGTCCGGCCTCTTCCCGTTCCTCCTCCCCGGCCGCAGGGAAACCCGCTTCCTGCAGCACTTCGCCCAGGGCCTCGGCATCCAGCCCCGTCCGCAACCGCAGGGTCAGGGCGGCCCCGCCCAGCGAGTCCAGCTGCACGCGTTCGATGGCCTCCATGCCGCCCAGCCGGGCACGCAGCTGGCGAAAACCGTCGAAACCCGCCACCCCGGTAAAGCCCACCGTGATCCACTCGGGTTCGTCCGGCACCCGCGCCAGGTCAGCGCCCATCCGGTCCAGCGCGGCGGCGATCGCCTGACGCGCGGCCGCCGGGGCATCCGCGCCGGTGGCCTCGGCACGGTATTCGCGGTCCCGGTGCACCAGCAGGGCCCGCGCGCGGGTCTCGCCTTCCGCCGGTCGCAGGTGCAGCAGGATCAGGCCGTCCGGGCCGTAGCGCCCGGCCGCCTCGAACAGCGGCTCGGTCACGCGTCCGACGATGTCGCTGATGCGCGCCTCGCGCCGGTCCTGCAGATCCCCCAGCGGCAACAGCAGCGGCATGTCCCGCTCGCCGGCCAGGGTCTCCAGTGCGGCCAGCACGCCGGAGTCCTCCCCGACGGACGCGGTGCCCAGCAGGTCACGTCGGCCGCCGGCCTCCTCCACCGCCCACACCAGCAGGGACGGACGCGAGCCGACAAGCATCGGAACGGCGGCGTCGCGCAGCGACCGGCGCAGGGCAGTCCGGTCGAACTCCAGGCGATAGCCGCCCGCCTCGCGCGCCTGCTGGCGCTCCAGCGCCGCCGGCAGTTCGTCATCGTCCGGGGCCTCGCGCAGCTCGTCGGCGAGCGCCCGCACCGCGTCGGAATCCAGCCCCGCCACCCGCACCAGCGCCGCGTGAAGCCCTTCCGCCAGCGCCGCTTCGCGCTCTTCCGCATCGCTCTGAACGACCAGCGTCCCCGCCCCCGCGGCCTGTGGAAGCAAAGCGATCAGCCACAGGGACAGGAACAGGACGACGGCGGAGATGGAACGCGACACGGCAGACATGGGACTCACGGGCAGCAGGCAGGCAACACGCCGCTCAACATAGCACAGCGCCCGCCGCCGGCGCGCCGCCCGTGCTTTGCACGCCCCGGCACGGGCGGCTAACATGCCCGGGTTCAATGCGCGCCTGCCCACGGGCAGCGTCGCGGCCCGCCAGAAGGCCCTTTTCCGGGAACGTTGCCCATGTCCGAATCCTCTTCCGGTCTGACCTATCGCGAGGCCGGCGTCGACATCGCCGCCGGGTCGGAACTCGTCGAACGCATCAAGCCGCACGCGCAGCGCACCCTGCGCCCCGAGGTCCTGGCCGGCCTGGGCGGTTTCGGCGCGCTGTTCGAACTGCCCGTGGATCGCTACCGCCAGCCGGTGCTGGTATCCGGCACCGACGGGGTCGGCACCAAGCTGCGGCTCGCCCAGCAGACCGATCGTCACGACTCGATCGGGATCGATCTGGTGGCGATGTGCGTCAACGACATCATCGTGCAGCGCGCCGAGCCGCTGTTCTTTCTCGACTATTACGCCACCGGCCACCTCGACATCGACATCGCCGGCGATGTCATCACCGGCATCGCCGAGGGCTGCGAACAGGCCGGCTGCGCGCTGATCGGCGGCGAGACCGCCGAGATGCCCGGCATGTACCAGGGCGAGGACTACGACGTCGCCGGCTTCGCGGTCGGCATCGCGGAGAAGGACCAGCTGCTGGACGGCAGCCAGGTGGCCGCGGGCGACGTGATCCTGGGGCTGGCCTCCAGCGGTCCGCATTCCAACGGCTACTCGCTGATCCGGCGGGTGCTGGAACACGTGCAGGCGGACCTCGACGCGCCGCTGCCGGGCGGCGACGGCGAGACCCTGGGCGCGGCCCTGATGGCGCCCACCCGCATCTATGCCCGGCCGCTGCTGGAGGTCATGGAAAACCATCCGGTGCACGCGGCGGCCCACATCACCGGCGGCGGCCTGACCGAGAACCTCCCGCGCGTGCTGCTCTCGGAGACCCTGCACGCGCGCATCGACACCCACGCCTGGCAGTGGCCGGCGGTGTTCCGCTGGCTGCAGCAACAGGGCGGCATCGCCGACGAGGAGATGCTACTGACCTTCAACTGCGGGATCGGCATGACGCTGATCCTGCCGGAGGCGAGCGTGGAAGCGGTGTCTTCGGAACTGGCCGCCGCCGGCGTCCCGGCCTGGCCGATCGGCGTGGTCGCCGAGTGCGCGGAACACGAACCCGGCGTGGTGTACACCGCGGGATGACAGGCATGGCCCCGCAACGCCTGGTCGTGCTGATTTCCGGGCGCGGCAGCAATCTCAAGGCCCTGATCGACGCCTGTGAACGCGGCGAGATCAACGGCCGGGTGGTCGGCGTGATCAGCAATCGCCCCGACGCCGGCGGACTCGAGTTCGCGCGCGCCCGAGGCATCCCGGAACAGGTCCTCAACCACCGCGACTACGCCGGGCGCGAACCGTTCGACGCGGCCCTGGCCGGGGCCATCGAGGCGTTCGAGCCGGACCTGGTGCTGCTGGCCGGGTTCATGCGCATCCTGACCCCGGGATTCGTGGAACGCTTTACCGGACGGTTGCTGAACATTCACCCGTCGCTGTTGCCGAAGTACCGCGGACTGGACACCCATGCCCGCGCCCTGGCCGACGGCGAGACCGAACACGGCGCCAGCGTGCACTTCGTCACGCCGAAACTGGACGGGGGACCGGTTATCATGCAGGCACGGGTCCCGGTTCTGGCCGACGACACCGAAGCCTCCCTGAGTGCCCGCGTGCAGCAGGCCGAGCACCGCCTCTACCCCGCAGCAGCCGGGCTGGTGTGTTCAGGGCGGATTCAGTGGTCGGAACCCACGATCCGGTACGATGGCGCCCCGCTGGAGGCGCCCCTGCAGCTCGATCACGAGGTGACTTCCCATGCCCCAGGTGAATCGTCCTGACGCCGCCCGACGGCGTTTCACGGCGCGGTTGCTGACCGGTCTCGTCCTGGCGCTGGCCGCGATCCTCGCAACGGCGTTCCCGACCGCCGCCCCTGCCGCCGACAGCAACGCGGACCCGGCGGACGCGTCGCGGATCCCGCCGTTCACCGCCAGCTTCGAGGCCACGGCCATGGCCAGCACGCTGAATGCTTCCATGAGCCTCAACCACGAAGACCTCCGCACGCGCATGGCGATGGATGCCCACGTGACCGGATTCCTGCGCGTACTCGGGCGCTTCGAACTCAGCCGCGAATCGCTGCTGAACACCAACGGTTCCGGCCTGCACCTGATCTCGTCGCGCTCCCACCAGGTCACCCCGCGTGAGGAGCGTAAAGTCGAAACCCGCCTGGACCACGAGGAACAGCAGGCCATCGGCCACATCGACAGCGAGCGGTTCACGCTCGACGTGCCCGAAGGCACCCTCGACTTCCTTGGCTCGCTCTACATGATGATGCAGCAGCTGGAAACCGGCGAACTGGGCGTCACCGGCGACACCGTCCGCATCCGCACCCTGGAGCGCGACCGCCTGCGCGAATACGAATTCCGCCGCGACGGCGAGGAAACCGTGGACTCCGGCATCGGCTCGCTGGACACCGTGCGCGTGGTCCGCCGCAGCGACAACGGCGATGTCGAACTCGCCGCCTGGTTCGCCCCGGACCTGAACCACATCCCCGTGCGCTTCGACTACGAAGCCGGCGGGCGCGTGTTCGAACTCGAACTCACCGCGCTGGAATGGCACGAACCCATCATCGACCTGACCGAAGATCCCAATCCGTGAGCACATCCATGAGCGAAACCTTCGACCTGGCCATCATCGGCAGCGGCCCCGGCGGTTATCGCGCCGCCGTCCTCGGCGCCCTGCGCGGACTCTCCGTCGTCATCATCGAGAAGGACACCTGGGGCGGCTGCTGCCTCAACCGCGGCTGCGTGCCCAAGAAGGACTGGTACCACACCGCGCGCACCGTGGCCGCCCAGCGCCACTTCGAGGGCCGCGGCATCCGGGGCTCGCTGAGCGCGGAGATGGACCCGGCCTGGGACCATCAGAAAGAGGTCGTGACCTCGGTGCGCGACTCCTACCTGGAGTACATGAAGCACCTGAAGATCCAGTACCGCGAGGGCACCGCGCGCTTTCGCGACGCCACCACCCTGGAGGTCACCGGCGCCGACGGCAGCGAGACCCTGGAAGCGAAGCACACCATCATCGCCACCGGCGCCACGGCCACCGTGCCCGCACCGTTCGAGGCCGTCCCCGGGCGGGTGATCACCACCGACATGCTGTTCGACGAGCGTCCGCCGCTAGGGCACCGGGTCGCCATCATCGGCTCCGGCGTGGTGGCCACCGAATTCGCCTTCATCTTCTCCATGCTTGGCAAGGAAGTGACCTGGCTGACCCGCTCGAAACCCCTGAACGGCCAGAAGTTCAGCCCCCAGGCCCTGTCGACGCTGAAGGACAAGCTGGGTGAGAACGGCGTCGAGCCGATCCGGGTGAAGGGCTACGAGAGCGTGGAGACCACCGATAACGGCGTCGTCATCACCGATCAGGACGGCGGACGCCACGAGGTCGACTGGGTCCTGCTCGGTACTGGCCGCACGCCGCATACCGCGGACCTGAACCTGGAGGCCGTCGGCGTGCAGACCGACGCGCGGGGTTTCGTGCAGCGACGCGCCACCCTGCAGACCGACGTCGACCACATCTATGCCATCGGCGACGTCGCCAGCGAATGGCAGACCGCCAACCACGCGCTGGCCGATGCCACCATCGCGGTGGAGAACATCCAGACCGGCAACACCCGCGAGCAGGACGAGCGCTACGTGCCGATCGCCATCTATTCGGCGGTGGAGATGGCGCGTCTGGGCATGGACGAGGACGATGCCGAGGACGAGGAACTGGAACCCGCGGTCGGTTTCGCCGCGTTCGAGACCTCGCCACGCGCCCTGGGGCAGGACGAGCCCGAGGGCTTTGTTCGCCTGATCGGCGACATGGACACCGGCGGCCTGCTGGGCGGGGAGGTCATCGGCGGTGACGCCGGCGAGCTGATCCACATCCTGTCGCTGGCCCCCGATCGCGACACCGCGCTCAACTGGATCGCGAAGGGCCAGTGGAACCACCCGGCCCGCGCCGAGGAGTTCCTCAACGCCACCGAGACCCTGGCCTCCAAGTGGGGCCTGAAGGCCGAGATCTTCGATCTCTGACCCCCCGGCCGGCGCCCGTCGCCAGCCGGCCGTCTCAGTCCACGCGCCGCGTCATCCGCACCGCATGTTCGTGCGGATAGCGCGCCGCATGGAAGCGGCCCTCCCAGGTGTCCGCATCCAGGCGTTCGAGCTCCAGGTGGTAACTCTCCTGCTGGTCCGGGGTCGGGTTCCACACCAGTTCCACGCGTTCCCCGTCTGCGGCAAGCGCCACCGAATCCAGATCACCGCTGGCGCCGTCCAGCCCGGGCCCGCGGGCATTGCCCATCAGGAAATCGCCCTGCGCACGGGTCTCGCCACGGCCATGGAACACGCTGAAATACGCCAGCGGCACGTCACCCTCGACCAGCGCCGCACGCCACGAACCCTGCAGTGCACCGGCGGGCTGACCGCCCTTGCCGTACTCGGCATCCCGGGCGTCCTTCCCGGCGTCGTCCGGGTCGTCCGGAGCGGCATCCGGGGCCGCATCCGGGGCGTCACCTTCCTCCAGCCAGGGCGGGGGCGGACGCCGATCCACCGCCCACGCGGTGCGGATCTGCGCGTCCGGCCCGACGCTCAGGCGCTGCCAGATCGCCTCCAGCTCGTGGTCCATCAGGTCGCCGTCGCGCAGCAGGATATCCACGCTGCCCGGCTCCTCCAGCCCGACCTCCACCACCGCTTCGGCGAAGGGTTCGGCGAAGCCGACGCTCTCGCGGGCCTCCAGCTGTCCCGGCCGGGTATCCAGCAGGGACCCCAGCAGGAATGCCGGGGCCGGAGCGCCTTCCGGCGATGACGACAGCGATGGCGGGACGAAATCCCACAGCCCCTCGCCGTTGTCACGCCACTGCGTGACCCGGTCACCCAGCGGTTCGGGATCGGTACAGGCCTGCTCGAGGCAGCGGGCCTGTTCGATGGCCGATGCGTCCAGGCTCCGGCGCGAGGCCGCGACCACGTGCCCCGGGAACCCCTGGATCGGGCTCATCACCATGCGCCAGGAGACCCCGTCCCACGCCCCGCCGTCGTTACCGTCGCCGGCGTCCTCGTCCGAAGGTTCAAAACGGTCGATCTGCACGAAATGCAGATCCCGCATCCGCCCGGGCGGACTGCCCTCCATCCACTCGAAGCCCGCCTGCATCCGGTAACGCGCCGGTTCCGCCGGGCCCTCGTGGCCCTCCAGCAGCAGGATGGGCACGGTCCACGGCCCGGCCCGTTCGAACGGCCGCACCGATTCGCGCTGCTCCGGCGGCAGCCGCTCTCGCAACAGGTCCGGTATCTCTCCGCTCTCGACCCGGCAATACCCTTCCGCTGCGACGAAATCACGTGCAGCCTCGCCCATGTCCTGCGGCGGTGCGGCCACCGCGCCCCCCGCCGCCAGCCCGACGAACGCGGCCACGATCCCCGCGCGCCGTACGGGTCCGCGCTGTCTCCGGGTTGAATCCTGCATGTTTCTCCCCTCCCTTCAGGTGATGCCGGTTCATACTGCCGGAACCGTATCGCCGACGCCCCCCATGATCGGAGAGGAACCAACCACCACGAGCGGGCTCTCGCAACCGCCCCCGGAATGCGCGATACTTTCATTACATACAGGCAGTGCGTGTACCCCGGAATGGCGACCCCTCCCCTTGGTGACGGCAGTTCTGCGCAGGTCTCGACCGTGGGCGAGGAGCGGTTCCGCACACTGTTCAAGCTCTATCCCGATGCCACGCTGCTGATCGATCCGGAGAGCGGCCTGCCGGTACAGTTCAACCGGCTGGCCCACGAGCAACTCGGCTACACTGCCGAGGAGTTCGCCGGCCTGCGTATCGGCGATTACGAGGCGCAGGAGACACCGGAGGAAACCGAGGCGCACATCCGGACCATCCTTGAGCAGGGGCAGGACGATTTCGAGACGCGGCACCGTTGCAAGGACGGCACAGTCATCGATGTTCGCGTCTCGGTGGTCCTGCTGCCGTTCGAGGAGCGGACCCTCTTCCTGGCCGTGTTCCGCAACATCACCGCTGAAAAGCTGGTCAACACCGCGCTGGAGCGCAGCCGCGAGCGCCTGGCCCTGGCCACGGAATCAGCCGGCCTGGGGATCTGGGACTACGACATGGCCAGCGGCCACCTCGAATGGGACGACGGCATGTTCCGCCTCTACGGCATCGCCCCCGCCGATTTCGGGAATGCCTTCGAGGACTGGGCCAGGACACTGACCCCGGATTCCCGGGATACGGCCGTGGCCGCCTTCCGGGCCGCCGTTGAATCCGACGCACCATTCGACCTCCGGATCACTATTCGCCGCGCCGATGACGGGACCATCCGCACCCTGCACGGTCAGGCCCAGGTCATCCGGGACAGTGCCGGCCAGGCCACCCGGGTCGTCGGCGTCAACCGCGACATCACCGAGGAAGAGACGAACCGCCACCGGCTCGCCACCGAGGAAGCGAAATTCCGCGGACTGTTCGAGCTTTCCCCGGTCGGTATCGCCATGAACGACTTCGCCACCGGTGAATTCCTCGATTTCAATGCCGCCATTAATGAGCCCGCCGGCTATACGCGCGAAGAATTCCTGCAGCTGAGTTACTTCGAGGTTACTCCCGAAGAATACATGGCCGACGAACAGGCCATGCTCGAATCGATGCAGCGCACCGGCCGCTACGGGCCGTTCCAGAAGGAGTACATCCGCAAGGACGGCTCGCGCTACCCGGTCCTGCTCCACGGCTTCAGGACCACGGCACCGGACGGGCGCGAGGTGATCTGGTCGATCATCCAGGACATCTCCGATATCGAACGGACCCGGCTGGAACTGGAAGACGCACGCAACCAGTTTGCCTCGCTGGTGGAGAACATCCCCGGCATCACCTTCCGCTGCCTGTACGATGACGCCTGGACCATGCTCTTCATGAACCGCGCAGCCGACCCGCTGACGGGTTACGAGGGTGCCGAGCTGATCAACAACGCCGTGGTCTCGTACGCGGAACTGATCCACCCTGACGATGCAGACCGGGTCGCGCAGACCATCGCGGAGGCGATTGCCGACGGCCGGCCCTGGGAGACCCGGTACCGGATCCGGCATCGCGACGGCTCCATTCGCTGGGCCCAGGAGCGGGGTGTCGCCGTGCGTGACGAACAGGGCGGGATCGCCTGGCTGGACGGCTTCATCCTCGATATCACCGAACAGAAGCAGGCCGAAGCCCGCGCCGCCGCGATCGAATCGACAACGCGTCGACACCGGGCGGCCGTGGACGCCATCGCCCACACCATTGCCGCGGAGGACAATGTCCGCGCGATCCTCGAGGCCACCTGCCGCAACCTGGGCGAGGCCCTGGGCGCCGACCGGGCGCTGGTCTACGACATCGACTTCGAACACGAACGGATCATCGGCCGGAACGAATGGCTCAACCCCGCCAGGCCGGATATCGCGCCATCCATCGGGAGTTATCCCCTGGCGACGTTCGGCAACGGGGTTCGCCATATCCGTGAACAGCAGACATGGCTCAACAGCCACGTCGATGCACCCCATCCTGCACTTCGTACGGATGGTTCCGTCGGCATCCTCCACGAGCAGATGGGCATCGGCACGCTGCTGTGGTATCCGTTCAGCTTTCGCGCGGAGGGTTACCATCTGCTGGCCCTCAACTGGCTGGACCGTCAGCCGGAACCGGACGAGCAGCAACTCGGTTTTCTCGCCTCAGTCGCCGGTCTGGTCGAACTGGCCCGGAACAAGATCCGCCTGCTGGAAGAGCAGCAGCGCGCGCAGGAGCAGTACCAGATGCTGTTCCGCGAACTGCAGGACGGCTTCGCTCTGCACGAGATCATCTGCGACGACGACGGGAACCCGGTGGATTACCGTTATCTCGCGGTCAACCCCGCATTCGAGCAACTCACCGGACTGAAAGCCGAAACGACGGTCGGTCGGCGCGTGCGTGAGATCCTCCCCGGGGTCGAATCGCACTGGATCGAGAACTTCGGGCACGTCGCGCTGACCGGGGAGAATCGCACCATCGAGGATTATGCCACCGACCTTGGCCGGTACTTTTCCACCACGGCCTTCCAGCCGGAGCCGGGGCGTTTCGCCTGTCTGGTCCGCGACATCACCGACCGCCGGAATGCGGAACAGGCCCTGCGCGAATCCAGGGAGCGCTTCGCCGGCATATTCGAGCAGACCGGCAGCGGGGTGGCAGTCTACCGCCCGGTGGACGACGGCGAGGACTTCGTGTTCATCGACTACAACCCGGCGGCGGCGCAGATAGACCGGACCACACGCGACGCGGTCCTCGGCCGTCGCCTCACCGCGTGTTTTCCCGGCGCCCGCGAGATGGGGCTGCTGCAGGCCTTTCAGCGAGTGGCCCGGACCGGTGAGCCGGAACAGCTGCCGGTTTCCGAGTACAGCGACGACCGCATTGCCGGCTGGCGCGAGAACCGCATCTTTCGCCTCTCCTCCGGCGAAGTGGTCGCGGTTTACGACGACCTCACCGATGTCAAACGGGCACAACAGGAATCCGAGCGGGCGCGTGAACACGCCGAGCAGGCAAGCCAGGCCAAGAGCCAGTTCCTGGCCAACATGAGCCACGAGATCCGCACGCCGATGAACGCGGTCATCGGCCTGAGCCAGCTGCTGGAACAGACCGAGCTGGACGCGAAGCAGCGCGATCAGGTGCACAAGATCCAGCAATCCTCGCGGATGCTGCTCGGCCTCATCAACGACATCCTCGACTTCTCCAAGATCGAGGCCGGCCAGCTGGAGCTGGAAGCGCGCGACTTCAGACTCGGCGAGGTGGTCGAGCAGATGGCGACGCTGTTCGGCGAGAAGGCCCACGCCGGGGAACTGGAGCTGCTCTACGACATCCAGCCCGACCTGCCGCGCGCCCTGGTTGGCGACGACCTGCGCCTGTCCCAGGTGCTCGGCAACCTGCTCGCCAATGCGACCAAGTTCACCGAGCGCGGCGGGACGGTGGAGCTCGGGATCCGCGCGACCGGGCCGGTGACGGATGGTCAGGCCACCCTGCGCTTTTTTGTACGCGACACCGGTATTGGCATGAGCGAGGAGCAGCTCGCCCGCCTGTTCCACCCCTTCAGCCAGGCCGACACCTCCACCACCCGCAAGTACGGCGGCACCGGCCTGGGGCTGGTGATCACCCGTCGGCTGGTGGAGGCCATGGGCGGCAAACTGGAGGTGGAGTCGGTCCCCGACGAGGGCAGCACCTTCGCCTTCACCCTGACCCTGCCGCTGGGCCAGGACCGACAGGCGATTGTCGAGTGCCCCGAGACCACGGGCCGCCGGGTGCTGATCGTCGACGACCAGGCCAGTGCCCGGCAGATCATGCGCGAACTCCTGCACCACTGCCATTACCTCACCGACGAGGCCGACAGTGGCGAGGCCGCCGTCGAGCAGGTGGTGGCGGCGGAACGGCGCGGCGAGCCGTTCGACTTCATCCTGATGGACTGGATGATGCCGGGCGGCATGAATGGCAGCGAGACCTGCGAAGCCCTCGAGCGCCTGCGCCAGCGCGGCGAACTGAAGCAGACGCGGCCACCGATCCTGATGGTCAGCGCCTACGCCCGGGATGAAACCAGCCTGCCTGAAGGGCTGACCACCGACTACCTGGCCAAGCCGATCACCGCGTCCTCGCTTTACGATGCCCTGGTGCGGGCAGAAGGTAGCGGGACCCCCGATCGTGCTCTGCCGGCAACCCGGGTGCCGGAGCTGGGAGGCCATCGGGTGCTGCTGGTGGAAGATAACGAGATCAACCAGGAAGTGGCCAGAGAGCTTCTTGAAAAAACCGGCGCCCGCGTAACCACAGCCGACAACGGCGCCGAGGCGGTCGAGGCCGTGCGCGCGGAGAAGCCCGATCTGGTACTGATGGATCTGCAGATGCCCGTAATGGACGGTTTCGATGCAACCCGGAACCTGCGGGCCGATGGCTACACGGGCCCCGTTCTGGCCCTCTCGGCGGCGGTCATGGAAGAAGACCGCCAACGCTCGCGGGATGCCGGGGTCAACGGACACCTCGGCAAACCCGTCGACAGCACCGAACTCTACGCCGCACTCGCGACCCATCTCGACGTCTCCACAACGGAGCCCACGCCCGGCGCAGAAGAGGAAGACTCTTCCTCCCCTGCTCTTCCCGCCACGCTGCCAGGCTTCGACCCGGCAAGGGGTCTGCGGCATTTCGGCGGCGATGTGGCCCTTTACTCCCGACAGCTGCACAACTTCAGGGACCGACTGGTCTCTGATTACGAGCCGCTGATCGGCCACCTGCGCGCCTCGCGGGACGACGACGCGCACCGGCTCGCGCACAACCTGAAGGGGGTCGCCGGTACCCTCGCCGCCACGACCCTGCAGTCCCTGGCCGAACAGATCGACCGCCTGATCAAGGACGGCGACCCGGTGTCCGCCGGGCTCATACATCGTCTGGAAACCGCATTCCGGGAAGCCTCACAATCGCTCGCAAACCTTCCCGACATTGCACAAGACAATGCGGCTGGTTCAGTGCACGCGGTCGCCACCCTGCGCCAGCAACTGGAAGCCAGCGAACTGATCGAAGAGGAAACCCTGCGCGAGGCCCTGGCATGGCTGCGGGGTCGCGGTCTGGACTGCGAGAGACTGGAAGCGCAGGTACAAGGCATGGCATTCGATGAGGCCCTGCAAACCCTCGACGAGCTGACACCCGGGCAGGGGCCTGATCAAGGAAACATTACATGAACCACGATGAACCGAAGCCGACCCTGCTGCTGGTCGACGACGAACCGACCAACATCCAGGCGCTGGGACACCTTCTGAAGGACGATTACCGCATTCGGGTTGCGAACAACGGCGAGAAGGCCCTGGCGCTGGCCGCAGAGGGTGCCCCGGAGCGCCCCGACCTGATCCTGCTGGACATCCAGATGCCCGGCATCGACGGCTACGAGGTCTGCCGACGTCTGAAGGAAGACCCGCACACCAGCGACATTGCCATTATCTTCGTCACGGCGCTCGACGACGCGCGCGACGAAGAGCACGGACTGAACCTGGGCGCGGTGGACTACATCGCCCGGCCCTTCAATCCGGCCATCGTCCGCGCCCGTGTGAACACGCACGTGAAGCTCAAGCGCAGGACCGACCTGCTGGAACAGTACGCAATGCTCGACGGCCTGACCGGCATTCACAATCGTCGCTATTTCGACGAGCACCTGGACCGGGAGACCCGCCGCAGCCAGCGCGAGGGAGAACCCCTGTCACTGATCATGCTCGACATCGACCACTTCAAGGGCTTCAACGACCATTACGGGCATGGGGCCGGGGATCGCTGCCTGCAGAAGGTCGCTGAAACACTTGCGCGGACGCTGAACCGGCCCGGGGACACCCTGTGCCGTTATGGCGGCGAGGAATTCGTGGCCCTGCTCCCCGGGACGCCGACATCCGGTGCGCTGGAGGTCGCCGAGAGGTTGAGGAGCGCGGTCGAGGAACGGGCCCTTGCGCATGAACATTCCAGCGCGGGCCCGGTGGTGACCGTAAGTCTGGGGGCGGCGACGTTCGATCCCGCCGGGGAGCCCGGCGCCGACATGGAGTCGTTGCTCGCAAGGGCCGACGCGGCCCTGTACCGGGCGAAGAACGCCGGCCGCAACCGCTACTGCGGGGGCTGATTATTCCCCGGCGACGGTCATCGACTCGATCAGGATGGAGCCGGTGCGGATGTTCCCGCGATAGTCGACATCCGAGCCGGTGGCGACGATGGCGCGGAACATGTCCTTGAGGTTGCCGGCGATGGTGATCTCCTCCACCGGGTGCATGATCTCGCCGTTTTCCACCCAGAACCCGGCCGCGCCGCGCGAGTAGTCGCCGGTCACCGGGTTCACGCCCTGACCGATCAGCTCGGTCACCAGCAGCCCGGTGCCCATCTCGCGCAGCATGCCCGGGGCGTCCAGCGTCCCCGGACGCACCGTCACGTTGCGCGCGCCTCCGGCGTTGCCGGTGGTCTCGCGGCCGAGGCGCCGGGCGGCGTAGCTGTCGAGGGTGTAGCTGCGCAGCACGCCCTGTTCCACCAACGGCCGGTTGCGGGTCTGCACGCCCTCGCCGTCGAACGGTGCGCTGCCGAGCCCGCGCGGGGTCAGCGGGCGCTCCTCGATACGCATCCATTCGGGGAAGATGCGTTCGTCCAGGGCGTTCAGCAGGAACGAGCTCTCGCGGAACTGGGCCGGGCCGGAGATCGCGCGGGTGAAGCTGCCGATCAGGGTGCGCGCCATCTCCGGGGCGAACAGCACCGGGCAGCTGCGGGTGGAGAGCTTTTCTCCGCCCAGCCGGCGCACGGTGCGCTCCGCCGCCTCGCGCCCGATGTCCTCGGGGATACCCAGATCGGCGGCGCGGCGGCTGACGCTGTAGGCGTAATCGCGCTGCATGCCATCGTCGCCGCGCGCCACCAGGGCGCAGGACAGCGAATGGCGGGTGCTGCGATAGCCGCCCATGAAGCCCTGGGTGTCACCGAGGAAGGCCATCGCGCGGCGGGTATTCACCGAGGCGCCTTCGGAATTCTCGATGCGCGACTCGGCGTCGAACCCGGCCTGTTCGGTGCGCTGCGCCAGCTCGGTGGCCTGCGCGATGGACAGCTCCCAGGGGTGATCCAGGTCCAGGTCCTGCCAGTCCACTGCCTTGAAGGCGATCGACGGCATGCCGGCATACGGATCCGGCTCGGTGTACCGGGCGATGCGGCAGGCCGCCTCGACGGTATCCAGCAGGGCCTGTTCGCTGAAATCGGTGGTCGACGCAGCTCCCTTGGACTGACCGAAGTGCGCGATCAGCGACAGGTTCTGGTCGCGTTCATGCTCCAGGGTCTCGATCTCGCCCTTGCGCACCCCCAGGTCCAGGCCCACGCTGTGGCTGACGACCACCTGAGCATCGGTGGCCCCCTGCTTCTTTGCCTCTTCCAGCGCCTGCTGCACGCGGGCGCGCAGGGATTCGGGGCTGTGCGAGAGCGCCTGGGCGGCGGCTTCCGGGGTCTCGACTGCGGGACGTTGACTCATGCGGATTCCGGTCCGTTTTCGATTTGGGGGAGAGAAAAACCACGGGGTCCGCGCCCGCCCCTGCCGGGGGCGGACCCGGACCCCGTGCGGAAGTCGGGCTAGACGCGGGTGCCGTGCTTGTGGACCGCGCCGACGTTACCCCAGCGCTCGAGGTCATCCACGTGCACGCCGACCCAGTAGAGCATGCCGACGCTGTCACGGGTCCAGCCACCGATCAGGTCCTGGCCCTCGCCCAAATTGACGTGACGGGCGAATTCCTCGGCCTTGTCGCGGGCCCGGAACACGTGCCACTGAACGACCTTGTCGTGGCCGTGCCCTTCGGGGAGGGAGCGTTCCTGTTCCAGAAAATCGGTATTCATGCGGCTCTCCTTTTCTTGCTGACCAGATCCGGTCCGGTGACGCCCCGGACGATGCCGGGTCATGCCGCCTGGGTACCGCCCACCGTCATGCCGTCGATGCGCAGCGTGGGCTGGCCCACGCCAACCGGCACGCCCTGCCCCTCCTTGCCGCAGGTACCCACGCCGGGGTCGAGCTGCATGTCGTTGCCGACCATCGACACGCGGGTCAGGACATCCGGACCGTTACCGATCAGGGTCGCACCCTTCACCGGCCGCGTCACCTTTCCGTTCTCTATGAGATAGGCCTCCGAGGCCGAAAACACAAACTTCCCGGAGGTGATGTCCACCTGACCGCCGCCGAAATTGACCGCATACAGGCCGTCTTCCACCGAACCGATGATCTCTTCGGGATCGGCGTTGCCCCCCAGCATGTAGGTGTTGGTCATGCGCGGCATGGGCAGGTGGGCGTAGGACTCGCGCCGACCGTTGCCGGTGGTCTGCGTGCCGCTCAGGCGCGCGTTGAGCTCGTCCTGCATGTAGCCGCGCAGGATGCCGTCCTCGATCAGCACGGTTTCCTCGGTCGGATTGCCCTCGTCATCCACGTTGAGCGAGCCGCGGCGCCCGGCCAGCGTGCCGTCATCGACGATGGTGATGCCCTCGGCCGCGACCCGTTCGCCGATGCGCCCGGCGAAGGCGGAGGTGCCCTTGCGGTTGAAGTCCCCTTCCAGGCCGTGGCCGATCGCCTCGTGCAGCAGCACACCGGGCCAGCCCGGACCGAGGACCACTTTCATGCTGCCGGCCGGGGCATCCACCGCCTCGAGGTTCACCAGCGCCTGACGCACCGCCTCGCGCGCATGCGCAGCGGCCTGACCGTTCTCGATCAACTGGCGATAACCGAAGCGGCCGCCGCCGCCGGAGCTGCCCGATTCGCGGCGTCCGCCCTGCTCGACGATCACCTGGACGTTCAGGCGCACCAGCGGGCGCACGTCAGTGGTCAGCTCGCCGCGCGCGTTGAGCACCATCACCACCTCGCGCGAGCCGGCCAGCGAGCACATCACCTGGGTCACGCGCGGATCGGCGGCGCGGGCCTCGGCGTCAACCTCCTTGAGCAGGTCGATCTTCTCCTGCTCGCCCAGGGAGTCGATGGGATTGTCGGGCACGTAAAGCTCGCGCGCGGGCGTACGCCCCTGCACCGCCACCCCGCCGCTCTGGCCCGCGCGGGCAATGCTGCGCGCGGTGCCCGCCGCCTCCAGCAGCGCGGGCATGGCGAGATCGTCCGAGTAGGCGAACCCGGTCTGCTCGCCGCGCACCACGCGGATGCCGGCGCCGCGCTCGATGTTGAAGTTCGCGGATTTGACGATCCCGTCCTCCAGCGACCAGCCCTCCTGGCAGGCGAACTGGAAATAGCAGTCACCGCCGTCGATCCCCTGGCCGAAAGTCGTTCCGACCAGGCGGGAGAGTTCGGATTCGCCGAGACCGGCGGGATCCAGCAGGGTCTGTCGGGCCAGGTTGTCGATCATGCATCCCTCGGGTTGGCTCGTTTTCGTCAGTATGAGGCTTGGGGCCCGGGCAGCGCTTTCAAGCCCGCGAGCGGCGGGGGCTCTCGCAACCCCCACGCGCTCCGGGAGGCTCACTCCGGAATGGCACAACCCAGACGCCGATGCGAGACAGTGGGGAACACGGTCCGCATGCGTTCCACCTCGCGGCCGTCGATCTCCCCCAGCAGGACCCCGGGGTTGCGCCCCAGCTCCCCCAGTACGCGACCCCAGGGGTCGATCACCGCACTGTGGCCCCAGGTCTCGCGACCGTTCACGTGAAAACCGCCCTGAGCCGCGGCCACCACGTACATCTGGTTTTCCACCGCACGCGCCCGCAGCAGCACCTCCCAGTGGGCCTGCCCGGTCTGCGCCGTAAACGCCGATGGCAGAGCGAGCCATTCCGCGCCCTGGTCCAGCAGCGCGCGGAACAGCTCGGGGAAACGCAGGTCGTAGCAGATCGCCAGTCCCAGGCGACCGGCGGGGGTGTCCACCGTAACCACCTCATCACCGGGCTGGTACACCCGCGACTCGGTATAGGCCTCGTTGTTGTCAGGCAGGTGCACGTCGAACAGGTGGATCTTGTCGTAACGGGCCGCGAGCTCGCCGCGGTCGTCATACACCAGGCAGGCCGAACGCACGCGTTCACCGTCGGGGGCCTGCAGCGGCACCGTCCCACCCACGATCCACACCCCCAGAGTGCGCGCCTGTTCGGCCAGGAAACGCTGCAGCGGGCCCTGACCATCGGGGGCCTCGGCGATGTCGAGGACATCGGTTTCCTGCATCCCCATGAAGGCAAAGTTCTCCGGCAGCACCAGTACCCGGGCTCCCTGCTCCGCCGCCTCGACCATGCGCCGGCGGGCATCGGCCAGGTTGGCCCGGGGCTGGGTCCCGGATGCCATCTGGATGGCGGCGACCGGTGTCATGCGCGTTCCTCGTGATTGTTCGAATTCATTATTGTTCGTTCTCCGCGGCTTCCACTCGGGCTTCCACCCGCGGCCGTTCCCACGGCCCGGTCACGCGATACTCCACCCGGGCCGCCTCTTCCATTTGATCGCCGATCCCCAACACGCGTTCGAGCAGCAGTACCGCCGCCCCCGTCACCGGGCCGCCCAGCAGCGCCCCCGCGATCGGCAACGCCGTACGCAGGCGCGGCACGACCACGATTTCCTGGTCGTATTCGCGCGCCACGAGATCCGTATCTCCCCGCACCCGGATGGCGGCCGAGCCGGCTTCCAGGCGGAGCTCCGGCACGTGCAGCACGCCATCACGGAGTCGGGCAGTGCCTTCGAGTTCGCTGAAGGCCAGCCCCTCGACAAACAGGTCGCGAAAATCCAGACGCAGCCGCTGCGGCAGGAGGTCGAGGCTCACCAGGCCCAGCAGCCGTCCGGCGCCGGGCTCGACATCGGCCAGCTCGCCATCGCTCATGGCCAGCGCCATCTCGCCGGTGAGGCGCCGCAGCGACGGCCGGAACAGGGGCCCCGGCCATTCCAGTTGCACCACGCCGTTCCCGGCACCGCCCCGCAGGGCCCGACTCAGGCCCGTGGACTCCAGCCCCTGCCCCCAGTCGCCACCCTCCAGCTCGAACTGCAGCCGACTCTGCCCGCGACCCTCGGCATCCACGCGCCAGCCCCCGCTTCCGGATGCCCGAACACCCGGATCCGGGCTGCGGAGCACCAGATCCTGCAGGGCCAGACCATCGGAGTGGGGGACCAGATCCCCGCGGATGTCGGCGAAACGGTAATCCCCCAGGCGCAGGCTGTCGAGGGCAAGCCGCACCGAGGGCCAGTTGCGGGGATCGGTCAGACCCTCGACGACCGCCGGCTCCTCGAGGGACGGATCCCCGTCGGGTCCGGCGAATTCCAGCTCCGGCAGATCCACCCGTTCCAGCCCCAGCTGCAGATGGTCCCGCCGGTCGCCCATACCGTAGCGCCACCCCACGGTTCCCGCGAGCCAGTCCGAACGGCTTTCCACCTGCCAGCCCCCGAGGTCCCGCACCGCCCGGATCCGGGTTTCCGGAACGCTGAGGCCATCCCAGTGCAGGGCGTGGTCCACGCGCAGGATCAGGCGATTCAGCGGTACCCCGGTGACGGCTTCCTCCGCGGCATCGGGACCGGGACCGGCAACCTGCACGTTCCCCGCCCACGGGGCGCCCTGCAGGGCATCGACCCAGGCGCGGGCATCCAGCTCGCCGAAATGCCCCTCCACCACGGCACCCTGCGAGGGCAGCCCGGGGGGATCCGCCGTCGCCCGCCCCAGCCCCAGGGCCAGCGCCTGCAGCGCCGGCGGCTCCCCGACCCCGGTCTCCGCCAGGACCCGCACGCGTGCCCGCAGGGCATCCCCCAGCACCAGATCCCCCACGGCCGGGCGCTGGTTGCCCAGCGGCAACGACAGCTCCAGCTCGCGTCGCTGCTCCTCGGTCTTGCCCACGGGTGCAGGCCAGTCGATGGCCACGCCCTCCAGATCCGAACGCAGATCCAGGCGCATCCCGTCCATCCCGCCCCCCAGGCTCAGTTCCGCGTCCCAATGGGCGCGGCCACTGGCATGGGCCGCCAGTTCCGGAATCCCCTCCAGCCAGGGCTCGATCGGCTGCGGACCACGCAGCCCCAGCCGGGCGCGTTCGCCGTCCAGCGGCCAGTCGATGTCGAGGGCCACCCGTTCGCCATGCACCCCTGCCTCCAGACCCTCGGCATGCACCCGGTCCGCGGTATCGAAACGGATCTCGCCGCGCAGTCCGTCCAGTGCGACCGGCCATTGCGGCACGTTCAGGTCCAGCCCCTGCGGCCGCAGCCGCCCGGCCACCCGCAGGTCATCCATGCGATCGCTGTCCAGCGGCACCAGGAGCTGCAGGTCCAGGCCCGCCGGGCCGGCGGCCTCGGCCCCGTCGCGCAGCTCCGCCAGCTCGTCGCCCAGCCCGGCCCGGCGCAGGTATGCGAGCAGATCGGCCGCATTGCTGTCGGCCGACGCATCCAGTTCGAGATCGGGCTCGCCGGTCATGTCGGTCACGGTGACATCGCCGCGCGTGATGCGGGTGTCGAGGATACGGCCCCGCGCACCCTCGGTGCGGAAGGCCTCGTTGCGAAACCACAGACGCCCCGCCAGTTCCTCCGCCGGCGGCCAGTCCTCCTGATAGTCCAGCACTCCGTCCTCGATGTCGGCCCACAGATCGAACACCCCCTGGTGGTCCGCAAACGGGAATTCGAGCGGGCGCCCCCGGTAGGCCATGCCCCCGCCGGTCCCCCGACCGTCGACGATGCTGCGCGCCAGCCATTGATAGGTGGTCGCCGGGAGATAGCGTTCGGGGAGATAGCGAGCGGCATAGGCCCCGTCGGCATGGTGAATGTCCATCGCCATGGCCAGCAGCGGCCCCTGCTCGTGACCATCCAGGCGCAGTTCTCCGCGCAGCGAAGCCGCCCCCTGCTCGGCCCGGACCTCCAGCCCCTCGCCGGTCACGGTCCAGTCGCCCGGCGCATGCCGCCGTGCATGCAGCTCGCCGCGCAGGCGGTCCAGCCACAGGATCTCGTCACCCAGCACGCGCGGGAACTCCGCACGCAGGTGTTCGCCATCGAACGTGGCGCCGGCCTCGTCGGTCTCCGCGTCCCACCATGCACGCAGATCCAGGCCACGCACCCCCGGCCAGTCGCCATCGGTGCGCAGACTGAACGAGCGCAGATCGAGCTCTGCTTCGCGGATCCGCAGACGGTCGTCGTCGCGCCGCGCCACCAGCGTGCCCTCCGCCAGGCGGCCGCGCGGACGCAGGCGCGCCACAGGGTCCGCCAGGGCGGGCGCCGCATGATCCAGCAAAGGCTTGAACGGGGCATAGACGTCGGCCTCCAGCCCGCGCGCGGCCAGCTCCAGCCGGTCCACCACGGCGCCGTGCGCCCCCGTCTCCAGGCGATAGCGCATGCGCAGGTCACCGGAACCGGGCCGCGTGCCGGTCCAGGCGGAGCGGTGCCAGGCATCGTCCACGTGCCAGTCGAAGCGGTGTCCGAGTTCGCGCTCGCGCGCGTCCTCGTCGCCGTTCATCCGGGTGGTATGGAACCCGCGCAGACGGGTGAGGCGACCGTCTTCCAGGTCACCCCAGATCCGCGCCCCGCTGGTGCCGTCGATCGCCGGCAGGCCGAGATACGCCAGCCAGGGTGCCCAGTGAGCGATCTCCAGGCTCTGGCCCTCGAGGAAGAACCGGGCATCGCGGGCGGCGGACGCCGGGATCCGCACGCCCAGTTCGAAACGACCGGCGGCCTGCGGGTCGAGGGCGCCCGCCAGCCGCAGCAGGCCGTCGCCATCCGCGGCGCTGCGAAAGCTCAGACGCTCCAGCCGGGCGGCCGACGTAATACCGGCAACGCGGTCCTCCCACACCAGCGAGATCGCCTCGCCATCGAACTCCGGCCAGGCCTCCAGCGCATGTTCCAGCACCGCGCCCTCGCCGGTGCCCATGGTGTGGCCATGGAAGGTGACCCGCCCGTCCGCCTGGCGGACCAGACGGGCCTCCATGCCGATGACCTGCAGCCGCAGGCGGGGCGCCCACGCGCGCAACGACGCCACCGGGTCCAGGGTGGCCCCGACCCGTTCGACCTCCAGGGGCTCGGCCTCGCCCTCGACCATGTGCACCCCGCGCACCACCAGCTCGGGGGTCCAGCCGCGCCAGCCCAGCTCCACCGACTCGGCCCGCACCTGCATGCCGGAGGTTTCGGAAGCGGCCGTTTCCAGGCGTTCGTGCAACCCGTCCCAGTGCGGCAGGAACAGCCGCAGGCCCAGCAGCACGAGCACCAGCAGCAGGACCACGACAAGCAACGCAGGCAGCAGCACCCGAGCGATCGTGCGCAGCCTGTTCCAGGCGTACCCGGTTCGCTCCGCTGCATTCACGCTGGAAGACCTCCCGTCAGACAAACACGACGTCGAACTGCTCCTGGGTGTAGAGGGTTTCGACCTGGAAACGGATGGGGATGCCGACGAAGCTCTGCAGCTCCGCCAGGCTCGCCGACTCCTCGTCCAGCAGCAGGTCGATCACGCTCTGCGAGGCCAGCACCCGCAGTTCGCGGGCATCGTACTGGCGCACCTCCCGAAGGATCTCGCGAAACAGTTCGTAACACACGGTTTCGGCCGTCTTGAGATACCCCCGGCCGCCACAGGTGGGACAAGGCTCACACAACTGGTGTTCGAGGCTGTCGCGGGTGCGCTTGCGGGTCATTTCCACCAGTCCCAGCGGCGACACGTCGCAGATCTGGGTCTTCACGTGGTCGCGTTCCAGCGCCTTCTCCAGCGCGCGGATCACCTGGCGCTTGTGCTCGTCATCCTGCATGTCGATGAAATCGATGATGATGATCCCGCCGAGATTGCGCAGGCGCAGCTGGCGACCGATGGCCTGGGCCGCCTCCAGGTTGGTCTTGAAGATGGTCTCCTCGAGCTTGCGGTGGCCGACGAAGCCGCCGGTGTTGATGTCCACCGTGGTCATCGCCTCGGTCTGGTCGAAGATCAGGTAGCCGCCGGATTTCAGCTCGACCTTGCGCTCCAGCGCGCGCTGGATCTCCTCGTCGATGTTGAACAGATCGAAGATCGGCCGCTCGCCGGGGTAGTGCTCGATGCGTTCGGTCAGCTCCGGCAGATAGCGCCGGGAGAAATCGACGATCTTCTGGTAGGTCTCGCGCGAGTCGATGCGGACCCGTTCCAGATCCACCCCGACCATGTCGCGCAGGATGCGCTGAACCAGCGGCAGGTCGGCGTACACCTCGGTCCCGGCCGGCGCGCTGCGCGCGGCTTCCTGCAGGCTGTCCCAGATCTTCTTGAGGAACGCGGTATCGGTGCGGAGGGCCTCGTGGTCCGCCAGCTCCGCCGCGGTGCGCACGATGAAGCCGTGCTGCGGGGCCAGTTCGTCGCGCAGGGCCTCGACCTGTTCGCGCAGGCGGGCACGCATGGCATCGTCCTCGATCCGCGTGCTGACCCCGACGTTGTTCTGGTTGGGCATCAACACCAGGTGACGGGCCGGCACGGTGATGTAGGTCGTCAGGCGCGCGCCCTTGGAACCCATCGGGTCCTTGGTCACCTGCACCAGCAGCTCCTGCCCTTCGTGCAGCAGATCGCGGATCCCTTCGCTGCCCCGCCCCTCGTCCTCGTTACGCGAGATCACGTCCGAGGCATGCAGAAAGGCGGTGCGGTCGCGCCCGATCTCGACAAACGCGGCATCCATCCCCGGCAGCACGCGCACCACGCGCCCCTTGTAGATGTTGCCGACGATCCCCCGCTGGCGCGCGCGCTCGATGTGCAGTTCGGTCAGCACGCCGTTCTCCACCAGGGCCACCCGGCTCTCCTGGGGCGTGACGTTCATCAGCAGTTCGGTTCCGGTCATGCGGGGTCTTTGGTCGGCGTGTACGAAAAAGGAACGCGACTCCGCCTCAGGCGGAGTCGCGCGCGGGGGTCGCTGCGGCAGGATCCGCGTCCCCGTCGGACGGCGGCGGATCGCCCGGCGGCGATCCGGGTGGCAGGGACCGCGGCCAGGACTTGATCACCGCATGCACCAGGGTGGCCAGCGGGATGGCGAAGAACACGCCCCACAGGCCCCAGATCCCGCCGAAGATGAACACCGAGGCGATGATCGCCACCGGATGCAGGTTGACCACCTCGGAGAACAGCAGCGGCACCAGCACGTTGCCGTCGAGGAACTGGATCACGCCGTAGGCCACCAGCACCCAGGCGAACTCGGAACTGAGGCCGAACTGGAAATACGCCACCGCCGCCACGGGGATGGTCACGACCGCGGCACCGATGTAGGGGATGATCACGGAGATGCCGACCATGAACGACAGCAGCACCGCGTATTCCAGCTGGAACCAGTTGAACGTGGCGAAGCTGACGACCCAGACGATCAGGATCTCGATGAACTTGCCGCGCACGTAGCTGGCGATCTTCACGTTCACCTCGCCCCAGACCTCGCTGGCCAGATGGGTATCCCGAGGCAGGAAACCCCGGATCCAGCCGAGGATCTGGTCGCGGTCCTTGAGCATAAAGAACACCATCAGCGGAACCACGATCAGGTAGATCACCACGTCCACCAGATGGCGTGCCGACGCCAGCGAGAAGGTCACCACCTGCTGCCCCAGCTGGGTGGCCTCGGCACGGATCGCGCCCATCAGCTCGAACACCTGCTCGTCGGTGATCAGCTGGGGGTAGCGCTCCGGCAGCTGCAGCAGCAGTTTCTGCCCCTCGGAGATCATGCCCGGCAGCTCGCGCACCAGCTGGGTCACCTGCTGCGACATCAGCGGCACCACGCTGAACAGTGCGGCCAGCGTGGCCAGCAGTGCTCCCAGCAGCACCAGTATCACCGCGAGGATGCGCGGCACCCGCAGGCGCTGCAGCTTGGCCACTGCCCCTTCCAGGAGATAGGCGATGATCACGCTCGCCAGCAGCGGCGCCAGGATGCGCCCGGCGAACACGATGATCAGCAGCCCGACCAGCAACAGCATGGCCAGGATCACCACCTGCGGATCCGTGAAGTGCCGCCGGTACCACTGGCGGAGCATGTCGATCATGACGTCGGGCTGTCCTTGTCGTTGCCGTCGCGATGCGGGTCCTCGGCCTGCACCCTGGCCTGATAGTGCGACCAGAATACCGTTTCCAGTTCGTCGATGACCTCGCTGGCCTCGCGCCCCTGCATCACGTGCTGGGCCATCAGGGACGAGGCCTCGTTGAGCAGCTTGCCGCGGTCCAGCATGTAATAGGTGGCGGTCAGCCGGCGCATCGCCTTGATCACCGACTCGCCCGCGGGCCGCGGGATGGGCTCGGGTTCCGGCACGCCGGCCGGCTCGGGTTCGGACCCCGCGGCGATATCACCGGACTCCTCGCCCGCGCCATCGCCCTGGGATTCGAGGAAACGCGCGAATTTCAGCAGGCTCGTCCGGTCGGCTTCGGACAGGCGCGCGGCCACCTCGGCGATGGCCTCGGTGGTCACATCACGCTTGCGCCGGCCCTGGCCTCCGGCCAGGACCTGTCCGAGATCCCCGGGCAGGCCGGCGTCCGTCGAGCCCTTCGGCGGGATCATCCATCACCCTCGATCTGCAGGCTGAACACGGGCATCTTGCGCCGCTCCTGCATCAGCGACAGCTGCTTGACCAGGGCGACGAGCAGTTCGTCGGTAACCTGCTGCATCTGGTTCCATTCCATGCGCGCCTCGCCGAGCAGTTCGCCCATGTTCGGCGGCGGATTGTGGTCGCCCTCCATCAGGATATCCTCGAGCATCCCGGGCTTGGCCTCCGGACGGAACAGCATGCCATAGGTCAGCTCGTCGGGCCGCACCATCAGCCACTGGCCATCGTCATCCACCATGATCGGCTCCAGACCCTCGGGCAGCTCCACCGAGCCGTGGTGCAGCTGCAGCACGCGGTGGCCGTCCACCGCCTCGGCCACCGGGTCACCCTCGCCGGCCGCGGTCTTGTGGGCGGTGGTGAAACGCGCCACGTAGGGCGGCTCCTCGCTGGCCGTACCGCCGGCCTGCTCGGCCACCAGCAGTCCGCCCATGCCCAGCCCGACCACCGGGCGCTGCGAGCGGCGGAAGATGTCGATCAGGGACAGTTCGTCCGGGACCTGCGGGTTGTTCTCGCGGTCCGCCGTGGGCCAGGCCCCGCCCAGCAGCCACAGGCCGTCGAACTGGGCCGCCGACCCGGGCAGGTCCTGCCCGACGAAGGGACGGTAGTAGGAGAATCCAATGTCGCGTTTTTCGAGCTGGGCCTCGATCAGGGCCAGGAACTCGGAATAGGTGTGCTGTACTACGCAGTAGTTCTTCATCGCACTTTGTCCTTATTTGGGCATGTCGGGGCCGGGCCGGCAGTAGTCCTGCAGGAACTGCTTGAGCACCTCCAGCGTCGGCACCCGGAATTTCTGTCGCGCATGGACCAGCGAGATTGGCCGTTCCAGCGCGGGATCGAGCGGGATCGCCGCCAGTTCGCCCAGGGCCAGTTCCTTGGCCACCACGGCCTCGGACAGCACCGAGACCCCCATACCGGCGGCCACGGCCCCCTTGATGGCCTCGGGGCTGCCCAGTTCCATGCAGCCGCGCAGGGCGTTGCGGTCGTACCCGGCCTGCCCAAGGTACTCCATGATGACCTCGCGGGTCCCGGAACCCTCCTCACGGCATATGAATGGGGCGTCGATGAAGGCCTCCACCCCGACACTGTCGTGTCCGGCGAGCGGATGGTCGGGCGGTACGATCAGCTGCAGACGGTCACTGAAACAGGCCTGCACCTCCAGACTGCGATGGGTCACCGGCGCCTCAACGATGCCCAGGTCCACGCTGCCTTCCTCGACCATGCCCACCACCATCCCGGTGTTGCCCACCCGCAGGCGGATGCCGATCTCCGGATGCGCACGGCGAAACGCCCCCAGCAGCGACGGCAGCATGTATTCGGCCACCGTGGTGCTGGCGCCGATCACCAGGGCCCCGGCGGCCCCCTTCAGCTCGCGCAGGGCGGCCTCCATCTCGCCGTAGGTATCGAAGATCCGCTCGGCGTAACGCCGCACCAGTTCCCCGGCTTCGGTCAGGGCCACCCGGTTGTGGTTGCGGTCGAACAGCCGCGCGTCCAGCTGCTCTTCCAGCTGGCGGACCTGAAAGGTGACCGCCGGCTGCGTCATGTGGAGGATCTCCGCGGCGCGGGTAAAGGACAGCTGCCGCGCCACCGTCAGAAACACCTGCAAGCGTCGATCGGCCATCGGCCCCGTTCACCCCTGTCGCGCCGGAAACCGGCATGCTACCAGTGCCACTGCCCGCGCGGCACATGCCGGCGCAGGGATCCCGCTTGCATCCGCTGCAGCAATACTCCAGAAAGGGACATCATGGACATACAACAGCTGCTCGACTCCCGCTGGCGGCCCGAACCCTGGCTGGAGATTTCCGGTGGCCGACGGCTGGCCGCCCTGGTACTCATCCTCATCCAGATGGGTGCCGTGGTCGCTCTGGTCCTGCGCACCGGCGGCACCGCCACCGCCTACCTGAATTTCATCCTGATCCCGATCCTGGCCGGGGCCGCGATCTTCGGCCCGCGCGGAGGCGCCGCGCTGGGCCTGCTCGCCGGACTGGTCCTGGGCCCGTTCATGCCCCTGGACACCACCACCGGGCAGATGCAACCGCTGCTCAACTGGACCACCCGTGCGGGACTCTATGTCTTCCTCGGCGGGGTCACCGGCTGGATGTTCGCCCAGCTCCACGGGCACGCGCGGCGTCTGGTGGACCAGGCGCTTGCCAACCCGCTGACCGGCCTGCCAAACCGCCAGGCGCTGGAGCGCGACCTGGCGGAGCCGAACATCCCCCGCCCGGCATGGCTCGCGAGCCTGCGAATGGACAACTATGCGGATGCCGTCAGCGCCCTGGGGCTGGAAGCCGAACGCCGCCTGGTGCAGGCCATCAGCCAGCGGCTGCAGACCATGGCCGAGGCAACCGGCAGTCGCCTCTACCATGTCCACGACGACCATTTCGCCCTGATCGTTCCGGCCAACGGCGAGGCACCCTGCAGCGAGATCACCCGTCTGGCCGTGGAGCGGCTGGAGGCCCCGTTTCTGGTTCGCGGCATCCCGGTTTATCTGGGGGCACACGCCGGGGTCGCGGCCTTTCCGACCGGGCCTCGCGACGATCCCGCCGGTTTGCTGACCCGCGCCTGGATGGCCATGCACGAAGCGCGCACCAGCGGGCTTCCCTGCCGTGTCTGGAACGCCGAGCAGGAAGAGCGCTCGCGGCGCACGGTCGAGCGTCTCGGCGAACTGCAGGAGGCACTCGGCCGCGAGCAGCTGCACCTGTGGTATCAGCCCAAGACTCGCCCGGACGACGGCCGCCTCCTCGGGCTGGAAGGCCTGCTCCGCTGGGAGCACCCGCGGCTAGGCAATATCCCGCCCGACGAGTTCATGCCGCAGGCCGAACACACCGGCCTGATCCACCCGCTGACCCGCGAACTGCTGGAACGCGCGGCCGCCGACACACTGCGCCTGCGCGAATCCGGGATCGACGTACCGGTGAGCGTAAACGTGTCCGCCCGGAATTTTCTCGATCCCGAGTTCGCCGAGCACGTGCTCGCGATCATCCGGGGGGCCGGGCTGTCACCCCGCGACCTGGAGCTGGAATTCACCGAGACCGCGGTCATGGCCAACCCCGAGGAGGTCATCGCCGCCCTCGGCCGCCTGCAGAACGCCGGAGTCGACGTGGCGATCGACGACTTTGGCACCGGCCAGGCGTCGCTATCCTACCTGCGCCGACTCCCGGTGCACGCACTCAAGCTCGACCAGGCGTTCGTGCGCGACATGACCCGGCGTACGGTCGACGCACAGATCACCCGCGCCGCCATCGGTCTGGGCCATGACCTGGGCCTGCGGGTCGTGGCCGAGGGCGTCGAAGACGACCGGACCCTGCTGGAGCTGGAGCAACTGGGCTGCGATGCGGTTCAGGGGTACGGCATCGCCCGGCCAATGCCGCTGGACGACGTGATCCGCTGGACACACGCGAATTCGCCGCCAGTGCCGGCGCCGGCCACCTGAGGAGCCGGGGACGGGTCTCCCGGAAAACCCGGGGCACCAGTGCGAATGTGCACATTGCCCGGCGTTTCCCTAGACTGCGCCGCATGAGCAAGGCCTGGAAGAAACTCGATCTGGAAGGTGGCGGGCTGCAGGCGGTCAACGCCCGGCTGGCCAGCACCATGCGCTCGCGGCCGGCAGCCTATGCCGCGTGGCTGCTGTTCCCCGTCGGCGGGCACCGTTTCTATCTCCACGAACCCGTCGGTGCGGTGGCGTTCATCGCCGGCAGCGCGGCCACCGCCGCCCTCGCCGTCCTCGTACCCGGACTCTGGTGGCTGCTCCCGGCGGCCCCGGTCGCCGCGCTGGCGGCCTTCGACCTGGTGTGGATCGACCGTCGCGTGACGCGCTACAACAAGGAACTGCGGATGCGGGCCTTCCTGCGCAAGGGCGACCGCCCGCCGCAGGACTATCGCGGACGCTACACCTCCGACGAGGACGCCCGGCGCGAGCTGCAGGAATACCAGGAGGTCAAGGAAGGCGAACGCCCGGGCCAGCCGGGCCCCGCCGGTGCCAACGACCGCGATCGCGATGCCGGGGGGAAACGCCGCATGCCCAGCTTCAACGAACAGGAGGCAATGCTGCGGCAGATGCGGCAGCGCCGTCAGGACGACGAGGACTGACCGGCCGCCCCGGCGTCCCCGTCGCCAACCGCCGGCTCAGTCGTCGCCGGGGCGCCACACGCCGCTGGCTTCCTGCGGGGCGGCGGGCTGCTGCTGCTTCTGGCCTTCCACGTCGTCGAACACCGATTCGGTGAAGGCGGCGAGCTGCTTGAGGTAATCCTTGCGTTCATCCACCGACTCGGGCATCTGCGCCAGCAGAAAGCCGGTGATCGCACTCAGGTACTGCACGGCCACCAGCGGCTGCTGGGCACGCGGATCGGCCTCGGCCAAGACGCCCTGAACCTTCTGGATCAGTTCGCCGGACAGCTGCAGGGTTTCGTCGCTCATTTCCGGATTCTCCATTCACACTCAAAGTTTACGCGCAACCCTAAGCCATGCCCGGAAGCACCGAAAGTCCGCCCGTGCAGCGACGGGCCTTTAGGGAAACACTGATCAGCCCTGACGCGAGCGCCAGCCCTCGTCGTCGCGATCATCGTCGGACGAATGCTCCGCCAGCGGGGCGTCGTCCTCCACGTCGAAATCCTCGTAGGCCCGGTCAGGCGGGACCTGCCAGGGCTCGGAGGGCACGATGTTGTGCTCGCCGGGACGCGGTGCCCACCGCTCCTCCTCCAGCCCGCGGATCAGCCCGACGACCATCACCAGCATCACCAGCGAGAACGGCAGGGCCGCCAGGATGACCGCGCTCTGCAGCACTTCCAGCCCGCCGGCCAGCAGCAGCACCGCGGTCAGCAGGCCCATCGCCCCGCCCCAGGTCGCCAGGTGCACCGTGCGATGTTCGGTGGAGCCGTGCGCCAGAAGGGTGTTGATGACCACGATCCCGGCGTTCGCGGAGGTCAGCAGGTAGGTCGCGATCAGCACGGTCACCAGTATGCTGCCGCCGATCGCGACCAGCCCCGGCTCCAGGGTCTCCATGGTCAGGAAGGTGGCCCGGGTCATGTCCTCGCTGACCGCGACAGCGATGCCGGCCACCCCCTCGGATTCGGCGTACAGCGCGGTCCCGCCCAGCAGCCCCAGCCACACGAAGGTGATCAGGGTCGGCATCAGCAGCACGCCCATCACGAACTCGCGCAGGGTGCGCCCGCGCGATATGCGCGCGATGAACAGCCCGACGAACGGCGCCCAGGCCAGCCACCAGCCCCAGTAGAAGACCGTCCAGTCGGCATGCCAGCCGTCGGTATGGTGGGCATGGGTGTACAGCGACAGCCCCATCAGGTTCTGCAGATAGGAGCCGGTGGACTGCACCACCAGCGCCAGCAGGTACTGGGTCGGCCCCCAGATCAGCAGCAGCGCGAGCAGCCCTGCGCTGAGCCACATGTTGGCCTGCGAGATCCGCTGCACGCCGGACTGCAGCCCGGTCGCCACCGACAGCACCGCGATCACCGTGAGCACCGCGGTGATCACCACCTCGGTGGTCGCCGAGGTGCCCATCCCGGTGAGGTGGTCCAGTCCCGACCCCAGCTGCTGGATGCCCAGGCCCAGGGTGGTGGCGATGCCGAATACCGTCGCGAGGATCGCCAGCAGGTCGACGATGTCACCCGGCCAGCCATGCACGTACTTGCCCAGCATCGGGTGCAGGGCCGAGCGCAGGGCCAGCGGCTGGCCACGACGAAAGCCGAAATAGGCCAGCATCAGCGCCAGAAGCGCGAACACCGCCCATGCGTTCAGCCCCCAGTGGAAATAGGTCAGCACCATGGACATGTCCGCCGCCGCGGGGTCGCCGTCGCCGGCCACGAACGGATTGCCGCCATAGTGACTGAGGGGCTCGGCCACCGCCCAGAACAGCAGCCCCACGCCCATGCCCGCGGCGAACAGCATCGCCAGCCAGGACAGGGTAGTGAACTCGGGGACCTCGTCGTCATGCCCCAGACGGACGTCCTTGTAACGGCCGATGCCCAGCCAGATTACCAGGACCAGGAAGAAGGCCATGGCGGCGACGTAATACCACTCCAGCAGGGGACTGAGGAAATCGCGTGCCCCGCTGACCGCGGAATCGACCTGATCGGTACGGTAAATCGCCAGCGCCACGATGATCAGCACGGCAACGATGGAGACGAAGGCGACTCGGGGATTCAGGCCCTTGAACGGACCGCGAGTGGCAACGTTGTACATGGGCTCCCCTGGTTTCCGGGTCCGGCGCGGGCGGGTCAGGCGGATGACCGCCGGGACGCGAACGACTCGCCGGCCGGCCCCGTCCCGGGCCCCGGTCCCGACGCTTCGCGCGCGGCCCGAATGATCGCATGGACCCACCGCAGCTTCGCAATCGCGGCCGGGGTCAGCGTGAACGGGTAGATGTGGCCGTGCCCCATGCTGCGGTTGAGGCTGTTGAGGGCATTGGTCAGCGGCAGCCAGTGATCCATCAGGGTATCGATGTCCGGGGCATGATAGGGATCATAGTCCGGCGCGTGGCTCATCGCCGACCCGGCCAGCCCCTCGGCGCCAACCTCGAGGCCATAGGCCCGCGCGGTGTCCAGGGTATCCACGATGTGCAGATAGTGCGCCCAGGTCTCCGCCCAGTCCTCCCACGGATGAGCACTGGCATAGGCACTGACGAAGCGCTCCTGCCAGTCGGCCGGCGGCCCCTCGCGATAATGCCGGCGCAGCGCGGCATCATAATCGGCGCGCTCGTCGCCGAACACCCGGCGGAAATCCTCGTGCGCCGGGCCACCGCGCACCAGGCGTTCCCAGTAATGGTGGCCGCTCTCGTGGCGGAAATGCCCCAGAATGGTGCGATAGGGCTCGGCCATCGCCTCGCGCATGCGCTCGCGCACCGCCGGATCGGCCTCGGCGATATCCAGGGTGATGAGACCGCCGGCATGCCCGGTCACCACGCCGCCGCCTTCCTGAAAGGCCGGCGCGGTGGACGCCAGGAAATCGAACGCCAGGCCCGCGGGATCATCGCGTTTCGGCGTCACCGGCAGACCGAGCCGCAGCAGGCCATAGACCAGACGCCTCTTCTCAGCCTCCAGACGCGCCCACAGGGTCCGGTTCCCGGGAACACTCAGATCGGGGATGGTCCGGTTGAGACGGCATGCGCGGCAGAACGGATCCGGATCCGACTCCGGCACCATCCAGTTGCAGATGCCGTCCACCGCATAATGCCGACACTGCCGATAGCGCTGGCCATCCGGCTCCCCGGCTATTTGCCACCATCCTTCCGGAACCTCGCGGCCATGCCGGTCGGTGCCCGCCCCGACCGGGGCCAGGGCCGCCACCCGCATGCGGTCGGGCAGAAAACCCAGACGGTGGCCGCAGCGGGTGCAGCAGGTATTGTCGAAATGCACCGCAAGGCCACAGGCCTCGCACTCGAACAACTGCATGGATATTCCCCGCTGCTCCCGGTCTGCCGGTACCGCCCCAGAGTACGCCCTCCGGCGCCCCGCGTCAGGGCCCCTCGAGCAGCGTCCGCACCCGTTCCAGGGTACGCGGATGCTCGAGGATGCCGGCATGCGTGGCATCCACCCCGTAGAGACTCGCAGCCGCCGCCTGGGCCTCCGGCCGCAACATGCTCTCGAGGCTCACCACGCCGTCGGTAAGTTCGCGGCTGCGCCCGCTGTCCCGACGATGCGCGAACAGCAGGTGCATCTCGGCCGGGATCCCGACCGAGCCGGCGAACAGGCCTTCCAGAAATTCGCTGCCCGGCGCCATGTCACGCCAGACCGGCACCACGACCGGCGCATGCGCGACCCCGGTCGCGGCCATCCGGTGGCCTCCCCAGGGCGTGGCCAGGGTCACCAGCCGCGGCACCCGGGCAGGCGCGCCGCGGCGCTCGCGCTCCAGCAGGAAACCGCGCGCCACCAGACCGCCCATGCTGTGCGCCACCACATGATACCGTTCCAGGTCGTGGCGCAGCTCCAGCTCCTCCATCACCTGGGCCAGGTGCACCGCGGCCGCTTCCAGCGGGACACCCGACGGGTAGTAATAAGCCCAGGGCTGGAAACGGCGGGTATCCAGGTCCTCCACCAGCGCCTCGAAAGAGACGGGCGAACCGTTCATGCCATGGATGAACAGCACCGGCTCGCGCGAGGAATCGTAGGGACCATCGAGGAAATACACCCCCGTGTGGCCGTCGCGGACGAAATCCAGTGGCCGCCACTGACTGGCGGCGGCAATCGCCGGATCGAATCGCGGGTCCGCCAGCGTGGTGACAAGACCGAAGGCCGTAACCCGCCCGAGGCTGGGCAGCGAACCATCCTCGTGTTCCACCCGTTCCGCCGCCGCGCCCGCGAACGCCAGACCGCCCTCGGCGAAAACCCCCTCGATCCGCCTCGCGGGGTCGTCGACCCGGATGCGCTCGTCCAGGTAGCGCTCGCCGGCGCCGCAATCGAGCGTTGCACCGCGCTCCCAGGCATGGGCGGCCACGGGCACGGCCTCCGCATCGCGGCCATCCTGCCAGTAACCCAGCACCGACCACACGCCCGGTTCGAGGGCAAAGAACCACTGCCCGCCGGACCCAGTGAGCACGTGATCCACCACCTCCGGCGGCAACCCTTGACCGCGCTCGCGCACCGCCAGCACCACGTAGGCCCCGTCGTCCGGATCCTTGCCAAGCGCTCCGGCCCCGGCGATGCGGCCCTCCAGTACGCAGCCCCCCTGCATCGCGGCAAACTGGCCGCGCGCCTCCAGCAGGGTGCAGCCGGTCCCGGCCACCGCCACGGCCAGCAGCACAGGCATCCACGCAAGCCGCCACATCGCCCGGCGGAACACGTCACGCACCCCTGCCCGCTCATCCATGGTTTCATCCTTTGACCCGGCCTACGGCGGGCCCTGACGCTTCCATTCCGGGCATGTTCCCGCGCCACGCGCCGGCCGTCCAGCCCGCACCATCCATGTGCATTCTGCACCACAAAAGAGCAGACAGGATTGTCCCGGGTAGCAGCTTATGCCTTAATGCGCGCCCATGATTCACACAGGAAGACACTCATGAACGGAAGTCTCGACGAGAAACTCGAGCCGATTTATCAGGAAGTCCTGCACCGCAACCCGGGCGAGACGGAGTTTCACCAGTCCGTGCACGGGGTGCTGCAGACCCTGGGCCCGGTTCTGGTCAAGTACCCGGAATTCGCCGACCTGAAGATCATCCAGCGCATCTGCGAACCGGAACGCCAGATCATCTTCCGCGTGCCCTGGCAGGACGATCGCGGCGAACTGCAGATCAACCGTGCCTTCCGCGTGCAGTTCAACAGCGCGCTGGGGCCGTACAAGGGCGGCATCCGCTTCCATCCATCGGTGTATCTGGGGATCGTCAAGTTTCTCGGCTTCTCCCAGGTCTTCAAGAATGCGCTTACCGGGCTGCCGATCGGCGGCGGCAAGGGCGGCAGCGACTTCGATCCCAAGGGCCGCTCCGACGGCGAGATCATGCGCTTCTGCCAGAGCCTGATCACCGAGATGTATCGCTACCTCGGCGAATACACCGACGTCCCCGCCGGCGACATCGGCGTCGGCCAGCGCGAGGTCGGCTACATGTTCGGGCAGTACAAGCGCCTGACCAACCGCTTCGAATCGGGCGTGTTCACCGGCAAGGGTCTGGACTGGGGCGGCAGCCGCGCGCGCACCGAGGCCACCGGCTACGGTGCGGTGTTCTTCACCCAGGAGATGCTCAAGGCCCGCAACGACTCCCTCGAAGGCAAGCGGGTAGTGATCTCGGGTGCCGGCAACGTGGCGGTCTTCGCCACGCAGAAGGCACAGCAGCTGGGCGCGAAGGTCATCGCCTGTTCGGACTCGCGTGGCGTGATCCTCGACGAGGACGGCCTGGATCTGGACCTGCTGCGTCAGATCAAGGAGCGTGAACGCGGCCCGGTCTCGGACTACGCCGAACGCAAGCCGAGCGCGAAATACCGCGAAAACGGCTGCATCTGGGAGATCCCCTGCGAGGTCGCCCTGCCCTGCGCCACGCAGAACGAACTGACCGGCAAGGACGCGAAGGCGCTGGTCGAAAACGGCTGCATCGCGGTCGCCGAAGGCGCCAACATGCCGGTAACCCCGGAGGGCATTCAGACCTTCCGCGAGGCGGGCATCGCCTTCGGTCCCGGCAAGGCCGCCAACGCCGGCGGCGTAGCCACCAGCGCGCTGGAAATGCAGCAGAACGCCAGCCGCGACTCCTGGACCTTCGAATACACCGAGGCACGCCTGCAGGAGATCATGGCGAACATCCACCAGACCTGCTTCGAGACGGCCGAAGAATACGGCTCGCCGGGCAACTACTCGGCCGGTGCCAACATCGCCGGCTTCGTCAAGGTCGCCCGCGCCATGGAGGCCATGGGCCACATCTGAGGTCCCGGGCCCGAACGCAGGAAGGCCCGCACATGGCGGGCCTTCGGGTCATCCTCAGTGACAGCCGGGACGGACCGGGGCGGCTCAGGCCGCCTCGGCGTGCTTCACAAAGCGCAGGGCCTCGCCCTCCATGTCCACGCGGATGGTGTCGCCGGAGACGAACTCGCCGGACAGCAGCTGCTGCGCCAGCGGGTTCTCCAGCTGGGTCTGGATCGCCCGCTTCAGCGGCCGCGCCCCGTACACCGGGTCGAAGCCCGCCTCGCCGAGGTGATCCAGCGCCGCGTCGGAGACCTCCAGCCCCAGTTCGCGCTCCTCCAGGCGTTCGCGCAGATAGCGCAGCTGGATCTCGGTGATCGCACGGATCTGCTCGCGCTCCAGCGGGTGGAAGACCACCACGTCGTCCACGCGGTTGATGAACTCGGGCCGGAAGTGCTGCCCGACGATCTCCATCACCGCGCCCTTCATGCGATCGTAGTTGTCCTCGCCGGCCATCTCCTGGATCTGCTGCGAGCCCAGGTTGGAGGTCATCACGATCACCGTGTTGCGGAAGTCCACGGTACGCCCGTGACCGTCGGTCAGGCGGCCGTCATCCAGCACCTGCAGCAGCACGTTGAACACGTCCGGATGCGCCTTCTCGACCTCGTCCAGCAGGATCACGGAATACGGCTTGCGGCGCACGGCCTCGGTCAGATAGCCGCCCTCCTCGTATCCGACATAGCCCGGAGGCGCCCCGATCAGCCGCGCCACGGAATGCTTCTCCATGAACTCCGACATGTCGATGCGCACCATGGCCTCCTCGGTGTCGAACAGGAAGCCGGCCAGCGACTTGGTCAGCTCGGTCTTGCCGACGCCGGTGGGGCCCAGGAACAGGAACGAGCCGTTCGGACGGTTGGGATCCGCCAGCCCGGCGCGTGAACGGCGGATGGCGTTGGCCACGGCGGTGACCGCCTCGTTCTGGCCGACCACGCGCTCGCCGATGGCCTCTTCCATGCGCAGCAGCTTGTCCTTCTCGCCCTCCAGCATCTTCGCCACCGGGATCCCGGTCCAGCGCGAGACGACCTCGGCGACTTCCTCGTCGGTCACCTTGTTGCGCAGCAGCCGGGTCTCCTGGCTCTCCATCTCGTGGGCCATGGCCAGGGACTTCTCCAGATCCGGGATCTTCCCGTACTGCAGCTCGGACATGCGCGACAGGTCACCGGCACGCCGCGCGGTCTCCAGCTCCTGACGCGCCCGCTCCAGTTCTTCCTTGAGCTGCGCGGCGCCGGAGACCGAGGCCTTCTCGGACTTCCACACCTCTTCCAGGTCGGAGTACTCGCGCTCCAGGCGCTCGATCTCCTCCTCCAGCGTGCCCAGGCGCTTCTTCGAGGCCTCGTCGGATTCCTTGTTCAGCGCCTCGCGCTCGATCTTCAGCTGAATCAGGCGCCGCTCCAGCCGGTCCATGGACTCGGGCTTGGAGTCAATCTCCATGCGGATGCGCGAACTGGCCTCGTCGATCAGGTCGATCGCCTTGTCCGGCAGCTGGCGGTCGGTGATGTAGCGCTGCGACAGCTGCGCCGCGGCGACGATTGCCGGGTCGGTGATCTCGATCCCGTGGTGCACCTCGTAGCGTTCCTTCAGCCCGCGCAGGATGGCGATGGTATCCTCCTGGCTCGGCTCGTCCACCAGCACCTTCTGGAAGCGGCGCTCCAGCGCGGCGTCCTTCTCGATGTTTTCGCGGTATTCGTTGAGCGTGGTGGCGCCGATGCAGTGCAGCTCGCCACGCGCCAGCGCCGGCTTGAGCATGTTGCCGGCGTCCATCGCGCCCTCGGCCTTGCCGGCGCCCACCAGGGTGTGGATCTCGTCAATGAACAGGATCACGCGACCCTCTTCCTGCGAGATCTCGTTGAGCACCGACTTCAGGCGTTCCTCAAAATCGCCGCGGTACTTGGCCCCGGCCAGCAGCGAGCCCATGTCCAGCGCCAGCACGCGCTTGTCCTTGAGCCCCTCGGGCACCTCGCCGTTGACGATGCGCTGGGCCAGGCCCTCGACGATCGCGGTCTTGCCGACCCCGGGCTCGCCGATCAGCACCGGGTTGTTCTTGGTTCGCCGCTGCAGCACCTGCACCGAGCGACGGATCTCCTCGTCACGCCCGATCACCGGATCCAGCTTGCCCTGCTCCGCACGTTCGGTCAGGTCGGTGGTGTATTTCTCCAGCGCCTGCCGGTTCTCCTCGGCATTGGGGTCGTCCACCTGGGCGCCGCCGCGGATCTGGTCCACCGCGTCCTCGATGGAATCCTTGTTGGCCCCGGCATTGCGCAGCATCTCGCCCACGCCGGCCTTCTCGTCGATGGCGGCGAGGAGAAACAGCTCGCTGGGGATGTACTGGTCCTTGCGCTCCTGGGCCAGCTTGTCACACACGTTGAGCATGCGCCCCAGGTCGCTGGACACGTGCACGTCGCCGGCGGCACCCTCCACCTTCGGCATGCGATCCAGCGCCTCGCCCAGCGCGGAGCGCAGCTGGCGCACGTTGACCCCGGCACGGTCGAGCACGTGGCGGGTGGTGCCGCCCTCCTGATCCAGCATGGCCAGCAGCAGGTGGGCCGGTTCAATGAACTGATGATCCCGGCCCACCGCCAGCGACTGGGCGTCGGAGATCGCGCTCTGGAATTTGGTCGTCAGGCGATCCATTCGCATCGGATTGATCCTCGCTTCAAAATTGGCAACTGACCCGAACGATGGGGCCGCCGCCCCCCCGCTTCAAGACCGAACCCGCAAATTCCCTGTCGAAATGACCGGACTCCCCCGGTCATGGTACGGGATCTGACAGCGGCCCGGGCACTCTGTATCGTCAGTGATCCAGCCCGTCACCCGACAACCGCGATGTCACCTGCGCCGGACTCCCAACGCTACCGCAACCTTTTCGAGCAGGCGCCCGAGGCTCACCTGGTCCTTGATCGAGCCGGGCATGTGGTGGCGGCCAACCAGGCGGCCTGCCGGCTTTTTCACTGCGCCGACGCCGGGGAGCTCGACGGCCGGAGCATCACCGCACTGGACATGGAAGCCTCGCCCGACGATGTCCGGCGCGTTCACGAAAATCCGGCGCATCACCTGCCCGCACGCTTCGAGACCCGCATGCGGCGTCCGGACGGCAGCCATTTCCCGGCGGAGGTCCGTACCCGCGCGGTGGAACACGACGACGATATCGAGGTCTTCACCACCCTGCGCGACATCACCGGCCAGCGCATCTCGGAGCAGACCCTGCATGACCTCGAAAGCCAGCTGGAGGTCACCGTCGCCAATGCTCCGCTGATCCTGTTCTCCCTCGATGCCGACGGCTACATCACGCTGTCAGAGGGTGCCGGCCTGTACGGCCTGGGGCTGAACAACCACGACCTGGTGGGCGTGAACGCCTTCGAACGCTGGGCGGACCATCCGCAGGTGCCGCAGGACCTGCGTCGCGCCCTCGCGGGCGAGCACTTCGCCAGTGAATTCGATCTCGATGGCCGCCGCCTCAACATCAGCTGGACCCCGACCGCGGACCCGGACCGCGTGATCTCGGGCGTGATCGGCGTGGCCTACGACCTGACCGACCTGCGCGTTACCGAACGGCACCTGGAAGCGGAACGCGACCGACTCTCGACCACCCTGGAATCACTGGCCGACGGGGTCATCACGACCGATGCCGACGGCCGGATCCAGTACATCAACCCGGCCGCCGAAGCGCTCCTGGACGTGGACCGGGCGAACGTCCTGGACGCCGATGCGGATCGCACGATCGGTCTCCTGGAACCCGGCCAGGACAGCGCGACACCCCTCGCGGCGCGCTGTCTGCGCTGGGGCCGGCCCCTGGAGTACCCGGAAGGTCGCCTGGAAATCTGCGCGGGCCCCTGCCACGTGCGGGCCACGGTCTCGCCCCTGGGCGGAGCAACGGATGGAGACGTCACGGGCGCGGTCATCGTGCTGCAGGACATGACCGCCCTGTCGGACATGACCAGCCGCCTCAACCACCAGGCGACCCACGATGACCTGACCGAACTGTTCAACCGTCGGGAGTTCGAGCGCCGGGTGGAGTCGGCCCTGTCAATTCCGGGCCGGCACAGGACACCGCATGTGCTGTGCTACATGGACCTGGACCAGTTCAAGATCGTCAACGATACCTGCGGCCACCTGGCCGGCGATGCCCTGTTACAGCGCCTGGCCGAGCTGCTGCCCCGGCACATCCGGGAGAGCGACACCCTGGCGCGCCTGGGTGGTGACGAATTCGGCCTGCTGCTTAACCACTGTCCGGTGGAGCGCGCGCAGGAGATTGCGGAGGAAATCATCGACACGGTGCGCGATCTGCGCTTCGAATGGGAGGGCCGGCGCTTCGACATCGGGGTATCCATCGGCCTGGTCCCGGTGTACGGGGCGCAGAAGGATCTGAACATCCTTCTCAGCCAGGCCGATTCGGCCTGCTACGCCGCCAAGGAAACCGGGCGCAACACGGTGTACCTGTGGCGCGAGGGCGATGATCGCCTGCGCCAGCGCCACGGCGAGATGGAATGGGTGGGGCGCATTCGCGACGCCCTGGAACAGGCCCGTTTCGTCCCCTTTGCCCAGCCCATTCAGCGTCTGGACCCGGCCGCCGGACACAGCCTGGACCATTTCGAGGTACTGGTGCGGCTGCAGGACGAGCAGGGCGAGCTCATCGCGCCCGGGGCATTCATTCCGGCTGCCGAACGCTACCACCTGATGCCCGAGATCGACCGTCACGTAATCGAGGCGGTGCTGATCGAGCTGACCACGCACCCGGACGACTCGATCCCGGTGGCCATCAACCTGTCGGGCCAGTCGCTGGCCCAGCCGGAGATGCTGGACTTCATCGCCGACCGCCTGTCGCACCACGGCATCGCCCCGCGGCGCGTGACCTTCGAGATCACCGAAACCGCGGCGATCTCCAATCACGACCAGGCGATCAGCCTGATCCGCGCACTGCGCTATCTTGGCTGTCATTTCTCGCTGGACGACTTCGGCTCGGGGCTGTCCTCTTTCGGTTATCTGAAGAAACTCTCGGTGGACTTCCTCAAGATCGACGGCAGTTTCGTCCGCGGGATCGCTCAGGACCCGGTGGATGCGGCCATGGTCACGGCCATCCACCGGGTGGGCCGTGTTCTGGGTCTGCACACCATCGCCGAAGGGGTGGAGGACGCCGAGGGCATGGAACGGCTGCGCGCCATCGGTCTGGACTGCGTGCAGGGTTATCACATCGCCCGTCCGCGTCCCCTGCGCGACTGCCTGCAGGACCTTCTCACTTCTTCCTGACCAACGAGCGGTTGTCTGCCGGGGATCCCCGTGTTTCGCTGCATGGCCCCGGCGCAGGCCCGCTCATTGGGCACGTCTTTCCTCCGCCTGTTAAATTGTTGACCAGATCACTCGGAGAATAGCCCCGTCATGCCCTACTCGGAACAGCAGATCACGTCCCTGCACCACTGGTCGGACAAGACCTTCAGCTTCACCACCACGCGGCCGGAGGGCTTCGAATTCCGCAATGGCCAGTTCGTGACGCTGGGCCTGCGCCCGGAGGGCAAACTGATCCCGCGCGCCTATTCGATCGTGTCGGACCCGTCCAGCGAGGAACTCGAGTTCCTCAGCATCCACGTGCCCGACGGTGACCTGACCAGCCGCCTCGCCCATGTCGAACCGGGCGACTCGATCTGGATCAACAACAAGGTCACCGGCTCGCTGACGGTGGATTACGTGCAGCCCGGTCGGCATCTGTACATGCTGGCCACCGGCACCGGCATCGCGCCGTTCGTCTCCCTGGTCCGCAGCGACGAAGTGTTCGAACATTTCGAACGGGTCATCCTGGTGCACAGCGTGCGCACCGTGGAGGAACTGGCCTATCGCGAGGAGCTGGAAGCGAAGATCAGCGATCGCTTCCGCTACATGCCCACCGTGACCCGCGAGGATCACGACTTCGCCTGCCCCGTGGCGCAGCAGCCGTTCGACAACAACCAGCGCGGCGCCGAGCTGTTCCGCTCGGGCGAGCTGTTCCGGGCGCTGGATCTGCCGCCCGCGGACCCGGAGCAGGATCGCGTGATGCTGTGCGGCAACCCGGCGATGAACCGCGAGATGAGCCAGTGGCTCGAGGAGCACGGCTGGGTACAGACCAGCTACAAGGGGACCGGCACCTACACCGTGGAACAGGCCTTCGTGACCACCATGGACGACGCCGACGACTGAGCCCTCCGGCGGCGGAGCGAGACGTGTCAGTCGCCCAGCAGGATCCAGCGCGCCTCGTTGAGGCGCTGCAGGGTGGCCGTGTCGCCACCCCGGTCGGGGTGGTGGCGCTGGGCCAGGCGGCGGTAGCGGGACTGGATCTCCGCGTCGTCCACCGGATCCGCCAGCTCCAGCACCGCCAGCGCCGCTGCCCGGCGGTCGCCGCCGTCCATCCGCCGCCAGAAGCCGTCCAGCAGGGCCTGCACCGCGGCCGCATCCATGTGATCCAGAGTGCTCAGGTCGAGGTAATAGGCCCGCAAAGGGTCCTCGCGCACCAGGGCCGCGGAGACCGTGCCGGCGGTTGCCGCGGCCCCCGCGCCGTCCGTGGCCCGCGCCTGAATGCCGATATCCAGGCAATGGATGCGCAGCCATTCGCCCTCGGCCGCCAGCCGGTCGCGCAGGCGATAGAGGCAGTGAAACAGCAGGAAATGGGTGCGGAACAGCCCCAGCGGTTCACGCAGGTCGGCCCCGGCGAAGGGCACCACGCCAGCGTCGCGCAGGCGGGCGATCAGCGCGTGCTCGGTCTGTCCCGCAGCCTGCGCACGCACGCCCCGCTCCACCGCCGCCAGCAGCCCCGGATCGACCTCGGTATCCACCCCGGTACGCGCATCCGCGGCGGCAGCGACGACGGGGTTCACGAGGCGTCCGGCGTGTCGCCGTCGATGTAGTACCAGTGGCCGTCGATGCGCCGGAACCGGCTGCGTTCGTGCAGCCGCATGCCCTGGCCGTGCAGCCGCGCGCGGGCGACGAATTCGACCCTCCCGGCGGTGTCGTCGGGGCCGCCGGCTTCGCTGCCGCGCACACTCAGCCCGAGCCAGCGCCGATCCGGGTCCAGCTCCAGCGAGGCCGGGCGGGTCTGCGGATGCCAGGTCGCCAGGATGTAGGCCTCGTTATGCTCGGTGTAGGCGGTGTAGCGCGAGCGCATCAGTGCCTCGGCGGTCTCCGCCGGGGCCGTGCCATCGATGCGCGGCCCGCAGCACCGCTCACGCGGGCGACCGGACCCGCAGGGGCAGTTCACGCTGTCCGGTTTCGGCTTGCGGCGACCCATCTCGACCCCCGAGAAAAAATGATCAGGACGCGGGAAATCCCCCAACGCCGGAGCAGGGGAGTAGCGTAACCCCCAGCCACACCGGAGTGAACCGCATGGACGATATACTGATCCTCGGCTGCGGAGACCTGGGCACCGGGCTGGCCGGCCGGCTGCACGACGCCGGACACCGGGTCTGGGGTCTGCGGCGCCATCCCGAACGCCTGCCCGGATGGATCCGGCCGCTGCAGGGGGACCTGACGGACCCCGACGGCCTGCCGGAGCTGCCGCGCTCGACCCGGGCGGTGTATTTCATCACCACCCCCGACCAGATGGACGACACCGGCTACCGGCGCGCCTATGTCGACGCCCTGCAGCACGCGCTGGGCGCCCTGGAGCGCCAGGGCCTGCAGCCGGAACGCGTGATCTTCGTGTCGTCCACCGGCGTCTACGGCGTCGATGACGGCAGCCGGGTCGACGAAGACACCCCCGCCCTGCCACAACGCTTCTCCGGACGCCGCCTGCTGGAGGCCGAACGCCTGCTGGAGGCCTCGCCGTACCGTGGCATCCGCCTGCGCCTGGGCGGGATCTACGGACCGGGGCGCGAACGCATGCTGGATCTGGCGCGCGCCGGCCAGCTGGGCGATGACGAACCGCCGACGTGGACCAACCGCATCCACCGCGATGATGCGGTCGGCATCCTGCACCACCTGTTCACGCTGGCCGATCCCGATCCGGTCTATCTCGGCGTGGATACCGAACCGGCCCTGAAAAGCGAAGTGCTGCACTGGCTCGCCGCGCGCCTGGGCACTCTGCCGGCAGACGCGGCGGTCCACCGCGTGGATGCCCGCGACGGGGCCCGCGGCCGGCGCTGCGACAGCCGGCGCCTGCAGGACTCCGGCTACCGCTTCCGCTATCCCGACTACCGGGCCGGCTTCGCCCCGCTGCTGCCCTGAAACACACGCGCGCCGCACACACAAAAAAGGCCCCGCCCGGCAGAACCGGAGGGGCCCGGAGAGACCCGGCCCGGGGAGGCAGAACCCCGGGACCGGTGATCAGAACCCGGAGGTTCAGACCTTGGTGTAGCGCAGGTACGAGCGGATCTCGTCGAAGCCCTGCGGGAACTTCTTCTGCGCTTCTTCGTTGCTGACCGTCGGCGGGATGATCACCTTGTCACCCGGGGTCCAGTCGGCCGGCGTCGCGATGCCGTGCTTGTCGGCGGTCTGCAGGCCGTCGATGGCACGCAGGATCTCGTCGAAGTTGCGGCCCAGCGACATCGGGTAGGTCATCATCAGACGGATCTTCTTGTTCGGATCAATGATGTAGACCGAACGCACCGCCGCGGTGTCGCTCTCGCCGGGGTGGATCATCTCGTAGAGTTCCGAGATCTTCTTGTCGGCGTCGGCGACGATCGGGAATTCGAGGGTCGTGTTCTGCGTGTCGTTCACATCCTCGATCCACTTGTTGTGCTCTTCCACCGTATCGGTGGACAGGCCCAGCGGCTTCACGTTGCGGTCCGCGAACTGCTTCGCGAGCTGCGCGGTGCGACCCATCTCGGTGGTGCACACCGGGGTGAAGTCGGCCGGGTGGCTGAAGAAGAAGCACCAGGAATCGCCGATCCACTCGTGGAAGTCGATCTTGCCGGTGGTGGTGTCGACCTGGAAGTTCGGTGCGGTATCGCCCAGACGAAGCGTCATATCGCTATCTCCTTTGCTTGGTTCCGTTGATTCGGTTAGTGGCAGATGATCGTTATCGATCATGTGCATCACTATATCGGCGAATTCTTATGATGTGAATTCTATTATATCAATCACACCGATCGCCTAATCCTATGAGTCGCCCTGGATCCATTTCCATGGCCATTTCATGGTCAACCATTGGTGTCGCCACCTCGCCCGAAGTTCCCGCCGGACAGTGACCCGGTCCACAAACCGTACGGCTCAGACCGTATCCCGCCGCCAGATCAGGATCTGGTTGTTCACCGGCATGTCCACCACCGCCTCCCGGGTCAGGCCGCAGGCGCTCGCCAGCGCGTCCAGGTCGGCGCGATCGCGCACCCCCATCCCCGGGTCCTGCTGGCGCAGAGAACGGTCGAAGCGCGCATTGGATTCGGCCGTGTGCTCCCCGTCGTGCGCGAACGGCCCGTACAGCGCAAACAGCCCGTCCGGTTCCAGGACCCCGGCGACCCCGGAGAACAGCGCCTCCACCCCCGGCCAGTGCAGGATGTGGACCGTGTTCGCGCTGTAGACGTAACGAAACGGACCGTCCGGCCAGGGATCAGCGGCGACATCCAGCGCGCGCGGCGGCTGCAGGTTGGGCGCCGCCGCCTCGCGCCGCCACGCCTCGATCCCCGGCAGGTGTTCGGCGACATCGGTGGGCAGCCACTGCAGATGCCCCAGGCGCGGCGCCATGAAAGCCGCATGCTGGCCGGTCCCCGCCCCCAGCTCCAGCAGGGCACCCGGACGGATGAACCACTGTTCCAGGATCCCCAGGATCGGCTCGCGGTTCTGTTCGGCCGCCGGGGCATACGGGCGCTGCGTCACTTCCATGGGGTTCTCCGGTCTGCGGTGTGCGGGTTCCGGCCCAGCATAAACGACGCCCGAAGCGCCCACGTGCAAGACCGCACGTTCCTCAGGTCCGCGATGGACCCCGCGGGTGCGGGACTGCCATGATCCGTATTCAGGTCCCTTTTACGGAGAGCCCCCATGTCCCGCTACCCGCATCGTCCCGCCCGCTCCCGGATCGCTGCATGGGCCACCGCCCTGGGGCTGCTCCTCGGCGCCGTGGCCGCCACCTCTCACGCCGACGCACGCGAGCCGGCCAGCGACCCGGACACCCTCCTGCCGGTGGAGCTGGCCACCGTGGGGGTGGACGCGCATAGCGGCCTGCCCATTGCCCTGCTGCGCGACCCCGAATCCGCCGACGTCGTGCCCATCGTCATCGGCACCGACCAGGCCCGCGCCATCCTCCTGGCCATGCAGGATGTCGACGTACCGCGGCCCATGACCCACGACCTGATGGTCGACCTGCTGCGCGAACTCGACGCGGAGCTGGAACGGGTCATCGTGGACGGGCTGGAAGACGGCACCTATCTCGGCATGCTGGAGCTGCGTGTCCCCGGCGAGGGGGCACCGCGGCGGATCGATGCCCGGCCCAGCGACGCCCTCGCGCTGGCAGTGCGCACCGGCGCGCCCATCGCGGTGGCGCCGGAAATCCTCGAGGCCGACGTCCCCTTCGATTTCCAGCCCCCCGGTGACGACGAGATCGTCACCGCGCTGGGGATCACCGTAATCGAAGCACGCGACGATCTGCGCGAGGCCCTGGGCCTGCCGGACGAGCCCGGCGTCCTCGTCAGCCGTGCCGAGGGAGCCGCCGCCGAGGCCGGCCTGGAGCAGGGCGCGCTGATCCTGGAGGTCAACGGACGCAGCCCGGAAACCCCGATCGACTTCCTCGAGGCCGTGGGAACCACCCCGGACGACGAAGAAGCCGAACTGCGCTTCTGGCTGGACGGCGAGACCCGCACCATCACGCTGCCCACCGACGTCCCGGTGCTGCCGGACGACGAAGACGCGATTCAGGCCTGAACGCGCGCCGCCGGGTCCCTCCGCGGGCGCTTCAGCGCATGTGCCGGCGCAGCCAGTCGATGCTGGCGGCGGTCGCCGGGTCGTGCGGACCCGGCTCGCCGGCCGGGTCGAGATCCGCCAGCACCCGGCCGGCCAGCTGCTTGCCCAGCTCCACGCCCCACTGATCGAAGGCGTTGATCTCCCACAGGCTCGCAAGCACGTAGATCTTGTGCTCGAACAGGGCGATCAGCGCGCCCAGGCGCTCCGGATCCAGGTCTTCCAGCAGGATCAGCGTGCTCGGCCGGTCGCCGGGGAAGCTGCGATGCGCCGCCAGCGCCTCGATCTCGGCCGCATCACGACCGGCGGCGGCCATCTCCGCCCGGGCCTCGTCCTCGCTGCGCCCCAGGGCGAGCGCCTCGGCCTGGGCCACCAGATTGGCCAGCAGCATGGGGTGCTGTTGCGGCAGGTCGTGTTCGGCGCGCGCAACGCCGATGAATTCCGCCGGAACCCGCCGCGTACCCTGATGCAGCAGCTGATAGAACGCATGCTGCCCATCGGTGCCCACTGCGCCCCAGACCAGCGCCCCGGTATGCCCTTCCACCGGCGTGCCGTCCAGCCGCACCCGCTTGCCCAGGCTCTCCATCTCCGCCTGCTGCAGATACGGCGGCAGGAAGTACAGCCGCTCGTCGTAGGGCAGCACCGCGCGCGATTCCGCCCCCTGGGTGTCCTGATTCCACAGGTCCACCAGGGCCATGCGCGCCGCGGCATTGTCTTCTACCGTAGCGGTGCGCACGTGCTCGTCCATCTTGTGGGCCCCCGCCAGGAAGCGGCGGAAGCCCTCCGCCCCCAGCATCAGGGCCACCGGGAGGCCGATCGCCGACCATACCGAATAACGACCACCCACCCAGTCCCAGAAACCGAACATGCGTTCGGGCGAGATACCGAAGGCCTCGACGCGCTCGCGCGCGGTGGAAACCGCCACAAAATGAGCCGCGACCGCGGACGCATCGCCGGCCGCATGCTCCACCAGCCACTCGCGGGCCGCACGGGCGTTGGTCAGGGTCTCCTGAGTCGTGAAGGTCTTGGAGGCGACCACGAACAGCGTAGTCTCCGGATCCACTTCGCGCAGCACCCGGGACAGGGCCTCGCCGTCGACATTGGAAACGAAATGCATGTCCAGCGGGCTTCCCCCGGCAGCCGGGCATGCATGGTCGGCAAGCGCGCGACAGACCATGCGCGGCCCCAGATCGGAGCCCCCGATCCCGATGTTCACCACCGCCTCGATCGGCCGTCCGCTGAATCCCCGGTGCGTCCCGTCGTGCACCGCCGTCACGAACGCCTCCATTCGGTCCAGGACCTCATGCACCGCCGGCACCACGTCTTCGCCGTCCAGCTCGCAGCGAGCCTCGCGGGGCAGGCGCAACGCGGTGTGCAACGCGGCCCGCCCCTCGGTCACGTTCACCCGCTCGCCCCCGAACAGCCGCCCCAGCGCCGAAGGGATATCGGCGGCCCGCGCCGCCGCGAACAGCGCCTCCCAGGCATCGGCATCCAGCCGCTGGCGCGTCCAGTCCAGGCGCAGGCCGGCCACCTCGCAGACATCGCGCTCCACCCGTTCCGGCTCGCGCTCCAGCAGCTCGCGCAGATGCTCCGGCTCCAGGCGCCGGGCTTCGTTCTGCAGGACCTCGCGCGCGGCGATTCGGTGGGAACGGTTCATGCGGCTACCTCGACGTCGGGGGGTGTCGATACAGCATAATCCGCCACCCGGCAGCCGTCAGCCTGCATTGCCATTCACCGGGGCCGGCTGCGTTACACTCAACGTCTCGTTACGGAGAAGCCGTCATGCGCATCCTTTTCGCCACCAGCGAGGTCTTCGGACTGGTCAAGACCGGCGGTCTCGCCGATGTCAGCGCCAGCCTGCCTGTCGCCCTGCGGCGCCGGCGACAGGACGCGCGCCTGATCCTGCCGGCCTACCCCGAGGCGGTGCAGCGCCTGCGCCGGCCGGTCACCCACCCGGGACCGGAAGACGCTCCGTGGCAGCTGATCGAGGGCCATCTACCGGGCACGCGCATGCCGGTCTACCTGGTCGACTGGCCGGAATATTTCCAGCGCGCCGGCAACCCGTACACCGCCTCCAACGACCAGGACTGGCCGGACAACGCGCAGCGCTTCGCCGGCTTCGCCCGTGCGGTGGCCCGAGTGGCCGCGGATGACGCCGGGCTGAACTGGACCCCGGAGATCGTCCACGGCAACGACTGGCAATGCGGCCTGCTGCCGATCTACCTGCGCGAGGCCTGCGGCACGCGGGATGCACCGGCGTCGGTATTCACCATCCACAACCTCGCCTATCAGGGCCTGTTTCCGGCCGAAACCGCGACCGCACTGGGTCTGCCCGCCGAGCTCTGGCACCCGGACGGCGTCGAGTTCCACCAGCAGCTGTCCTTCATGAAGGCCGGCCTCATGTTCAGCGACGCCATCACCACGGTCTCGCCCACCTATGCCCGCGAGATCCGGCAACCGGAACACGGCATGGGCCTGGACGGGGTGCTGCGCGCCCGGGCCAACGTGTTCCACGGCATCCTCAACGGCGTCGACTACCGCGCCTGGGACCCGGCCCGCGATCCGCACATCGCCGCCGCCTACGACCCCGACGACCTCTCCGGCAAGGCCGCCTGCAAGGCCGCGCTGCAGCGCCGCCTGGGGCTGACCGAAGACCCGGACATCCCGCTGCTGGGACACGTCGGGCGCATGGTCGAGCAGAAGGGCATGGACCTGCTGCTGGCGGTGGCCGCCCCGCTGGCCGAGGCCGGGCACATCCAGCTGGCGCTGGTCGGCTCCGGACAGACGGACCTGGAGCACGCCGCGGGCGCCCTCTCGCGGGCCCACCCCGGGCGGGTTGGTGTCCACATCGGCTACGACGAACCGCTGGCGCATCAGATCGAGGCCGGTGCCGACCTGTTCGCGATGCCGTCGCGCTTCGAGCCCTGCGGGCTCAACCAGCTCTACAGCCTGCGCTATGGCACCCCGCCGGTGGTGCATGCCACCGGCGGCCTGACCGATACCGTGGTCGACGCCACCCCCGAAGCGCTGGAGGCCGGAACCGCCACCGGATTCAGCTTCACACCCGACAGCATCCCGGCGCTCGGCGACGCCCTGGAGCGGGCCCTGGCGCTTTACCATGCCCGCGCCGACGGCCGCTGGGAACAGCTGATGCGCACCGGGATGCAGCAGAACTTCGACTGGCAGGTCGCGGCCGGGGCCTATCTCGAACTCTATCGCGCACACCGCCCCCGGGCGCGCGCGGGCGCATCTGCGCTATAATCGCCGGCTTTCGCCGCCGACCGGCACGGGCCGGCAGGCAAGCAACCACCACGGCGGGGCCGGCTGCGGCCGGCCCCCTGCTGCGCGGGCCGCCTCATGAACCAAGCCGATCACAACGACCGTTTCCTGCCCCAGGACAAGGAACTGCGCGCGCGCGTGCGCCTGTTCGGAGAACTGCTGGGCAACGTCATCTGGAAACTCGAGGGCAAGACCGTCTTCGACGCGGTGGAAACCCTGCGCCGTGGATTTGTCAGCCTGCGCAAGGAGGAAGACCCGGAGCTGCGCCAGCGACTGATGGATGACATCACGCAGTTCGACACGACCCTGACCGAACGCGTGATCCGTGCCTTCAGCATCTACTTCTCGCTGGTCAACATCGCCGAGGAAGACCTGTTCTACCGCTGGCGCCGCGCCCAGGTCTCCAGTGGCGAGCCGCTGTGGCTGGGCTCCTTCGACCAGGCCCTGCGCGAACTGCACGACGACGGCGTCACAGCGCAGGAACTGGAGGAACTGCTGGGGCAGCTGCACTACCAGCCGGTGTTCACCGCGCATCCCACCGAGGCCCGGCGGCGGACCACCATGGAAAACCAGCGCCGGGTGTTCGAAACCGCCGACCGCCTCAACCAGCCGGGACTGGGCGACGAGGAACGTCGCCTGATCACCGAGGAGCTGGAAGGCCAGATCCAGATCCTGTGGCGCACCAACGAGGTCCGGGTGAGGAAGCCGGAGGTCCAGGACGAGATCAAGTACGGCCTGTTCTATTTCGAGGAGAGCCTGTTCGAGGCGGTGCCGCAGAGCTACCGCTTCCTCGAGAAGGCGATCCGCCGCATCTACGGGGTCAACCCGGACGGCTCCCTGCCGATGCGGATCCCCGCGTTCCTGCATTTCGGCTCCTGGATCGGCGGCGACCGCGACGGCAACCCCAACGTCACCCCGGAGGTCACGGCACTGGCCTCGCGTCTGGCGATGGAACAGGTGCTGCGCGAGTACATCAAGCGGGTCAACGAACTGCGCAACGTCCTCACCCACTCCTCCTACATGTGCGAGCCATCGGCCGAATTCCTCGCCAGCCTTCAGGCGGACTCGACCATCTCCAATGCCGTGTTCCAGGGCGCCTCCGACCGCTTCGAGACCGAGCCCTACCGGCGCAAGCTCTACATCATGCGCTACCGCCTGCAGGAAACCCTGGCCACGGTCACCCGGCGGATCCGGGGCGAGGCCGCCGTGCTGCCGACCAACAGCGCCTACGCCACGCCAGAAACCTTCCTGCAGGACCTGAAGCTGATCCGTGACTCCCTGATCAGCCACGGTGACCGCAATATCGCCAGCGGCGCGCTGACCGACCTCATCCGCCTGGTGGAGACCTTCGGTTTCCATCTGCATCACCTGGACGTGCGCCAGGAATCCACCGTGCACACCGAGGCGGTCGCCGAGATCCTGCGCCACATCGATCCGTCCCTGGACTACGCGGCCATGGACGAGCCCGCCCGTCAGCAGTGTCTGGCGGAGCTGATTGGCCGCGGCGACGAGCTGCCGCAGCCCGATCGCGCCGCCCTCGACGAACGTACCCGCGAGACCCTGGAAGTTTTCGAGGTCATCCGGCGCATGCGCGGCGAGGTCGGTCCGGACGGCATCGGCACCTACGTCATCTCCATGACCCATGCGGCCTCGCACGTACTGGAGGTCCTGCTGCTGGGCCGCCTGGCCGGACTGGCCGGCGAGCACCCGGAACACGGCGCCTTCTGTCACCTGCGCATCTCGCCGCTGTTCGAGACCATCGAGGACCTCCTGCACGTCGAGGACGTCCTGGAGGGCCTGCTGTCGAATCCGGTCTACGCGCGCCTGCTGGCCGCCTCCGGCAACGTCCAGGACGTGATGCTGGGCTACTCCGACTCCTGCAAGGACGGCGGCATCCTCGCCTCCAGCTGGAACCTCTACGAGGCGCAGAAGAAGATCGTCGGCATCACCGACCGCTACGGCGTGCGCTGCCAGCTGTTCCACGGCCGCGGCGGCACCGTCGGGCGCGGCGGCGGCCCGACCCACGAGTCCATCCTCGCCCAGCCCCCGGCCACCGTGCAGGGTCGGATCAAGTTCACCGAACAGGGCGAGGTCCTGTCGTACAAGTACTCCAACGTGGAGACCGCGGTATACGAACTGGGCATGGGCGCGACCGGCCTGATGCTCGCCTCGCGCAGCCTGATCCGCCCGCCGCGCTGCGACCGCGACGACTACCGCGAGACCATGGAGGAACTGGCGCGCCTGGGCGAGGATGCCTACCGCGATCTGATCGACCACACCCCGGGCACGCTCGACTACTTCTACGAGATCACCCCGGTGCAGGAGATCGGCTATCTCAACATCGGCTCGCGACCCTCGCACCGGCGCAAGACCGACCGTTCCAAGAGTTCGATCCGCGCGATCCCGTGGGTCTTCGGCTGGGCCCAGTCGCGCCACACCCTGCCCGCCTGGTACGGCATCGGCACCGCGCTGGAAACCTGGCGCGGCGACGATCCGGCACGCCTGGAACAGCTGCAGCGCATGTATCAGGAGTGGCCGTTCTTCCGTTCGCTGCTGTCCAACTGCCAGATGGCCCTGACCAAGGCCGACATGCGCACCGCCGCCGAGTACGCCCGGCTGTCGCACGACACCGACCTGTCCGAGCGCATCTATTCGCGGGTACGCGAGGAACACAGCCGCACCGTCAACGAGGTTCTGCGGGTGGCTCAGCTGGACGGGCTGATGGAAGAAACACCCCTGCTGGCGCGCTCGCTGCAGCGGCGCAACCCCTATCTGGATCCGCTCAACAGCATCCAGATCCACCTGCTGCGCCAGTCACGGGGTTTCGAGGCCGAGAACGAAGGGAACGGGGACGCCCGGGAGAACCCCTGGATCTCGCCGCTGCTGCGCTCGATCAACGCGATCGCCGCGGGGATGCGCAACACCGGCTGAGACCGGAGCGGGACACGCACTGGCCGGGGCCCGGGGCTCATGCAGGGCCCCGGGCCAATAATGCCGTACTCAGGCGGCCTGGACGGGGATATCGTGCCCGGTGCGGGCGATGGCGTTGTCGGCGTCGAGATACACCAGATCGGGGGTGAACTCGCGCGCCTCGGCGGCATCCAGCTGGCCGTAGGCGCAGATGATCACGCGATCGCCCACCGATGCCTTGTGCGCAGCGGCGCCATTGACCGAAATCACCCCGGACCCGGCTTCCGCCTCGATCGCGTATGTGGTGAAGCGTTCGCCGTTGTCCACGTTGTAGATCTGGATCTGCTCGAACGGCAGGATCCCGGAGGCCTCCAGCAGACGCGTATCGATCGCGCAGGACCCCTCGTACTCGAGTTCACAGTGCGTGACCCGGGCCTTGTGCAGCTTGCCCTTGAGCATGGTGACCAGCATAAGCGTCTTCCGTCGGCGAACGGTCTTTTCACGGGGCCGGGAATTATGCGCGATGCACGCGGGAGCGGCAATGTCCCGCGTCCGACTCAGGGCCGGCGATTATCGATCAGGCGCACGCTGTCCAGCCAGGCGGCCCCGAGGATCACGAGGTCCTGATCGCACAGGGCCTCGCCGGCTACCGGCTCGGCGAGATCCATCGCCCGGCGGATGGCCACGTATTCGGCATCCAGCCCGGCCTCGCGCAGGCGGTCGCAGGCCTCCGCCTCGATCTCGGTGACCCGGTCGGCCGCGCCGCTGCGGTCGCGCCGGCAGACGATGGCGACCTCGTCGAGCACGCGCTTGAGCGCCGGCGCTCGCGCGCGCGACTCCGCGGTCAGCCGGCTGTTGCGCGAGGAACAGGCCAGCCCGTCCGGCTCGCGCACCGTGGGTACCGCATCCACCCGCACCGGCATGTCCAGCGAGCCGACCATGCGCTCGATCAGGCGGAACTGCTGGTAATCCTTCTCGCCGAACAGGGCGATGTCGGGGCGCACCAGGTTGAACAGCTTGGCGACCACCGTCGCCACACCGTCGAAATGGCCCGGACGGAACGCCCCCTCGAGGATCTCCGACAGCACCGGCACGACCACCTTCACCGGCGGCAGCCCGTCGTCCGGGTACATCACCGATTCGTCCGGGCAGAACAGGGCGTCGACGCCGGCATCCGCCAGCCGGCGGGAGTCTTCTTCCAGGCTACGCGGGTAGTTCGCGAGGTCTTCCTCGCGGTCGAACTGCAGCGGATTGACGAAGATCGACACCACCACGCGCGAGGCGCGCGCCCGGGCCTCGCGAACCAGGGTCATGTGCCCCTCGTGCAGGTGTCCCATGGTGGGCACCAGGGCAATGGTTTCCTGGCTGCCGCGCCGGGTCCACTCACGGCGCATCGCCTGGATCTGTGGTCGATCTCGAAGGATTCTCATGGCCGTCCCGAGCCTCGTCTGAACCGGAGTTCGCTACGAAAAGGTATGCACGCCGGACTCGGGGAAGCGCCCCTCGCGCACCGCGCCGACATAGGCCCGGACCGCACCGGCCAGCGAGCCGCCTTCGGCGAGGAAATCGCGGGCGAAGCGCGGCGGATTCGGGGTCAGACCGATCACGTCGGCGATCACCAGCACCTGGCCGTCGCAGGCGGGGCTGGCGCCGATCCCGATCACCGGCACGTCGCCCGCCCGCGCCACCGCGGTCGCCAGCCCCTCGGTCACGCCTTCCAGCAGCAGGGCCTGGGCCCCGGCCTTCTCCAGCCGCCCGGCCAGGGATTCCAGCTGGGCCGCGGCTTCGGCATCGCGCCCCTGCACGCGATATCCGCCCATGCGGTGCACCGCCTGCGGGGTCAGTCCGAGGTGGGCGCACACCGGGATACCGGCATCCACCAGCCGCTCCACCACCGGGATCTGCGTCGCGCCACATTCAATCTTGATCATGTGCGCCCCGGCCCGCATCAGAGCCCCGGACTGGGCCAGCGCGGTGGCCGGATCGGCATCCCCCAGGAACGGCAGGTCGGCCATGATCAGGGCCCGGCGTGCCCCGCGGGCCACCGCGGCGGTGTGATAGACCATGTCCTCCAGGGTTACCGGCAGCGTGGTGGCGTGCCCCTGCACCACCATGCCCAGCGAATCTCCGACCAGGATCACCTCCACGCCCTGCTCGTCCAGCAGGCGCGCGAACGCGGCGTCGTAGGCGGTCAGACAGGCAAAGCGCTCGCCGGCCCGCCGACGCTCGGCCAGGGTGTTGACGGTGATCGCCCCCATGCGTGTCCCCTACAGCGTGATCGGCAGCGGGTTGAAGTAGTGTCGCCCGCCCTGGATCGGTTCGAGAAACTGCAGCAGCTGGTCGAAATCGGCCGGGTTGTTCACCCAGTCGATCTCGGTCGCGTTGACGATCACCAGCGCCGGTCCCTCGAAATGATAGAAGAAATCCGCGTAGGCGGCGTTCAGCCGCTCCAGATAGGCGGTTTCGATCCGGCGTTCATAGGCCCGTCCGCGCTGACGGATGCGTTCCTGCAGCACGTCCACCGGCGCCTGCAGATAGATCACCAGATCCGGCTGCGGCAGCCCCTGGCGCAGCCGGCGGAACATCTCGTGGTAGATCTCCAGCTCGTCCGGGGCCAGATTGAGTTCGGCGAACAGCGGGTCCTTGTCCATCAGGTAGTCGGCCACATGCGCCTGCTGGAACAGCCCCTTCTGCGCCACCGGGGTCAGCTGGCGGACCCGCTGCACGAGGAAATACAGCTGGGTGGCCAGGGCATGCTTGGCCGGATCCTGATAGAAACGTTCCAGGAACGGGTTCTCGTCGGGGGCCTCCTGCAGGAGCTCCGCGCGCAGGTGTTCCGCCAGCCGCTGCGCCAGCGAGGACTTGCCGACGCCGATCGGCCCCTCGACCGCGATGAAGTCGAAATGGCCCAGGCTCATGCGCCCGCCCCCGCGCGGCGGCCCGGTGGTGGCTCCACCGCGGCGGCCTCCGCTTCACTGTCGCCCGACTCCTCCACCGGGATCAGGGCGGCGGGGTCAAAGGCACGGGCCAGCGCCGCCAGCGGGCCGCACCCGGGGATCTCCAGCCCCGGTGCCAGCTCCTGCAGCGGCAGGACCACGAAATTGCGCTCGGCCACCCCCGGATGCGGCACCGCGAGTCCCGGCTCGTCCAGCACCCGGTCGCCGTACAGCAGCAGGTCCAGATCCAGCAGCCGCGGCCCCCAGCGCTGGCCGTCGCGCACGCGCCCGCAGCGCTGTTCGATGGCCTGCAGCGCATGCAGCAGTTCGCGCGGCGTCAGGCGGGTATGCAGCCGGGCCACGGCATTGACGTAGTCCGGCTGATCCGGCGGTCCCATCGGCGGATTGCGGTACAGCCGCGAGCGTCCGGCCAGCCGCGTATCGGGCACCTCAACGGCAAGGCGGGCAAAGGAACCGCGAACCTGTGCCACCGGATCCCCCAGGTTGGCGCCGATGCCGATGTAGGCCGACACGGCCGCAGTGCGCCCGCCGGACTGGATCCGGGTCATGCCGAGCCTTCCCCCGCCTTTTTTGCGCCCGAACCGCCGGCGCGCCCCCGCGGCTTGCGTTTGCGGCGCTTGCGCTTGCCATCCCCGCCGGAGGCCCCGCTCATTTCCTTGCGTCCGGCTTCGTCCTTTTCCTGCAGTTCGGTCCACCAGCTGCAGATCTGCTCGTCGGCCTCGCCCACCTGCGCCCGCAGGCAGTAGAAATCGTAACCGGCGCGGAAACGCGGATGCGTCAGCAGCTTCAGGGCGCGCGCCCCGGAGTGGGTCTCCAGCCGATTCTGCATCTCCCAGATCTCGCGGATCACCAGGGCAAAACGCCGCGGGATAGTGACGGTTTCGCCCTGTTCCTCGAGGATCTGGGACATCGCCTGATCCCAGGCCGGCGCCGGATCCTCGCCTTCCTCGATGCGCGCCGTGGCCTCCCAGTGCAGCGGCGCCCACATCAGCGCGGCATACAAAAACGCCGGGTGCACGCCCTGGTCCTCGGCCAGACGCTTGTCGGTGTTGCGCAGCGCCTCGACCAGGAAAGCACGTTGGCTGAGACCGGCCTCGGGATCGTCGGGGTCGTCGAAGGCCTCGGCGGTGGACGGGAACATCGCCTCGAACAGGCCGAAGCGTTCGAGCTCGTCGAGGCAGGTGACCGCCTCGCCGCTGTGGAACAGCTTGATCACCTCGTCGAACAGCCGTGCCGGGGCGACCTCCCGCATCAGCGGCGCCAGCCGGTGCATCGCATCGTCCACCGCCGGGTCGATGCGCAGCCCCAGCTTGGCGGAGAAACGCACGGCCCGCAGCATGCGTACCGGATCCTCGCGCAGGCGCGTCTCGGGATCGTCGCCGATCAGGCGCAGCACGCCTTCGCGCAGGTCCTCGACGCCGCCGGTGTAGTCCAGCACCGAGAAGTCGTTGATGTCGTAGTACAGCGCGTTGACGCTGAAATCGCGCCGGAGGGCGTCCTGCTCGATGGTGCCGTAGCGATTGTCGCGCAGGATGCGGCCGTCGTCGCTCAGGACCACGTCGCCGTCGTCGTCGTCATCGTCCCCACCGGCATCGTGCGGAGCACGGAAGGTCGCGACCTCGATCACCTCGCGGCCGAACAGCACGTGAGCCAGCCGGAACCGCCGACCGATCAGTCGGCAGTTGCGGAACTCCCCGCGGACTTCCTCGGGGGTGGCGTCGGTGGCCACGTCGAAGTCCTTGGGTTCGCGCCCCAGCAGGAGATCGCGCACGCCGCCGCCGACCAGACAGGCGCGGTACCCGGCGTCGCGCAGGCGGTACAGCACCTTGAGCGCGTTGTTGTCGATGGCCGCGCGCGAGATGCCGTGTTCCTCGCGGGTATAGACGCGCGGCACGACGTGTTCATCGCCGGCGCGCGAAGCGTCGTCGCGGGAATCGGATTCGGCCGGGGCCGGGATTTCGGTATCAGGGCGGGTCACACAGGGCCGTCAGAATGGCTTCGGGAGCGTATCTTAACAGCTAATCCGTCCTTGTTCTCAGGGGAGCCACTTCGCCGGTAAGGCGATAGTGCAGGTAGTCGTCCACGATGCGGCGGTGATCGAAGGCCAGCGGCAGACCGGGGTCGCCCGGATCCAGCCAGGCGCAGTCACGCGCATCGTCGGCGGCCCGCGCCTGACCGTTCCCCTGAGCCAGATACACCACGCTCACGGTGTGCCCGCGGGGGTCGCGATCGGGCGCCGAATACACCCCCAGCAGGGCCTGCAGTTCGACCTGCAGACCGGTTTCCTCGCGGGCCTCGCGCACGGCGGCATGTTCGGCGCTCTCGCCCACGTCGACAAAGCCCCCGGGAAGCGCCCACCCGTGCGGCGGGTTGTGACGCTCGATGACCAGGATCCGGCCGGGCTCGGCGGCATGCCGGATCACCAGATCCACCGCCAGGGCCGGCGTACGCGGGCGTCGGTCACTCATCGGTTCCTCCCTGATCCTGACGCACGAAACGCCGGATCTTGCGGCGCTCGCGTTTGTCCGGACGCCCCGAGGGCGCCGGGGCCCGTGCCTCGCGTTCGAGCCGCCGGCGGGATGCCTCCTGCTCGCGCGCCTCGCGGCTCTCCGGGGTTTCGGTATAGAGCTGCTCCGCCTCGGTCGCCGGGCGCCGCCGATCATCCAGCGCCACCACGTCGACCTCCATGGACCAGCTCCCCTTGTGCACCCGTACGCGATCCCCCGGATGCAGCTTGCGCGCGGGCTTGCAGCGCTCGCCGTTGACATGGACCTTGCCGCCGGACACCGCCTCCGTCGCCAGGGCGCGGGTCTTGAAGAAACGCGCCGCCCACAGCCACTTGTCCAGACGCAGGCTGGACGCAGGCGCCGCTGCACCCGTCCGGCTCATGTGCACCCCCGCGCGGAGGTACCGAACACCCCGCGCACACCCGGGACAGGCCGGCCCGGGCTTTTATCCGCGGACCGGAGCGACCAGAATGCCGCCTTCATGCACCGATATTTCCGGAGGGGGAACCGGTCGCCCGCGGGCCACCGGGCCATGCCATGGACTTTCCGCATCTGCACCTGGTCAGCTTCGATATTTGTCCTTTCGTCCAGCGTAGCCTCATCACGCTGAATTACAAGGCAGCGCCGTACGAACTCACCCGCATCGACCTCGCCGACCCGCCCGACTGGTTCCGGGAACGCTCGCCGCTGGGCAAGGTCCCGATCCTGATCGTGAACGGGGACACGGTCCTGTTCGAATCGGCGGTCATCAACGAATACATCGACGCCGTCACCCCGCCCGAACGCCTGCCTCCGGAACCGCTGGAACGCGCCCGGGCCCGCGCCTGGATCGAGTACCTGTCGGAACAGACCTTCGCGCAGTACCGCTGGATGACCGCGGCCGACGAGGACGCCTTCGAACGGGCCGCACACGAGGCGGCACGAGGTCTGGAGCGACTGGAACGCCAGATGGCCGACGACCACGCGCTGGCCGGGGCGGAGTTCTCGCTGGTGGACGCGACCCTGGCGCCGCTGCTGATGCGCTACGCGCTGCTCACCCACGAAGACAGCCCCTGGGACCCCGAATCCTTCCCGCGGCTGGCGGCGCGCTGGCAGTGGCTGGAGGCGATGGACGCAGTACGCGACTCGGTACCGGCGGATTTCTCGCAGCGCCTGGCCACCTACCTGGATGGCCAGACCGGCACCGCGCCCCGGCAACTGGCGGCCGCACTGCGCCGCGGCTGAATCACTCGCATCCCCCGGTGGCATCCGACGCCGGCTGCAACAGGCGGGCAGCCAGCGGAACCTCGCCCGGCCAGTCCACCACGTAATCGATGATCGGCAGATCCGGGGCATCGCATTCGCGCAGGACCCGCCCGGCCACCGACACCCCGGCGCGGCGCACGCTGTCCGGATCGCCGGTCAGCAGCGGGTGCCAGCTGGGCAGGGGCTGCCCGGCAAAGCGCAGGCGATAGGCGCAGGTGGGCGGCAGCCAGTCGTATTGCGCCACCTTCTCCAGGGTCAGCTGCAGACAGTCCGGCACGGACTCGCGACGCCGGGCATAGTCGGAGCAATGGCCGGTCTCGCAGTCGAGCAGGTCACAGGCCAGCCAGGTGTGGGCCAGTTCGCCGGTATCCTCGTCCTCGAACTTGTGCAGGCAGCAGCGCCCGCAGCCGTCGCAAAGGGCCTCCCATTCGGCCGCGTCGAGTTCCTCCAGCGGGCGCTGGTAAAAGGGCCGTTCGCCGCTCACGGCGTCTCCGCCCGGTGGTCCTCTTCGCCCAGCCGCCGGCGCCCCTCTTCCTGCAGGCGCTGCTCGACCCGGCTCCAGCGCTCCTGCGTGGTGTAGTGCATGGTCGGCCGTCCGCGGTCGGGCAGCAGCACGGCCACACCCTGATCGGGATAAAGCCAGTAGGCGTGGTCGCTGTCGATCTGCATGCGCTCGGCCGGCTCGCCGAAATGCCGGCGCAGCAGATCCGCGTCCCAGCGTGCCCGGGGAATATAGCTCATCTCCACCACCGGCACGTTACCCAGCGATGCAAGGGTGTCGTCGTCCAGGCCGTAGCGCCGGGCACCCGACGGCATCGGCCGTTCGGAGGTCGTCCCCGCCTCGATACGGTCCAGGTCGGCCTCGTCCAGATCGGGGCGCAGGATCAGGTTGGTCTCGAACGGCTCGATGCGGGCGTTCACATAATACGCCTCCACCGAGCGCGTCCCGTCGGGATCCTCGAACATCCGGATCTCGGGCACCGGCAACCGCCCCATGAGATCCGCCATGGTGGTCTCGCCCAGGGTAATCCCCAGCACCCGCGTGTGCTGCCGGTCCAGCACCTCCACCTGCCAGGGCAGGCTCTCGAACTGCCGGGTCTGCTGCCCGCCGGGCTGCATGTAGACGAACATCGCCAGGGCCAGAATGCCCGCGAGGACGACCGCCCCGATGGTCCAGCGTAGATTCATGCCGACTTCTGCTCCCGAGCCACCCCTGCGCGAATCCTCGCGGGGTCGCTATACTGGGCGGCTCGCAAACCACCCGGCGCCCCGCGTCCGATCACGCATGATCTCACGTTTGTCTGCCTGGATCACGGCCCGCTCGGTCCCGTCCGCATACACCGGCCGCACCCTGATCATCGCCTCGCACCGCGAACTCGCGCGGGCGCCCGACTGGCTCGCCGGTCTCGGCGAGGCCCTGGGCCCGCTGCTGCTGGGCGTCAGCGATGCCCCCCGCGACAGGGAGGCCGCCGTGCCCGGAGCCCCCGATGACCTGCCGGCGGTGGCCCTGCCCCCCGAACTCGCCCCGGTGCGCCTGGCCCGCCTGCGCCCCCGGGCCGTGGTGCTGCTGGGCCCGGTCGATCTCCCCGGCGAGGCGCTGCGGGCCACCGTGGCCGCCGGGGCCGGCGTGGCCTGGATCAACGCCGAGGGCCCCGCCCCGGAAGGGGTCACCTTCGCCACCGTGCTGTCCGCACGGGATGGCGCCGTGGACCCGGCACTGGGCGCCGAGACCACCGGCGACCCGCTCGCCGGGGCCGTATCCCTGCCCCCCGCACCGGAAGACCCGGATCCCGAGCGCGCGTTCTGCGAACGCTTCGCCGAATACCGCGAGCGCGGCCACCCGATCCTGCTGGCCCCGAACACCGGCCCGGACGAGGAGGCGTTCGCCTTCGCAGTACTGTTCGCGGTCCTGCAGAAGACCGCCGCCCTGCTCCTGCTGGCGCCGGCGGACCCCGAACGCCACGAGCCGGTCTACCGCGACGCAATCAAGTACTCGCTGCCGATCGTGCGCCACAACCGGTTCATGACGTCGTATGTCCCGCGCAAGAACCGGGTCTACTACATCGAGGATCCGCAGACCCTGCAGGCCGCCTACGCCTGCGCCGACATCACCCTGCCCGGGGGTACCCTGGCGGCCACGCGGACCCCGCCGGATCTGGCACGCCCCCTTGCCTGCGGCAGTGCCGTGGTGACCGGCCCGGCCGCCAGCGGCGACGCCCCGGAAGACGAGGTCCGTCTGCGTCGCGCCGCGGAGACCACCGGCCTGATCCGCCGCGGAGAAGATCCCGATGCCGTGGCCGGGGCGATTCTCGAGACCCTTTCGACCCTGCCGGATGCCGGGCAGCGCCAGACGCGGCTGACCCGATGGCTGGAACGACAGGCCACGGCCCGCGAACGGGTCGCGGCCCGCCTGGCCGAACATCTCGGGGCTGCCCCCGCGGCTTCCTGAGCGCCCTTAGCATATCTCCCGGGGTCTGGTCTATAATTTGAAACAAGCGCGAATCCGGACCGGAAAATGATCGACGGCAGCAGCGGCCTGCAGGGCATCCAGAAGGGCATGACGCAGATGCGTCAGCAGGCCCACACCGTGGCCACCGAGAACGCCGGCAGCCGCCAGAGCAACACGGCGATGGTCGAGATGAGCGCGAGCCAGCGTCACGTGGAAGCGAACGTGAAGACCCTGCAAGCCGAAGACCGCATGATCGGGAGCCTGCTCGACGTCCGCGCCTGACGCGGAAGCGAGGGACACCATGGAAGCACCGCTGACCAATCCGGCACCGCCGACCGTCCCGGCCACCCGGCCGAGCGGTTCGGACCGCCTGGGTCTCGGCCAGCTGTCTGCGCCATCGGAGTTCGATCGCCCGCTGAACGACCCCGAAGCCGGGGCCGCGCGCCGTCCGATCGAGGACCGCGCCGAGCAGCAGCGCAACCGCAACGGGGACGAGGGCGACCCGCGTGCCGACCTGGTCCTGCCCCGCAACGACCGCGAAATGGCCGGCCAGGCGCGCCTGGCGGCCGAGATCGAGGCGTTTCAGTCCGGCACGACCGACGACGCCCGTCCGGGCGAGGAGCGCATCGCCGACGGTGGCGCACTGGAGGATTCCGGGGTCGAGGCCCTGCGCCGGCGTGTGGAACTGGCCTTCAGCTTTGCCGGTCCGGCCGAGGAACCCCGCCGCGAGCTGAACATCGTCGTCTGACCGCGGCGGTACCGCCCTGCGAGATCAGGCATCCCCGCGCCGGGGGAATTCCGCCAGCCACTCCTGCGCCCGCTCCCCCGCATGCAGCCGCTCGTCCGCGTTGAGTTCGCGTGCCACCCGCTCGCGATAGCGCGCCGCACTGGCCACGCCCATCTCCGCCGCGATCGCATACCACTTGAAGGCGGAGACATCCGAGCGCTCCACGCCCTCGCCCATCGCGAACAGCCGCGCCAGGTTGGCGGCCCCGCGGCCCTCGCCGGCCTCGGCCGCCAGCAGATACCACTGCGCCGCCTGCTCGGCGTCCTGCGGCAACCCGCGCCCCTCGTCGAACTTCAGGCCCAGGTTGAACATCGCCTGCGGATTGCCGCCCTCGGCGGCGGCATGGAACCAGCGCGCCGCCTCGTTCGGGCTGGCCTCCACGCCGTCGCCCTGTTCGAACAGCACCGCCAGATTGAACGCGGCATCCGGCCAGCCCGCCTCGGCCGCCTGCAGATACCAGATCGCGGCACGCGCCGGGTCGCGCGGCATATGCGTGCCTTCATCCAGCAGCACCCCCAGGTTGTAGGCCGCGAGCGGATCACCCGCGGTGGCGGCCTGCTGCCAGCGGTCCACCGCCCGCGCGGTGTCTCCGTCCGTCCAGGCCGCGCGCGCCTGCTCGAGCAGCCCGCGCGGATCATTTGATGCATTCATGGTGCGAACTCGGTTCGGGACATGTCGGCCGGCAATGTACCGACCGGACAACGCAGCGTCGATGTCCCCCACGGCGACCGGGCACGCGAACCACAGAGCGTGACGCCATTCTCATTTTTTCACCGGCATCCCGCTTGCGTGCGGATCCGCCGGGCGCGAGTCGGGAACTCACCCCCGGGGGCAGGAGACACAGGGGTAACGGGACCCTGTCCCTGATTCTTACCCTTGTCCCAATGAGGAGGACCTCAATGAAACGTTCCACGAAACTGCTGGCTGCCACCGCCATCGTGCCCTTTGCCCTGCTGATCGCCGGCTGCGGCGGTGACGACATGGGCATGGACGAGTTCGAAGAACAGCAGATGGAAGAAGGCGCGCCGCCGGCCGAGGACGGTATGGAAGGCGGCATGCAGGAAGGCGCCCCGCCGGAAGGTGACATGGGTGGCCAGGGAATGGAGCCCGAAGGCGATGGCATGGACGACGGCATGGGTGGCGACATGGAAGGCGACGACGAACCCCAGTTCTGATCGCGCCCCGAAAGCTCCGCCGGGCGATGCCATCGCATTCCCCGGCCACAAAGGCCCGATCGGGAACCGTCCCCGATCGGGCCTTTTATTGCTTCCCGCCTGCAACCTGCGAGCGGGGACCGGGGATCAGGAACCCCTGCAGCTCAGCACCGGTGCGTCATTCCTGCGGAAATCGTCCGGGGGTGATATAGCGCCCGCCCAGCTCCCAGTTGATACTGGTCTCGGGGGCGGTACCGGACCCGGCTCCGCCTCCGGCCGGCGGAAAGCCGCGATGCACACCGGCCAGCAGCTGCCAGCGATCGTCCAAGTCAAAGGTCATGGAAGCTCCGGGCAGCCATTCGCTGCAGGCGTTCGACCGCCGGTAGTCCACGGTATTGCGGCTGGCGTCCGCGTACGGAACCCGTGAGGTCTTCACGTCTTCTCCGGAGCCGCTCCGGAGCGGAGCTGCCCGAAACACAACTCAACGAATCAGCGGCTGATCCGCCAGACTTTCGATCTCGATGCGGTCGGCACAGTCCGCGACCGCGCCGTCGGGGCCCTCGCAGGCTGCGACGTCATTGACGAGGATGCGGCCGACGCGATCGCAGGACGTATCCGTCATGCGGAAGGCCCGCACCGCGGTGCTCCCCGCCCGCAGCGGTGCCATCTCCAGCAGCGTCCGGCTCTGGATGATGCCGTCATCGCCGAACACCACCAGATCCAGCTGCAGCGACTCCAGCGCCTGATCCAGGCCGTTCTCCAGTACCAGATGGGCGCGACAGTCGTCGCCGTCGGGCTCCAGCTTGTTCAGCTGGACGCCGATCCCGCCGCCGTCCTCCGCCAGTGCCGGCAGCGCCAGGACCAGCCCCAGCACGCCTGCCGCGAGTCCGCCGTGAATCTGCCGCTTTCGTGTCATCTCGCCTGCCTCCACAACGCGTCGATCCGTCGTTCGTCAGCGCACCGAAAAATTCACCGGCACCACGATCTCGTAGCCGTCCAGACCGATACTGTCCGGCGCCGGGAACGGGTCGGCCCGCTGCACCATGTCTTCCACCGCGCGATCCAGGATCCCCGAGCCGGAACTCTCCTGGATCTCGTAGTCGATCACCGAACCATCACGGGCGAGCTGCAGCCGGACCTCCACGGTACCTTCCTGCCGGCGACGCTGGGCCGCTCTGGGATAGCGCTTGTGCTGCTCGATCCAGGCCTGCAGTTCGGCAAGGTAGTCACTCTCCGCCCCGGGGTCGCCACCGCCCGTGGCATCCGTCTCGGCAGCCCCCTCCGCGTCCCCGGAGGGGCCGGACTCGTCGGCCGTCGGATCCGCTTCGCCCGGCTCATCGGCCACGGCATCGGTTTCGGCGACCGTCTCGGCCGTGCCAGCGGGCTCCGGTTCGGGCTCCGGTTCGGGCTCGGGTTCGGGTTCCGGCTCGGGTTCGGGTTCCGGCTCGGGTTCCGGTTCCGGTTCCGGTTCGGGCTCGGGCTCGACCTCCTCCGCTTCGCGGACGGGCTGACGTTCCGGTTCCCGAACCTCGGCCTCCTCCGGCCGGACCGGCTCGGCCGGGGCGGGCTCGGGCATTTCGGGCTCGACCGGTTCGGCCTCGGCCGTCTCCGCGGGCGGCTCCGCCGCGGCGGCCGGGGGTGCGGAGCCCCCGGCCGCCATGGAGATCTCCAGGCCGCCGACCCCGGCGTCCTCGGCCCCGGTGGGTGGCTCGCGCAGCAACAGGGCCATCGCGACCAGTCCGTGCAGCACCACGGCCAGGATCAGCGCGACCACCCAGTGTCGAATGCCGGGCTGCATGCCTCAGGTCTCCGGCACGGTCAGCAGATCGATGCGCTCCACGCCCGCCTCGCGCAGGCGTTCGAGAATGCCGACCACCTCGACGGCCTCGGCGCGCCCGTCGGCCTTCACCCGCACCCGCGCCGCATCGCCGTGCCGCTGCAGGTGCTCAGCCACCAGCCTCGCCATGCCCTCGAGATCAGTTTCGTCCTGGTTGACCGCCAGGCGCCCCTCGGTACCCACGATGACCATGAATTCGTCGGGGCCGGGCTGGCCATCCACCGCGGACTCCACCGGCTCGACCTCGAACGGATCCACCGCGCTCAGCTGCCCCGCCACCATGAAGAAGATCAGCAGCAGGAACACGATGTTGATCAGCGGCAGTATGCTCTCGTCGTCGTTGCGCGGCCGGTGCGCAACCTGGAAATGGCGACGCTGGCCGATCATGAGCCACCCTCCCGGATCACGGACAGGTCGCGGACCCCGGCATCGGCCAGCGCCTCGAGGATCTCGACGGTGCGCTGCATGTTCACCCCGGCCACCGGCATCACCAGCACGCGGGTGTCGGCATCCTCCGCCAGCCGCGCGGACACGCGTTCGCGCAGTTCAGCGGCGGGTACCGCAATGCCGCCCAGACGCAGGTCATCGGGCCGCACCTCCACCAGCATTGCGCCTTCCATGGAGCCGGCTCCCCCGGCCTCGGCCGGGGCCTCCAGCTCCACGGCGCGCCAGTCGAGGAAACTGGAGGCGAGCATGAAGAACACCAGCAGGATGAAAACGACGTCGATCAACGGCGTCAGGCTGATCAGGTTGCGCCGGCGCGGACGACCGGTGTCCAGCGTCGGCTGTTCCGCCGGGTCACCGGTCATTGGCTGGCGGGCTCCGCATCCGCGGCCTTCTCGCGCGGGGCCGGGGTCATCAGCTGGCCGGTGAACAGCCGCGTGACCGCGTCATCCATGCGATGCGCCACCCGCTCGACCCGGGTCTCCAGCCAGTTCAGTGCGGCCACCACCGGAATGGCCACGGCCAGTCCCACGGCGGTAGTGAGCAACGCTTCCCAGATCCCGCCGGAAAGCACGGCGGGATCCACCTGACTGCCTGCCTCTTCCAGCGCTTGAAAGGCCCTGATCATGCCCATCACCGTCCCCAGCAGGCCCAGCAGCGGTGCCAGCGCACCGATCACCTCCAGCGGCCGCAGACCCTGGCGCAGGGACTGGATGGTCGCGTTGCCATAACGCACGACCTCTTCCCGCACCATGGCCTCGGGGGCACCGGCACGCAGTCCGCGGATGCCGCGCGCCACTGCGCGCGCTGCGGGGTTGGGCGTGGCTTCGGCATGCCGAATGGCGGCCTCCGGGTCCCCGCCGTGGAACAACTCCAGGGCCTGTTCGGCCGGACGCACGTCGGTCACCCGCAGCTGCCAGAGCTGCCAGAGCTTTACCAGTACGAACGCCAGTGCCACCACCGACGCCACCAGCAGGATGGCCACCACGGGCCCGCCCGCGTCCAGAAACCCGGCGAAGCGCTTGCCCGCCAGGGACTCGATCAATGCATTCATGCTGGATCCCGAATTCGTTGCCTGAAGGGGCGCGCGGGGCGCACCGGACCAGGGAGTTCCCTAGGTGGCCGCGCAGGCCCCCGCTGCCGTGGTCCCGGCCGTCACCGGAATGCCCGCGAAGCCCCCGGCCGGCGCGTGTCCGGCCACCGGGTCGCCCGCGCGATCCGCGCAGTCGCGCAGGATCCCCCGGGCCCGCCGTGCGCACTTGCCGCAATCACCGCACACACCCAGCTGTTCGCGCAGATCGCGCATACGGACGCGGGTATCGCTTTGCGCCACCAGCTCCCGAATCTGGCGTTCGCGCACGGCATTGCAGACACATACAATCATCTTTGACGGCTCCGGCCCATGGCAATGGGTGGATGAGGCGACATTACCGCTAATGAGAATGCTTTTCAACACTATTCTTTTCAGGTGTGTCGTGGTGTGTCGGCCCCACCCGTTGCCGGGTCCATTGATCAGCATCTTCTTATAGATTAGTTTCGAATTTCCGTCCCCGGGCCGCCCCGGACCCGCGGACCCCGCCCCGTCACGGAAGGATTTCGATGCCCGCCGACGCCCCCGACTCCGGCCTTCCACGCCCCGGCCCCTGGCTGCAGGCGCGCATGCGTCCGCACCGCCACTGGCTGCTGGGCGCCACCGCCGCCGGGCTGGGCGCCACCCTCGCCACCGTGGCCCTGGCCGGCCTGATCGCCTGGGCGGTCCACATGGCGCTGTTCGCACCGGAACGCCTGCCACTGGGAATGGTGCTGGCGGGAGCGGCGGTGGCGGCGGTCTTGCGCTATGCCCTGCAGGCCCTGCGCGATGGCGCCGGCCATCGTCTGGCGGATGCGGTCAAGGGCGAACTGCGCGAGGAACTGCTGGACGCGGCCCGGCGCGACGGCCCCGTGCATCTGGCGCACCGCGCGCCGTCCGGGGCCTGGGTCGATCACTACCTGCGGCGGGTGGAAGACCTGACGGGCCACTACGCCCGCTACCTGCCCGGCACCCGCATGGTGATCCTGACCCCGCTGGTGCTGCTGCTGACGGTCGCCTGGCTGGACTGGCTCGCCGCCGGCCTGCTGCTGCTCTCGGCGCCGCTGATCCCCGCCTTCATGGCCCTGGTCGGCATGGGCGCCGAACAGATCCACCGCAGCCAGCAGGACGAGGAGAACCGCCTGGCCGGGCATTTCCTCGACCGCCTGCGCAGCCTCGACTTCCTGCGCCGCGCGCGCGCCACGCAGGCAGCCCGCGAGGCGGTGGTGGCCGCCAGCGACGAACACCGCCGCCTGACCATGCGCGTGCTGCGGGTCGCGTTCCTGTCGTCGGCGATCATGGAATTCTTCAGCGCGGTCGCGATCGGCCTGCTGGCCATCTATATCGGTTTCGGCCTGTTCGGGGCCATCGATTACGGCCCGGCCGGCAGCCTGACCCTGTTCACCGGTCTGTTCATCCTGGTGCTGGCGCCCGAATATTTCCTGCCCCTGCGCCAGTTCGCGCAGAGCTATCACGACCGGGCCGCCGCCCTGGCCGCGGCCGAGTCCCTGGCGCCGCTGCTGCAGCCGGCCGGTGGCCCCGCCACCGCCCCGGCCGGGGCGCCGGACAGCCCGCGCACGGCGATACACCTGGCCGGAGTGCAGGTGCAGTATCCGGATACCGCCCAACCGACCCTGCACGACATCGACCTGCAGATCGGTCGCGGGGAACACCTGGCGGTGACCGGCCCCAGCGGCTCCGGCAAGTCCACCCTGCTGGCGCTGCTGGCCGGTTTCCTGCGGCCGGCCGACGGCGCGATCCGCGTAGCAAGCGACCTGCAGCAGTTCGTCTGGATTGGCCAGGATGCCCACCTGTTCCACGGCAGCCTGCGCGACAATCTGCAGCTCGCCATTGCCGAACCGGTAAGCGACGCGGCGATGAATGACGCCCTCGCCCGCGCCGGGCTGCCGGTAGATGACCCGCAGCTTCCGGACGGGCTGGATACCGCCATCGGCGAAGGCAACACCGGGATCTCCGGGGGGCAGGCCCAGCGCATCGCGATGGCCCGCGGGATCCTCGCCGGGCATCCCCTGTGGCTGCTGGACGAACCCACCAGCGCGCTCGACGAGGCGACCGAGGCCGCCCTGCTGGACACCCTGTTCGCCCTTGCGGCGGAGCACGACATCACCCTGGTCATCGCGGCCCACCGCGAGGCCGTCCGGGAACGTGCCAGCCGAGTGGTCCGGCTGGCCGAAGGCCGCGTGGAGAGCCTGGCATGACGGACCGCGAATACCTGCAACGCCTGTTTGCCTCGCGGCTCGGCTGGAGCCTGCTCGCCTGGCTGCTGCTGGCGGTGACCTGGGTCAGCGGCATCGTGCTGCTCGCCCTGTCGGGCTGGTTCATCACCGCCACCGCTCTGGCCGGGGCCGGCATGCTGGCCACCCTGGACATCTATTCACCGTCCGGCGGGATACGTGCGGCGGCGGTGCTGCGCACGATCGCCCGGTATTTCGAGCGCGTGACCGGACACGAAGCGGTCCTGCGCATCCTCGCCGACCTGCGCGCGACCACCTTCCGCCAGCTGGCGCGCTGGCCGGCGCGAAGCCTGGCGAGTCTGCGCAGCGGCGACCTGCAGGCCCGCCTGACCAGCGACATCGACACCCTGGACGCCATCCCGTTGCGGGTGGTGGGACCGATGGTCGGGGCCCTGCTGGCGCTGGTCAGCGCAGTGGCGATCGCCCTGTGGCTGGCCCCGCCGCAGGCGGCGTTGCTACTGCTGGTCGCCGCCGCGATCACCCTGATCACGGCAGCGATCGCCGCGGCCGCCGGCCAGCGCCACGGCCGCCGGCTCGTGCGGGAAGAGTCCAATGAACGCGTGGCCCTGCTGGACTACTTCGGCGGGCTGCCGGAGCTCACCGCCTTCGGCCGCCTGGAGGAGCACCGGGCGGCCCTGGCCCGCCGGGCCCGCGAGGGTGCCGCGCGGCGCCTGACCCAGGAACGCGCGGGGGTGCTGGGCGAACAGGGCGTGCAGCTGGTGGTGATGCTGACCACCCTCGCCATGCTGGGCTACGCGCTGCATGCCTACGCCGAGGGGCTGATCTCCGGGCCGGTCGCGGTGCTGCTCACCCTGATGACCCTGGGCCTCAACGAGGCGCTGGGCAGCCTGCCCGGCGCCTGGTGGCGCCTCGGCGAGAGCCTGGAAGCGGCCCGGCGCCTGCGCGAGACCGAGGCCGGAGCCGAGGCTCCGGAGCCCGCCGGGGCAGAACCGGTCGAACTGCCCCCCGGCCCGCTGGAGGCGCGTGGCCTGAGCGTCGGCTTCCGCGCCGACCGCCCGCTGGCCGGCCCGCTGGACATCCGGCCCGAGCCCGGGTACCCGCTGGTGGTTCACGGGATCAGCGGGCGCGGCAAGACTGCCCTGCTGGAGAGCCTGGCCGGCGAGCTGACGCCGACCGGCGGCGAACTGCTGTGGGGCGAGCGGGACCTGACCACGCTGGACCCCGATACCCGCCACCGGGTAATCGGCTACCTGCCCCAGCGCGTGCGCCTGCTGGACGACAGCCTGGCCGCCAACCTGCGGCTGGGGCAGCCGGAACTTTCCGCTGACCGGCTGTGGGCCGTGCTGGATCAGGTGCGGATCGCGCCGCTGCTGCAGCGCATGGGCTACAGCCTGGAGTATCCGCTGGGCGAGGATGCCGGCAACCTCTCCGGCGGGCAGGCACGCCGGGTGGCGCTGGCCTGGCTGCTGCTGCAGGACCGACCGGTCGCCCTGCTGGACGAACCCTTTGCAGGACTGGACGAAGCCACCGAGGCGGCGATCCTGGAGCGCATCGGGCCATGGCTGGAGGCACGGCAGACGGTCATCGTGACCCACGCACCCCGGCGCATGCCGGCGCACTGGCCACGGCTGGCGCTCTAGGGAAGCGGGAGAAGGAAGAAAGTCCCGGCGGCCGCGGGGCTGCGACCGCCGGGGGATCCGGACCGGGCGGGGGCCGGCCCGGCAGGCAGGATCAGTGCTCGTGACCGCCCGGCCCGTGGGCGTGGCCATGCTCCAGCTCTTCGGCGGAGGGTTCGCGCACCTCCACCACCTCGACGTCGAAATTGAGCGTCTGGCCGGCCAGCGGATGGTTTCCATCCACCGTGGCGGTGTCGCCCTCGACGTTGGTGACCGTCACGGTCAGGGGGCCGTTTTCGGTCTGAGCCTGGAACTGCATGCCCGGCTCGATCGAGTCGACGCCCTGGAAGGCCTCCATCGGGACTTCCTGCACCATGGCATCGATCTTTTCGCCATAACCTTCTTCCGGCGGCACGGTGGCCTGGACCTTGTCGCCGGCGGCCTTGCCTTCCAGCTCGCGTTCCAGACCGGGCACGATCTGGCCATTACCGTGCATATAGGCCAGCGGCTCGCGGCCTTCGGAGCTGTCGATGGTCTCGCCATCGTTGTTGGTGAGCTTGTAGTGGATGGACACTACGGAATTCTGCGCGACTTGCATGGACACTGCTCTCTTGAAATGTGGCCCGACAGGGTAACCCGACCAGCCCCCTCGCGTCACAGTCCCCGCTGACAGTGGCCGAATCCGCTCCGGGGCACACCAACGAAAACGCCGGGCACTGGGCCCGGCGCATGCACTGACCGTCCGCGACGGAACGGGGGTCAGCCGGCCTGCAGCAAGAACCGGTTGAGTCGGTGGACAAAACCCGACGGGTCCTCCAGCTGCCCGCCCTCGGCCAGCAGCGACTGCTCGAACAGCAGCGAGGCGAGATCGTTGAAGTCGTCGCCTTCCGCCGTCTTCAGCCGTTCGACCAGCGGATGCTGCGCGTTGACCTCCAGTACCGGCTTCGAGGAGAAGGTCTCCTGCCCGGCCTGTTTCAGCAGTTCCTGCAGATAGAGTGCCATCTCGTGCTCGCCTAGGACGATGCAGGCCGGAGAGTCCACCAGCCGCTTCGACGGACGCACGGAGTCGACCCGATCGCCGAGCGCGCTCTGGATGCGCTCGGGCAGGTCGCCCAGCTCGTCGTCCTTCCGGTCCTCGGTATTGTCCGCGTCGTCGGAATCCTGCTCGCCGATGATGTTGTCGAGATCAAGGTCGCCCTTGGCCACGTTCTTGATCGGGGTACCGTCGAACTCGCGCAGGTTGGACAGCAGCCACTCGTCCACCCGGTCGGACAGCAGCAGCACCTCGATGCCGTGCTTGCGGAACACCTCCAGGTGCGGGCTGTTGCGCGCGGCGGCGGCGTTGTCGGCGCTGATCACGTAGATCGCGTCCTGCCCTTCCTTCATGCGTGCCTTGTAGTCGGCGAAAGAAACGTTCTGCGTGTCATCGTCGTTGTACGTGCTGGCAAAACGCAGCAGGCCCGCGATCTGCTGCTGGTTGGCGAAGTCCTCGCCGGGGCCTTCCTTGAGTACGCGACCGAAGTTGTCCCAGATCCCGGCGTATTTCTCCGGCTCGTTCTTCGCGATGTTCTCCAGCAGGCCGAGGATCTTCTTCACCGACCCCGAGCGGATGGAATCCACCAGGCGGTTATCCTGCAGGATCTCGCGCGAGACGTTCAGCGGCAGATCGGACGAGTCCACCACCCCGCGCACGAAGCGCAGGTAGTTCGGCAGCAGTTTCTCCGCGTCGTCCATGATGAACACGCGCTTCACGTACAGCTTCACCCCGTGGCGGGCGTCGCGATCCCACAGGTCGAACGGCGCCCGGCCGGGGATGTAGAACAGCGTGGTGTACTCCTGACGGCCTTCCACGTGGTTGTGGGTCCAGGCCACCGGGTCCTCGAAGTCGTGCGCGATGTGCTTGTAGAACTCGCGGTATTCCTCGTCGGAGATCTCGCTCTTCGACCGCGTCCACAGCGCGCTGGCGCGGTTGACGGTCTCCCACTCGTCCGTGGGATTGCCTTCGTCGTCCTGCTTGCGCATGCGGATCGGGAAGGCCACATGGTCCGAGTAGCGCCCGATCACGTGGCGCAGGCGCATCGGCTCGAGGAACTCGTCGGCGTCTTCCTTCAGGGTCAGGGTAATCTCGGTGCCCGGTTCCGCGCGTTCGCAGTCTGACAGGGTGTACTCGCCGTCGCCCTTCGACTCCCAGCGCGTGCCGGCCTCGATTCCGGCACCCGCGCGCCGGGTCTCCACGCGCACGTGGTCGGCGACGATGAAAGAGGAATAGAACCCGACCCCGAACTGCCCGATCAACTGGGCATCCTTCTGCTGATCGCCGGTCAGCTTCTCCAGGAACGCGCGGGTACCGGAATGGGCGATGGTCCCGATCTGCCGGATCACCTCGTCGCGCGACATGCCGATGCCGTTGTCGCGCACGGTCACGGTGCGGGCGTCCTTGTCCACGTCCACGTTGATGTGCAGCTCGGCCGGCTGCGGGATCGCGTCGGGGTTCGCGGTCGCCTCGAAGCGCAGCTTGTCGCAGGCGTCAGCGCCGTTGGAGATCAGCTCGCGCAGGAAGATCTCGCGGTTGGAATACAGCGAGTGGATCATCAGCTGCAGCAGCTGGCTGACCTCGGTCTCGAACTGACGGGTTTCCGCGCCGGCGGCTTGCTCGGTCCGGGTTTCGGTCATGGGATTACGACTCCGTGATGGGTTCGGATGGGTTCAGACATTGGTGACACGCCGGAGTCTGGGGTCGCCGCGACCTTCTTCAAGCCCCTCGGAACGATAAAGCGCCCCCTCGCCCTCCGGGTCGAGGCAGCCCAGCACCGCAGGCAGCGTTGCGGCCAGTTCTTCTTCCAGCTGCCACGGCGGACGCAGCACCAGCATGCCGGACCCCGCGAGCCCGGGAGACGTCCCGCGCTCCACGCCGGGATCATCACGCAGGCGCAGTTCGCTGCGCAGCCAGGGGATGCTCCGGGTGCACAGCCGTTCGACCAGGGCATGATCCGGACGTCCCGCCAGCACCGGATACCAGACCAGCACCATCCCGGTGTTCCAGCGCTCCAGGATGATCTCCGCCATCTCCGCGATTTCACGGTATTCGGCCGGGCGTTCGTACGAGGGGTCCAGCAGGGCGAACCCGCGCCGCGGCTGCGGCGGGAACAGCCCTCGGGCGGCCTCGCGCGCATCGCGCCGGTGCACATGGCAGCGCGCATCCCCGGCGAACGCGCCCTGCAGACGTTCGTGGGCCTCGGGGTGCATCTCGCACGCCACCAGTCGGTCATTCTCGCGCAGAGACGCGCGGATAAGCGCCGGTGATCCCGGATACCCGTCGGTCCCGGCCACCTGCTGCACGGTCTCCAGAAACCCGGTCACCGCCTCCGGCAGCGCGGCTTCGCAGGCACAGGCGCGCAGGCGCTCGATGCCGAGCGCCGCCTCGCCGGTCTTGCGCGCCCGCTCGCCGTCCAGGTCATAAACTCCGGCCCCGGCATGCAGATCCAGCGCCACGAACGGCTTGGTCCGCCGCTGCAATGCCGCGAGCACCGCACGCAACACCAGATGCTTGTGGATATCGGCGAAATTGCCGGCGTGGTAGTCGTGCTGATAGCTGAGCATGGTTCGCTCCCTTACGCCCCGGCCATAAAAAAACCACCGCGGCGGACCACGGTGGCTGGACTTCCTTGCGGCCGGCTCCGGCTCACGGAGCACGGCGCCCGCTGCGGATGCAGTTTACTGGTTTACCGGGGACTCCGGGTCCAGCAGATAGGCCATGATGTGGCTGATCTCCCGCTCGCTCAGCAGTTCGTTGGCACCGAACCGGGGCATCTCCGTACAGGGGAAATACTGGTGCGGATTCGAGATCACCTCATGCGCATACCGCAGCGACGCCTCGTCGGTACCCCGGCCGCTCCCGTACCCGGCCAGGCTCGGCCCGATCGTGCCATAAACCGGCTCGTTCGGGTCCATCTGGTGACAGGCGTAGCAGTTACCGCCGGGAGTGCGCGTGGAATGGTCGTCATTGCGATGACCCACGCGGAAACCGTAGCCCGAACGGGCCAGCTCTGCGCCCCGCTCCCAGTCACCCAGACGCGGTCCCCCGGGGGGAGCCTCGTAGCTTTCCCGGGCGAGGGTAATCACCTCCTGCACCTGATCGTCCGGAAGCTCCCCTCCGACCACGGAACACGCACGCTGCAGGTCATCCTGTTCCATGCGCCCGCGGGCCGAACCACCTTCCTGAACGGGCTGATCCAGTCGATAGCTGTCCGATTCGAACACGATGTGTTCAACGAGTTCGTCCGTTTCCATCGCGGCGATATCAGTTTCGCCCTCGCCGGCGTCGCCGAAAAACTGACACCCGGTGGTGAATAACGCTGCCGACACGGCAAGCGGCAACCCCCAACGTACGCTTTGGCCTGGCATCCCTGATGTCTCCCCGATTCCGTTTCGCCCTCGAACCCGCGACCGCGGCCACGCCGGCGGCACCGGCAGGGTGCACGGCGGCGCCTGGTTGACCCCGGCTCGCGGGTGCGATGGTGAATAATGTCTGGTCCCGTGGCGAATGCCCCGGGAGGGGGCCGCCGCGAGGAACGCGGCGGCCCGGGTCACGATCCGCCGAACGGATCGTCATGCAGCCTTGCGGCTGCCCCGGGTCAGTTGTTGACCGGGGACTCCGGATCCAGCAGATAGGCCATGATGTGGCTGATCTGCTCCTCGCTCAGCAGGCCCTGGAACCGGGGCATTTCCGCACACGGGAAGTACTGGTGCGGGTTGTGGATGACCTGATGGACGTATTCCCGGATGGCCTGGCTGTCGCCACGGTCTGCGCCGTAGTTCACCAGGCTCGGCCCGATGGTGCCCTGAGTGGGGCCGTCCTCGTCGAACACGTGACAGTTGACGCAGTTGCCGCCGGCTTCCCGGGTCGAATGATCATCGATGTTGTGACCGATCCGATAGCCGTAGCCGGAGAACGCGAGTTCTTCGCCGCGCTCCCAGTCGCCCAGTTCGAGGTCGCCTTCGGGAGCCTCGTACTGCTCACGAGCCAGGGCCACCACGCGGCCGGCGGTCTCGCCGTCCGGATCACCCTCGATCGAGCAGGCCGCCTGGATCTCGTCCTGGGTCATGCGCTCTTCCATGGTACCGCCTTCCTGCGGGACCTGATCGAAGCGGAAGCTGCCCGACTCGAAGATCATGTATTCGGCCAGCTCGTCCGCGCTCATCGCAGTGATGTCGACGTCGTCCGACTTGTTGCCCTCGGCCACGGCGCAGCCCGTTGCCAGCGCGACGGTTGCAAAGGCGGCCACACCGGCCGCAACAGTATTTTTCTTGAACATGCTTGCTGTCTCCTATTGCGTCCGGGGTTACCGCTTCAGGTCGGGCAGGATCGCCGGCTCGCCACGCGCCGCGTCATTCCAGAAAGCGATGAGCGCGGTGTTGGCCATCGAGTCCGGCTTGATGGCGGCATGACGCATCTGCCACACGCAACCACGGATGCGGTGGTTCTGACTGCGGACGTTGTCGTGCCCGGCACGCTGGGCCGGCCAGGAGACCGCCTTGGTCCATTCCTGGGAGTTACGCATCTCGGGCAGGACCGACGCACGGATGCGCTTGCCGGACTGACCGTGACAGGAGGCGCAGTTGAAGTCCTGAGCTCCGCCGCGACGGAAGAACAGCTTCTCGCCGGCCGCGATCATCGCCTGCTCCTCGGGATGCTCGTTCTGCGGCTGCCACTCCATGCCGGAAGACTGCATGGCGATATAGGTGGTCAGCTGCATGATGTCCGAACCGCTGCCATGACGCTGGGCAATGGCGGCATCATCCTCGTCGAACCCCTGGATCTCCTTCATGCAGTGCACCAGGCGCTGCTCGAAATCCATGACCTTGCCGACGTCCTCGAAGTAACGCGGCAGCTCCACGTAGGCGCCTTCCAGCACGCCCTCGCCCTTGCCGAAGTCGCAGGATTCGAGCGACGCGTTGTTCGGCCCGCGCTCCTCGTAGAACAGCTGCTCGCCATCTTCCGCCACCCACAGGGCGGGGTTGTCCGGCATCATCATGATGTTCTGTTCACTCTGATGCAGATACACCGAATCGGGATTGGCGTCGAGCAGCTTCTGCAGGACATCGGTCGGGTCCTGCCATTCGCCGGCCTGGGCAGCGCCCCCGACCGCCATTGCTACGGGCAAGGCGAGCAATGCTTTCTTGAACATGGAAACCTCCATCACACGGTTTTATTCGATGGGCCCGGGTCTCCGTCGCCCGAACCTACGCTGCAGAGTGCGGAATGCGTGAACACCGTGTCAACAAACAAACGCTATATTAGCGTTTCCTAAAAGTCTGTTTTTCAAGGGTTCTTGCAGCCCGGCACCGATAGGCAGACGCCCCGGGGAACGGATCTATTCCCCTTTTTGCAAAAAGTTCCCGTTGATTTCGATTTTCCGGTCAGCTTCGTGTCCCAGGAGGGCCTGTTTGGCGCCGGCCAGGGGCCCCGCGAGCTGGCCGGCGTACCCCCCCGCAGATCCACGATCGGGGGCGGCGCCGGCCGGCAGGACACGATGACAGGGGATGAACAGGGGCCAGGGATTGGCACGACAGGCCTGGCCCACGGCCCGCGGCGAGGAGCCGATGGCGCGGGCGATCTGGCCGTAGGTGCGGGTTTCGCCGACGGGGATGCGGGTCAGCGCGTGCCAGACCCGCTGCTGATGCGGGGTGCCGGGCGGCAGGCAATCGGGCGGAACCCAGGCACGCGGGTCCCGGACGTAGACCTCGGGAGCGAAGGGCAGGCGCAGCGGGACGGAAACCCGCGTTTCATGGCCTTCCCAGCCGAGCAGGAGGAGGGAGTTTTCGGGGTCGCAGGCATACACAAAGGCCAGCGATGCACCCGGGAGGATGCAGCGCCGGCCCTGCATGCGCTCGTGCGGGGGTCCGCGGGACCAACCGCGGCCCGGAGGGTCAGCCGCGACCCTTGGCCCGGGCGCGGACGTCTTCCTTGATGCGCGCGGCCTTGCCGGTACGATCGCGCAGGTAGTACAGCTTGGCACGACGGACCTTGCCGCGACGCTTGACCTGGATCTCGGCGATCTGCGGGCTGTGGGTCTGGAAGGTGCGCTCCACTCCGTTGCCGTAGGAGGTCTTGCGCAGGGTGAACGCGGAGTTCAGCCCGCGGTTGCGCTTGCCGATCACTACGCCCTCGAAGGCCTGCAGGCGCTCGCGCTCGCCTTCCCGGACCTTGACCTGCACCACCACGGTATCGCCCGGGCCGAAATCCGGGACATCGGATTTCATCTGCTCGGCTTCCAGTTGCTGAATGACGTTATTCATTGCTCGACCTCAATCATCGCTCTCGGAGCGGACGCCACCCAGTCGGTGACGCTCGCGGTATTCGTCCAGCAGGGCCTGATCCGTGCCCCCCAGTTCGAGCCGGGCCAGCAGATCCGGCCTGCGGCTCCATGTACGCCCCAGCGCCTCACGGCGGCGCCAGCGGCGGATCGCGCCGTGGTCGCCTCCAAGGAGGACGCCGGGGACGCGGTGTCCGTTCAGTTCCTCCGGCCGGGTGTAGTGCGGACAGTCCAGCAGGCCCTCGCTGAAGGAATCCTGCTCGGCGGAGTCCGCATGCCCCAGCACCCCGGGCCGGAGGCGGGCGCAGGCATCGATGATCGCCATGGCGCCCAGTTCACCGCCGGAGAGCACGTAGTCCCCCAGCGAGATTTCTTCGTCGACTTCGGCTTCGATGAAGCGTTCGTCGATCCCTTCGTAGCGGCCGCAGACCAGCGCCACCCGCGACCGCTGCGCCAGCTCCCGCACCCGGGCCTGGTCCAGCGGCCGGCCCTGCGGCGTCAGCGCCACCACGTGCAGCGGTTCATCACCATCGGCCCGGGCGGCGTCCAGCGCCCCCTTCAGCGGGGGCACCTGCATGACCATGCCGGGGCCACCGCCATAGGGCCGGTCGTCCACCGCCTGGTGCACCCCGCTGGCCCAGTCCCGCGGATTCCAGGTCCGCAGGTCCAGCTGCCCGGCCTCCACGGCCCGGCGCGGGATGCCCCACTGCGTCACGGATGCGACCAGCTCCGGGAACAGGGTGATGACGTCGAAGCGCATCGCCGCGTCAGTATTCCGGATCCCAGTCCACCCGGATCCGCCCACCCTCGAGATCGACCTCGAGAATGTACGGACCCTGCACCCAGGGGATCAGCCGCTCGCGTTCACCGCTCACGACCATCACGTCATTGGCGCCGGTCTCCATGAAACCGGTGACCGTCCCCAGCGGCGTGCCGTCGACATGTTCAACGGACAGGCCCTGCAGGTCGGCCCAGTAGTATTCACCTTCTTCCGCCGGGGGCAGCCACTCGCGCTCGATCGCCAGCTCGGCCCCCATCAGTCCGTAGGCGGCATCGCGATCGGCCACCCCGGCGAACTTGATGACCACACCGGGGCCGTGCGCGCGGCCGCTTTCAATCTCCACCAGCCGCCATCCCTCGGCCTGTTTCATCCACAGGCGGGGGAAACCGGTGATGGCGTCACGCGGCTCGGTCTCGGAAAAGATCCGGACCCAGCCCCTGACGCCGTAGACCCCGGAGACGCGTCCGACGCGGATGCGCTCACCCGCCTCGCTCACCTGCGTCTCCCGGAGGTCAGGCCGCCGCAGCCTGCTGCTTGCGGTACCCCTTGACCAGGTGCTCCACGCGCTCGGACATGCCGGCGCCGTGGCTCAGCCAGTAATCGACCCGCTCGAGGTCGATCTTCAGCGGGATTTCCTGACCGCGGGCAACCGGATTGTGAAAACCGACGCGCTCGATGTAGCCGCTGTCGCGGCGGGCGCGGGAGTCGGTCACCACGATCGAGTAGAAGGGGCGCTTCTTGGCGCCGCGGCGTGACAGACGAATTGTAAGCATGAAGTCTTGAACCCCGTGAAGTTCGGTTTCGCGAGAAAACGCGCGATTATAACGAATTGCAGCGCCAAGACAAGGCCGAAGCCCCGTCGTCAGCGTTTCGGCAGCCCCCCTCCGGGGCCTCCAGGGCCGCCCATGCCGCCCATTTGTCCTCCGAGGGCCCGCATCATTTTCGACGCGCCGCCCTTGGAAAATTTCTTCATCGCCTTGCTCATCTGGGTGTGCTGCTTGAGCAGGCGGTTGACGTCCTGGATCTGGCAGCCGGAACCCGCGGCGATGCGGCGCTTGCGCGACCCCTTGATGATGTCCGGGTGGCGGCGTTCCTCGTCGGTCATCGAGGAGATCACGGCCTGCATGCGCCGGATCTCCTTGTCGCCGGCCTGATTCTTGATCGCCTCCTGCATCTTGCCGCCGCCGGGCAGCTTTTCCAGCATGCTGCCCATGCCGCCCATCTTCTCCATCTGGGCCAGCTGTTCGCGCAGGTCGTTGAGGTCGAAGCCGCGCCCCTTCTTCAGCTTGCGCGTGAGCTTTTCGGCCTTGTCCTGATCCACCTGGCGCGAGGCCTCCTCGACCAGGGAGACCACGTCGCCCTTGCCGAGGATACGGGACGCGATACGTTCCGGATGGAAGGGTTCGAGCCCGTCGGGGCGCTCGCCGGTGCCGATGAACTTGATCGGCACCCCGGTGATCTGCCGCACCGACAGGGCGGCACCCCCGCGGGCATCGCCGTCGGCCTTGGTCAGCACCACGCCGGTCAGCGGCAGGGCATCACCAAACGCGCGCGCGGTGTTGGCCGCGTCCTGCCCGGTCATGGAGTCGACCACGAACAGGGTCTCCACCGGTTCGACCGCTGCGTGCAGGCTCTGCACCTCGGCCATCATGTCCTCGTCGACGTGCAGGCGCCCGGCGGTGTCCACCAGCAGTACGTCGACCCCTTCGCGGCGGGCCCGCTGCACCGCGTCGGTGGCGATGTCGTCGGGCTTCTGCGAGGTGTCGCTGGGGTAGAAGGTCACCTCGACCTGGCCGGCCAGGGTCTCCAGCTGCTGGATCGCGGCGGGGCGGTAGACGTCGCAGCTGACCACGGCCACGCGTTTCTTGTCGCGCTCGCGCAGGAGCTTCGCCAGCTTGCCGATACTGGTGGTCTTGCCCGCACCCTGCAGGCCGGCCACCAGCACCACCGCCGGCGGCTGCGCGGCCAGATTGAGGGAGGCGTTCTCGCCACCCATGGTCGCGACCAGCTCGTCGTGCACGACCTTGATCAGGGCCTGCCCCGGCGTCAGGCTGCCGATGACCTCCTTGCCCAGCGCCTTTTCCTTGACGTCCTTCACGAACTCGCGCACCACCGGCAACGCGACGTCGGCCTCGAGCAGGGCCATACGCACTTCGCGCAGGGCCTCCTGGATGTTGTCCTCGGTCAGGCGCGCCTGACCCTTCAGGCGCTTCATCGTGTCCTGGAGGCGACTGGAAAGGCCGTCGAACATGGGACGTGTCTCCTGCGGATGAAATCGGCGGGGAGCGGCCCGCATCGAATCCGACATTATACCCGTGACCGGGGGTCTCCTGCAGCGCGCGGTAACGAAGTGCATTCGCGGGCGCGACAAGAGATAATCCGCGCATGATCACGATCGCCGGAACCATCGCCGTTTTTCTGTACCTGATCGCGCTGGGCTACCTGGCCCTGGGCATACGCGACCGACCGCTGGCCGCCGGGCAGCCACGCGGACCGCTGGCAGTGTGGCTGCTGGCGCTGATCGCCCACGTGGTGGCGCTGGTGCCGGCGGTTGTCACCGGCACGGGCTGGAACCTGTGCCTGGGCAATGCGCTGTCGGCGTCGATGTGGCTGGTGGCGGCCCTGCTGTGGGTCACCGCCCTGCGTCACCCGCTGGCCAGTCTCGGGATGGTGGTCCTGCCACTGACCCTGCTGGCCGCGCTGACCGCGCTGCTGTGCGACGGCGACGCCCGCTACGCGACCTCGGCCGGCATCGCGGTGCACGTACTGTTTTCCGCCCTGGGCTGGGCTTTTCTTGCACTATCCACCGCGCAGGCTGCGGTGATGACCGCCCAGCACCGCGCCCTGCACGATCACCACACGCGCGGGATCGTGCGCTACCTGCCGCCGCTGTTCTCCATGGAGCTGTGGCTGTTCCGCATGATCTTCATCGGCTGGCTGTTCCTCGGGCTCAGCCTGATCTCGGGCTTCATCTTCGTCGACGACCTGTTCGCCCAGGACCTGGTGCACAAGTCGGTGCTGTCGATCCTGGCCTGGCTCATCTTCTCGGTGCTGCTGCTGGGGCGCTGGCGGCTGGGCTGGCGCGGATCGCGCGCGCTGGCCTGGACCACCGGCGGCTTCGTCGCGCTGGTGCTGGCCTACTTCGGTACCAAGCTGGTGCTGGAGGTCATCCTCGGGCGCGTCTGAGCCCCTGCCCCGGCGCTTGACAGCCTCGCGGGGCTTGCCTGAAATGGAGCCAGCCCACCCCTGACCGCAGGTCGCCCCGTTGCAAGAAATCCCGCTGTCCGTCCTGTTCGGCGCGCTGGTCGTGCTGTTCCTGCTGTCGGCCTTCTTCTCCGGGTCGGAGACGGCACTGATGGCGCTGAACCGCTACCGCATGCGGCATCGCGCCCAGACCGGGCACCGCGGGGCGGCGGATGCCGCACACCTTCTGGAACAACCGGACCGGCTGATCGGGCTGATCCTGCTGGGCAACAACTTCGTCAACATCCTGATCGCCCAGATCGCCACCATCATCGGCTGGCGGCTGTTCGGGGACACCGGCGTGGCGATCGCCACCGGCGTGCTGACCCTGACCCTGCTGATCTTCGCCGAGACCGCGCCCAAGACCCTGGCGGCCCTGCACAGCGAGCGGGTCGCCTACCCCGCGGCACGAATCTACCGCATCCTGATGCGGGTGCTGTGGCCGGTGGTATGGCTCATCAACCTGCTGGCCAACAATTTCCTGCGGCTGTTCGGGGTGCCGGTGGATGCCCGCCAGCGCTCGGCCCTCAATGCGGACGAGCTGCGCAGCGTGGTCTCCGAGGCGGGCTCGCTGATCCCTCCGAACCACCGCCGCATGCTGCTCAACCTGCTGGATCTGGAGCGGGCCACGGTCGAGGACATCATGATCCCGCGTAACGAGATCGTGGTGCTGGACCTGACCGAGCCGTGGAACGAGGTCCTGGATCAGCTGCTGCACGGCAGTTTCACACGGCTGCCGGTGGTGGAGGGCGAGCTGGACCGAGTGCTGGGCTTTCTTCACCTGCGCGACGTCCTGCCGCTGATCGAGCGTGACGAATTCGGCCCCGAGGCGCTGCGCCAGGTGGTGACGGCACCCTGTTTCATTCCCGAAGGGACGCCGCTGAACCGCCAGCTGATCAACTTCCAGCAGCAGCGTCGCCGGATCGGGCTGGTAGTGGATGAATATGGTGACATCCAGGGCCTGATCACCCTGGAGGACCTGCTGGAGGACATCGTCGGCGAATTCACCACCGACTCGCCAACCATGAGCGACGATATCCTGTTCCAGGAAGACGGCGCGGCGATGGTCGACGGCGGCATCCACCTGCGCGAGCTCAACCGGCTGCTGGCCCTGGATCTGCCACTGGACGGCCCGCGCACCCTCAGCGGCCTGATCGTGGAGCACCTGGAGAGCATCCCGGAAGCCCCGGTCAGCGTGCGCATCAACGGCGTGGTGATGGACATCGTACAGATCAAGAACAACACCATCCGCACCGTGCGCATCCCGCCCGAACACCACAGCCCGACCACCCCGGAAGACTGACATGGCCCGCAGCAAGACCCAGTACATCTGCCGCGCCTGCGGCGCGACCTCGCCCAAATGGGCCGGCCAGTGCGGGGAATGCGGCGCCTGGAACACCCTCGAGGAGGCCGCGCCGGTCGCCTCCGCCGGGCCGCGCGGCGGCGGCTATGCCGGCGAGAGCGCACGCATCACCCGGCTGGGCGAGGTCGAGACGGGCGAGCTGCCGCGCACCTCCACCGGGATCTCCGAACTCGACCGCGCGCTGGGCGGCGGCCTGGTCACCGGCTCGGTGATCCTGATCGGGGGCGATCCCGGCATCGGCAAGTCGACCCTGCTGCTGCAGACCCTGGCCGCCCTGCCGGCGGAGCAGACCCTGTATGTGACCGGCGAGGAGTCGGCCCAGCAGGTGAGCATGCGCGGGCAGCGCCTGGGGCTGGAAGTGGACGGCCTGCGCCTGCTGACCGAGACCCAGGTCGAAAACATCATCGCCACCTGCGAAAGCGAACGCCCCGGGGTGCTGGTGATCGACTCGATCCAGACCCTGTTCACCGCGGCCTCGCAGTCGGCCCCGGGCTCGGTCAGCCAGGTGCGCGATGCCGCCGCGGCGCTGGTGCGGCTCGCCAAGCAGCGCGGCATCACCGTGATCCTGGTCGGCCACGTGACCAAGGACGGGCAGCTGGCCGGCCCGCGCATCCTCGAACACATGGTCGACACCGTGCTGTACTTCGAGGGCGATCCGGACGGGCGCTACCGCATGCTGCGGGCGGTCAAGAACCGCTTCGGCGCGGTCAACGAGCTGGGCGTGTTCGCGATGCTGGAGACCGGCCTCAAACCGGTCTCCAACCCCTCGGCGATCTTCCTGTCACGCCACGAGAACCCGGTGCCCGGCAGCGTAGTGATGGTCACCCGCGAAGGTACGCGCCCGCTGCTGGTGGAGGTCCAGGCCCTGGTCGCCGAGAGCCACGCCTCGCAGCCGCGACGCATCACCGTGGGCCTGGAGCAGAACCGCCTGACCATGCTGCTGGCGGTGCTGCACCGCCATGGCGGCGTCGCCCTGTTCGACCAGGACGTGTTCATCAACGTGGTCGGCGGCGTACGCGTGACCGAAACCGCCGCCGACCTGCCGATGCTGGCCGCCGCACTCTCCAGCCTGCGGGACCGGCCCCTGCCGCAGGAACTGCTGGCCTTCGGCGAGGTGGGCCTGGCAGGCGAGATCCGCCCGGTCCCCAACGGCGAGGAACGCCTGCGCGAGGCCGCCAAGCACGGCTACACCCGCGCCATCGCCCCCGCCGCCAACGCCCCGCGCAAGCCAATCAAGGGCATGGAGGTAGTCGCCGTCTCACGCCTGGGCGAGGTCCTCGACGCGCTGTAGTCGAGCCCGGGCCGCCTCCCGTGCAGTGCCTACCCCCGGCCCCACCGCTGGTGGATCTTGTGGCGCCGCAAGCCTCCCACCCCTTCCACCTTCGCCCGATCATGTGCCTGATGTGTGCAGCGATGTCGGTTCATGAGCCGCTAACGCCAATGTTCAGCGGCCGGTTTGGAGTGCAACGGAAAACCGGTCCGGTGGAGGCCCGCCAGGGCCGGAACGAACTGCAACTACTTGTTGGGCATCATGCCTTCAGACCGGAAATTGGCCTAATGGATACCTCTAGTTCGTACTCAGCTAAGGCTACGTCCGGCAACCCGGCGCAGGCCAAGCGCAGATCTTCACTGATATTTTTTGCGACGATCACGCCTCTGACATTCTGGCCTTCATCTGCTTGGTTCATCTTGATCCAGTTTATGTATCTTAGAATCTGACCAACAACTCGATCATAGCCCTTCGAGACTTTCAGCTCGATGACGACGTAATCTCCAGATGCATCAACCGCGAGCAGATCGATGAATCGACCGCCCACAGGAAACTCAACGCCGGTTATACCCTCATCGGTGTACAAAGTGAGGCCTGATTCGAGAAGGTGAAGATTCCTCGCCAAGAAATCCCGAAGGTCATGTTCATAAGCGAACTCGCCAGTCCCCTCTGCTGACGATTCAACTGGTTCCTCCGGAACAGGGGTAGACTCGGAGATTGGCGTGGGGTCGCGGCCTGGTTCGTAGAGGCGAAACGTACTGCTGTCGATCTTGAAGAAGTGATCATCCGAACCGTCAGCTCGCACACTGTATTGCAGTCTCGTGGGAACATTGGTGGAGAGCCGCACCAGATGGGCAGCAACTGTTCCTTGCTTGATCTTTGGATAATTCTCGGCAAACCACTGAACCACTTGTTCCCGCGTAAAGGTATCCCCGGGAGATATCCCCAAAGCCGGAATCATTTCCTGCATCAGAATTCGAACTGGCTTGTCATACATCGCTGGCACTATGTGCCCCCCTATGGTGCCCAACAGTAGATTAGACAGAATCTGTTATATTGGTAATATACAGAGTCTGTATATCACCTGAACCTCACCGCACCGCCCCCTCTCTCTGGTGGCTTCTGCTCCGACAGTTTAGCCACGATCGGATCATGGCTAAACCGGGAGGTGAGCTGGTGGCGACAGGAGGACGTGGCGGAAGCGGACGCTGTTTGGGAGAGAGGCACCGGAACGTGCTTGTTTTCAGGGGGTTAAACTCATGGTCTCCCACCGGTAAGCGGTCCGGGTGGACCGGTTTATCACCGCACTCCCCGCGCGTTGCCTGACGAAACTCGGGGGGAGGACATTGCTCAGCACCGGAACCAGCGCGGGGCAGAAATCGTCGGGACAGGGTTGGCAGTTCGGACAGCCCAGCGATGCTATACGGATTCCTTATAACGTCGTGAACCCAGAATGGATGGCACCGTCCGACTCGGAGTTCTGGCGAGGTTCGGCACGCGCGCTCGAGGTGCAGCATGCCACCCAGGCCGGGCGTTTGCGGCGGTTTCGTCGGACGATCAGGCCCAAGGGATCGGTGGAATGCGGCTACCGCCGCTCATCTGCAAGCACCTTCGAGTCGGCGCAACGGCGGGAGGCCCGGGTAAATCCCTGAAACCCCGGGGCGAGCCGGAACCTGCCGGACCGCGGATCCACGTGGCCTGCACACAAAAAAGGCGCCCGGAGGCGCCTTTTTCACTGCTGCGTGCGGGAATCCGCGCGTCAGTTCACGGCGTCGAGATCCGCCGCCAGCGATTCGCGCATGCCCTCGGGCACGGCGTCCACGCGGTGGTTGTAGTTCTCGTGCTCCACGCCGGCGGCGATGGCCGCGCCGGACTTGACCGCCGACACCATCGCCGGCGTCAGCTCGAAGCGCAGGAAGTGCACCGACGAGGTCTTGTCTTCGGTCTCGCGGTCGAGGTCTTCATTGGCGATCGGGTAGACCTTGTCGTGGCCTTCCACCTGCACCCAGGTCGCACGCTCGATGCCGATCAGCTTCGACAGCTGCACCTTGCGCTCGTCCGCGTCGGGGAATTCGACCATCATGGTCGCCTTCCAGTTGGAGCCGTCCGGGATCAGCGGGTTGTAGGCACCCAGTTCGTCCTCGATGCCCTCGCGGTCGAAGATCTTCTCGACCCGCAGCATCTCCTGGACCTGGTACTGCATGGTCATGCGGTCTTCGAAGTGCAGGGTGACCGCAGGACCGATCTGCAGCACGCGGTGGCGCTTGTGCTCCATCACGTCGCGGCGGAATTTGGGCCGTACCTCGGAATACTGTTCCAGGGAATACAGGTCGTCACGGCTGAGCTTGTCCACGTTTTCCTCCGTTACCATGTTCTCACCTCCTCGAGCACCGGGAGCCACATCACCCGCGCGGGGGGCATCAGTGGTCGTGATGCTGGCTTTTGTCGGTGTAGTCCTTGTCGGACCAGAGATTGTCTTTGAGTTCGCGATCGAACACCGGGTTCCGGCGCCGGATCCATTCCAGCACCATCGCGGCATGTTCGATCTCCTCGTCGCGGTTGTGCGCGAGGATCGCCTTCAGTTCGTCGTCCTTGCAGGCGTCGATGCGCTGCTGATACCAGTCCACCGCCTCGAGCTCTTCCATCAGCGAGGAAATGGCGCGGTGCATCTCGCGCGATTCGTCGCTCAGTTCCGCAACGGGTTCGTGATAGCTGTCGCTGGCCATGAAGACTCCCCTCCTTAGTGTCGTTACAGGCCGTAGGCCTGGCGCAGCAGGGTCAGCGGGTGCTCGGGTGCCTTGTCCTCGCCCTTGCCCTGCAGTCCGTTCTCGATCATGTGTCCGGCCATCGGGCAGTCACTGGAGAAGTGGTCCGCCTCGGCCTTCTGCACCCGGTTCACCACGGGCCGGCAGATCTTGCTGGCCGTCTCGTAGAATTCGCTCTTCACGCCATAGGTACCGTCATGCCCGGAACAGCGCTCGACGGTCTCGATCTCGGTGTCCGGCACCAGCTTGAGCAGATCGCGGGTCTTCAGGCCCATGTTCTGCACGCGCAGATGGCAGGCGGCGTGATAGGCGATCTTGCCCAGCTTTTCCGGGAAGTCGGTGTTCAGCTTGCCGTCCTTGTGGCGCTCCATCAGGTACTCGAACGGGTCGAAGATGCGATCGCGTACCGTGGCCACGTCCTGCTCGTCGGGGAACATCAGCGGCAGTTCCTGCTTGTACATCAGCACGCAGGACGGGACCGGGGCGACGATGTCGTAGCCCTGGTCGATCATCTTCTTCATCGCGGGGATGTTCGCGTCCTTGGAGGCCTCCACGGACTCCAGATCGCCCAGCTCGAGCTTGGGCATGCCGCAGCACTGCTCCTTCTCGACCAGCGTGACCTCGATGCCGTTGTGTTCGAAGACCTTGACCAGATCCTCGACCAGGTGCGGCTCGTTGTAGTTGCCGTAGCAGGTGGCATACAGCGCGACCCGGCCCTGAGTGGTGCCGGCCGGCTCCGGGTTGCTCACCCCGCCGGCCACCTTCGCCACGCGCGAACGGCCCTTGTTCGAGTGATACTCGGGCACCGGGGCGTCCGGGTGCACACCGACGGTCTTGTCCAGCAGCTTGCGCACCGTTGCGTTCTTGTTGGCCGCGTTGACCGCGCCGGCCACCACCGGAATGCCCGCCAGCTTGCCCACCGTGTCGGTACTGGAGAGCAGTTTGTGCGAGGTCTTCGCACCCTCGTTCTGGAACCGGAATGCCTTGGCCCGCAGCATCAGGTGCGGGAAATCCACGTTCCACTCGTGCGGCGGGACGTAGGGGCACTTGGTCAGGTAGCACAGGTCGCACAGGTAGCAGTGATCCACCACCTGCCAGAAATCTTTCTTGTCGACCCCGTCGACTTCCATGGTCTCGGATTCGTCGACCAGATCGAACAGCGTGGGGAATGAATGACACAGACTGACGCAGCGCCGGCAGCCGTGGCAGATGTCGAAGACGCGCTCGAGCTCGCTGAACAACGATTCCTCGTTGTAGAACTCGGGGTTCTTCCAGTCCAGTGGATGGCGGGTCGGGGCTTCGAGACTGCCTTCACGTTGATGGGTCGGCGCAGACATTCATCCCTCCGGATGTTCTGATTGTTCTGTTCTTGCAGACAAGACGGGGCCGGCTGAACCGGCCCCGCTGCGGGACACGAGCCGCGACGATCAGTCGTCCAGCTGGTCCAGCGCCTTCTGGAAGCGGTTGGCGTGGGACCGCTCCGCCTTGGCCAGGGTTTCGAACCAGTCGGCGACTTCGTCGAAGCCCTCGTCACGCGCGGTCTTGGCCATGCCCGGGTACATGTCGGTGTACTCGTGGGTCTCGCCGGCGACCGCCGTCTTCAGGTTCGCGTCGGTGGAACCGAACTCCAGGCCGGTGGCCGGATCGCCGCAGCTCTCGAGATACTCGAGGTGGCCGTGGGCGTGGCCGGTTTCACCTTCGGCGGTGGAACGGAACACGGTGGCGACGTCGTTGTAGCCTTCCACGTCCGCCTTGGAAGCGAAGTACAGATAGCGACGGTTCGCCATCGATTCGCCGGCAAACGCTTCCTTCAGGGCTTCTTCGGTCTTGCTGCCTTTCAGATCCATGATGTCTCTCCTTCTTCGTATGGGTTCTACACAGACACAACGAGCGAGTGTCGCATCGAGTGCAGAGGGTGATTTAGACTCTGTCTAAACCGTATCGCAAATGTATGCCCTGCCCCCGGCCCTGTCAACCTGCCCCCTCGTGCTTTTCACGCACGCGCGGATCCGGTACTTTGGCCGTTTTTGCAGCCGACAATCGCCATGTCCGACGAGACTCCCGATCCCGCACCCGGAACCCCGGCCGACTTCGAAGCCAGCCTGGAGGCCCTGGAGACCCTGGTGGCCCGCATGGAGTCGGGCGAGCTGGGTCTGGAACAGTCGCTGGAAGAGTTCCAGCAGGGCATGCAGCTGGTCGATCGCTGCCAGCGGGCCCTCGACGAGGCCCAGCGGCGCATGGAAGCCCTGACCACCGAAACCTCCGGCAACCCGGAAGCCGCCAGCGGGACCCCGCCCGCGACGGATGACGATGCCCCGGTGCCCTTCTGATCCGGACCCGCGGACGCCCGACGTGACAGCCACCACCTCGCCCGAACAGGCCATCCCCGCGTATCAGGAACGCATCGAGGGGGTCCTGGACCGAGCCCTCGATCCGGCCGGCGCGCCCGACGCCCGTCTGATCGAGGCGATGCGCTATGCCACGCTCTCCGGCGGCAAGCGCCTGCGCCCGCTGCTGGTGTATGCCACCGGCGAGGCCCTGGGGGCCCCGCAGGACGCGCTGGATGCCGCAGCCGCGGCGGTGGAGATGATCCACGTCTACTCGCTCATCCACGACGACCTTCCGGCGATGGATGACGACGATCTGCGGCGCGGGCGCCCGACCTGTCATCGGGCCTACGACGAAGCCACCGCGATCCTCGCCGGCGATGCCCTGCAGGCGCAGGCCTTTGTCACGCTGTCGAGCGGGACGGCGGCACTGCCGGCCGGGCGCGCCCCGGTCATGCTGCAGGAACTGGCCCGCGCCGCCGGCCTGCAGGGCATGGCCGGGGGCCAGGCCATCGATCTGGGAGCCTGCGGCGGGCGCCTGGACCTGCCGGGTCTGGAGGGCATGCACCGGCTGAAAACCGGCGCCCTGATCCGCGCCTCGGTTCGCCTGGGCGGGCTGGCCGGCGGCGCCGACGACGCCCTGCTGGCGCGCCTGACCGACTACGCCGAATGCATCGGCCTGGCCTTCCAGATCCGCGACGACATCCTGGACGTCGAGGGTGATCCGGAGACCCTGGGCAAGGCCTGCGGAGCGGATGCGCGCCTGGACAAGTCGACCTTCCCCGCGCTGATGGGCCTGGAAGCCTCGCGCGAACGCGCGGTGGCGCTGGTCGACCAGGCACTCGAGGCGCTGCAACCCCTGGATGCGGAGGCCGATTTGCTTCGCCATCTCGCGCGTTACATTGTCGACCGCATCCACTGAGCCGGTGCCCTCCGCGATGCAAGCCACCCCCCTCCTCGATGCCATCGAGTGGCCTTCCGATCTGCGCGCCCGGCCGGGCGCCGAACTGCCGGAGATTGCCCGGGAGCTGCGCACCTTCCTGATCGACAGTGTCTCGCGCACCGGCGGACATCTGGCCGCCAACCTCGGGACGGTGGAACTGGCGATCGCCCTGCACTACGCCTTTGATACCCCGGACGACCGGATCGTCTGGGACGTGGGGCACCAGGCCTATGCGCACAAGATCCTGACCGGGCGGCGCGAGGCCATGGCGACCCTGCGCCAGCACGGCGGGCTGGCGGGCTTCCCCAAGCGCGCGGAGAGCGAATACGACGCCTTCGGCGCCGGGCATTCCAGCACCTCCATCAGCGCCGCCGCGGGCATGGCCCTGGCCGCCCGCCACGCAGGCCTCGACCGGCGCCACGTGGCGGTGATCGGCGACGGCGCGATGACCGCCGGGATGGCCTTCGAGGCGCTCAACCACATCGGCGAGCTGGACTGCAACCTGCTGGTCATCCTCAACGACAACGACATGTCCATCTCGCCCAACGTGGGCGCGATGAACCAGTACTTCACCCGGCTGCTGTCGGGGCGCCTGTACAGTTCGATGCGCGAGGGCTCCAAGCGCATGCTGGAGTTCGTGCCGCCGATGAAGGCGTTCGCCCAGCGCGCCGAGGAGCACATGAAGGGCATGCTGGTGCCCGGCACGCTGTTCGAAGAGCTCGGTTTTCGCTACTTCGGGCCGGTCGACGGTCACGATGTCAGCGGTCTGGCCGGCATCCTCAAGAACCTGCGCGGCGGACACGGACCGCAGCTGCTGCACGTGGTCACCCGCAAGGGCCAGGGCTATGCCCCGGCCGAAGAGGACCCCTGCCGCTATCACGGCGTGTCCAAGTTCGAACCGGAGAACGGCCTCACCCCCTCCGGCCCGAAGGCACCGACCTACACCGATGTCTTCAGCCAGTGGCTGTGCGACCAGGCGGCGGCCGACGAGCGCCTGCTGGGCATCACCCCGGCGATGCGCGAGGGCTCGGGCCTGGTCGCCTTCTCCGAACAGTACCCGCAGCGCTACTTCGACGTCGGCATCGCCGAGCAGCACGCAGTGACCCTGGCGGCCGGCATGGCCTGCGAGGGCCAGCACCCGGTGGTCGCGATCTACTCGACCTTCCTGCAGCGGGCCATGGACCAGGTCATCCATGATGTCGCCCTGCAGGATCTGCCGGTGCTGTTCGCCATCGACCGGGCCGGCATCGTCGGCGCCGACGGCCCCACCCATGCCGGTACCTTCGACATCGCCCTGCTGCGCAGCGTACCCAACCTGCTGCTGATGGCCCCGGCCGACGAGGCCGAATGCCGCCGCATGCTGGCGACCGGCTTTGCCTGGAACGGTCCGGCCGCGGTGCGCTATCCGCGCGGCAGCGGCCCGGGTACGGAGCCGGGCGACCGTCTGGATCCGCTGCCGGTGGGCGAGGCCGAGATCCGTCGCGAGGCGGGCGCGGACGGTGCGGGGGAACGCATCGCCATCCTGTCCTTCGGCGCCCTGCTGGATACGGCGCTGGAGGCCGGCGAAGCCCTGGATGCGACGGTCGTCAACATGCGCTTCGTCAAGCCGCTGGATACCGCCTGCCTGGCCCGCCTGGCGGCGGAACACGACCGCCTGGTGACGCTGGAGGATCATGCCCGCGCCGGCGGCGCCGGCAGCGCGGTCCTGGAGTGGCTGTCGGCGGAGGGGCTGGACATCCCCTGCCAGACCCTCGGCATCCCCGACCGCTTCACCGAACACGGGCCGCGCGAGACCATCCTCGCCGAATGCGGTCTCGATACCGCCGGCGTGCTGGCAGCGATTCGCCACGCGGCCGGGCAGGAGAATTGCGCCGCACCGGGCGGCCGGCTAGGCTTTGCAGGCTGACAGCCATCTCCCGGCCCGCCGGCCGACCGCTTCCGGAATCCGAACATGAGTGCCCGCTATACCCTGCGCGTCCTGACCGACTTCGCCTCCGCGCACACCCTGCGCGATTACCCGGGGCAGTGCGCGAACATGCACGGCCACAACTGGAAGGTGGAAGCCGAGGTCGAGGCCGAAACCCTGGACGACACCGGAATGGCGGTGGATTTCAAGGTGGTCAAGAGCGCCGCACGCGAGATCGCCGGGCAGCTGGATCATCGTTACCTCAACGACGTGCCGCCGTTCGACACCGTCAATCCCACCGCGGAGAACATCGCCCGCTGGTTCTTCCGCGAGTTGGCGGAACGCCTGAACCGCCCCGGGCTGCGCGTCAGCACCCTGACCCTGTGGGAGACCGACCGCGCCTGCGTGCGCTACAGCGAGGACGGCTAGACCCCCACCCGCTCCACCCGCGCCCCGCCATTGCGGGGGGCCGCAGGGGGCCGGGCTCAGGTTATCGCCCGCATCGTCATCGCGACGGGTTATCGCCCGCATCGTCATCGCGACGGGTTATCGCCTGCATCGTCATCGCGAGGAGCGAAGCGACGTGGCGATCTCCGTCCGGGACCATCTGAGCCCGTATCTGACTCGGCGCCAGCTTCGGAAGGTTGCCGCGTTGCCTGCGGCTCCTCGCAATGACGGGGCCGGATTTTCCTTCGCGGTTGTTGCAGCGCGACCTGCGCCACCTACAGGTTGTTGGAAGCGTAATCCGCCAGCCGCGAGCGCTCGCCGCGGGTGAGCGTGATGTGTCCGCTGTGCGTCCATTCACGGAAGCGGTCCACCACATAGGTCAGCCCCGAGGTGGTCTCGGTGAGGTACGGGGTATCGATCTGCGCGATGTTGCCCAGCGCGACGATCTTGGTCCCCGGCCCGGCACGGGTGATCAGCGTCTTCATCTGCTTGCTGGTGAGGTTCTGCGCCTCGTCCAGGATGATGTAGCGGCTGAGGAAGGTACGCCCGCGCATGAAGTTGAGCGAGCGAATCTTGATGCGGCTGGTCAGGATGTCCCCGCTGGCCGCCCGGCCCCATTCCCCGGCCCCTTCGGTGTTGCCGCCGAGGACCTCGAGATTGTCCATCAGGGCCCCCATCCAGGGGGTCATCTTCTCCTCTTCGGTACCCGGCAGGAAGCCGATGTCCTCGCCCACCGGCACCGTCACCCGAGTCATGATGATTTCCTTGTAGGTCCCGTCCTCGAGCGTCTGCGCCAGGCCGGCCGCCAGGGTCAGCAGGGTCTTGCCCGTCCCCGCCGCTCCCACCAGCGAGACGAAATCGACCTCCGGATCCATCAGCAGGTTCAGCGCCAGGTTCTGCTCGCGGTTGCGGGCATTGATGCCCCAGACGGTGTGCCGGGGATTCATGTAGTCGTCCACCAGCTCGATCACGGCGCTCTCGGCCGGCCGATCCACCTCCAGCACGATGGCACTCAGGGGCTGCTCGCCCTCGCGATAGACGAACTGGTTGGGATGCCATTCCGCAACCAGCGGCCCCTTCACCCGGTAATAGGTCCGGCCGGCCTCCTGCCAGGAATCCATCGCCGCGCCGTGGGTGTCCCAGAAGTCCCCGGGCAGCTCCTGCATCCCCGAGTACAACAGAGAAACGTCATCCAGCACCTGGTCGTTGTGATAATCCTCCGCATGCAGGCCGATCACCGCAGCCTTGATGCGCAGGTTGATGTCCTTGGACACCAGGGTCACCCGGACATCCGGGAGCTCTTCTTCCAGCGCCTGCGCGGTGCTGAGGATATCGTTGTCGGCCGAAGAGCCCGGCAGCGACTCGGGCAAATGCGAATTCAGGCTGCGGGTCTGGAAAAACAGCCGGCCATGGCCGCCGAGATCCGAGTCCTCCAGCGACGTCGCGGTCAGCGAAAGCCCGGCGACAATCGCCTCGTGGGTAGCCCCGGTCATCAGCTCGTCGATGAACCGGCTCACCTGACGCACGTTGCGCGCCACCTCGGAGATCCCCTTCTTGCCCCGGTCCAGCTCTTCCAGGACCACCATCGGCAGGAAGATGTCGTGTTCCTTGAAACGGAACAGCGCGGTGGGGTCGTGCATCAGGACGTTGGTGTCCAGCACGAACAGATGACGGCCGGGTTCGCGGTCTTCGATCATCGGGCCTCCGGGGCGCAGGGGCAGGGGCAGAAACGCGCTCGATGTCAGCCCGAGAGTTCACGCACCGCGGCGAGCACCTCGTCCACGTGGCCGGGGACTTTCACCTTGCGCCATTCCCGGCGCAGCACGCCGTCCGCGTCGATCAGGAACGTGGAGCGCTCGATGCCGCGCACCTGCTTGCCGTACATGTTCTTCATGCCAATGACGTCGAAGGCCTCGCACAGGCGCTCGTCCGCATCGCTGAGCAGGTCGAACGGCAGCTCCTGCTTGCTGCGGAAATTCTCGTGGCTCTTCACGCTGTCGCGCGAGCAGCCGAGGATCACCGCCCCCGCTGCCTCGACATCGGCCAGGCGCTCGGCAAAGTCACGGCTCTCGTTGGTACACCCCGGCGTGTTGTCCTTGGGGTAGAAATACAGGACCACCGTGCGCCCGCGGAAATCCTCCAGCGCCAGCTCCTGGTCGCCGGTGGCCGGCAGGCGGATATCGGCAGGTACGGGCTGATCGATCGCAACCGTCATTCTCGTGTCTCCGGTCGGGGACGGGGCGGCATTCAGGCCTTGATCGGCTCCAGCACCCCGTCGAGATTGAGTTCGTCGCAGAAGTCCATGAATTCGCCCCGCAGCGTCGCCAGATGCTGCGCGGCCGGGATGTCGATCACGATGTTCGCCGCGAACATGCGGGCGCCTGTCTGCTGCGCCGTGTAGACGCGACTTTGTACATCCCGCAGGTTGACGCCCCGCGTGGCGAAGAAGTTCGCCAGGCCGTGCAGCAGCCCCGGGGCATCCAGGGCGATGACGTCCACGGCATAGGCCATGGCGGCCTCTCCGGCCTCCTCCAGCGGCCCGCGACGCGCGGTCACCACCAGCCCGCTCTCGCGTTCCAGACGTTCCAGCCGCCCTTCCAGGGTCGCCAGGGTCTTCCAGTTTCCGCTGGCGGTCACCGCCATGCAGGCGTAGCCGGAAAGCACCACCATGCGACTGGCTTCCAGATTGCAACCGGATTCGGCAACGTGCTGGGTCACCTGAGTCACCAGGCCCGGCCGGTCCGGCCCCAGCAGACTCAGCACCAGCTCGGTGTGCGTACCGGCCCCGACGACCTCAGCCACGGGCCCGGCCTCCTGCAACCGGCGAGCAGGATGGCGAACGGCAATGGCGCATCGCGTGGATCATGATGCCGGAACATATCACCTCCCCGGGTACAGGCCAACGCGGCGCTTTCTTGAATGCCCTGTCAGTCCCCCGTTAGACTGCACCATTACTTGTCCTGGAGGGGGCGATGTTTCAAGGCAGCATGGTCGCGCTCGCGACCCCGATGCACGCCGATGGCAGCCTGGACTGGCCAGCGCTGGATCGGCTGCTGGAATTCCATGTCGAGTCGGGTACCGACGCCATCGTCGCCGTGGGCACCACCGGCGAATCGGCCACCCTCGATTTCGACGAACACTGCGAGGCCATCGCGCACGTCGTGCGCACCATCGATGGCCGCCTCCCGGTCATTGCCGGAACCGGAGCCAACTCCACCCGCGAGGCCATCGCCCTGACCCGGTGCGCGAAGGAAGCCGGTGCCGATGCCTGCCTGCTGGTCGCCCCCTACTACAACAAGCCGACCCAGGAAGGTCTGTATCTGCATCACAAGACCATCGCCGAGGCGGTGGACATCCCGCAGATCCTGTACAACGTGCCCGGCCGGACGGCGGTCGACATCCTGCCCGAAACCGTCGAGCGCCTCGCCGGGGTGCCCAACATCGTCGGCATCAAGGAGGCGACCGGCAGCAACGAGCGCACTGCCGAGCTGGTCGAACGCGTCGGGAGCCGCCTGGACCTGTTCAGCGGCGAGGATGCCAACGGACTTGCCTTCATGCTGGCCGGCGGCCACGGCGTCATCTCGGTCACGGCGAACGTCGCGCCGCGTCTGATGTCGGAGATGTGCCGGGCAGTACGCGAAGGCGATGCCGAACGAGCCCGCGAGATCAACCGCCAGCTGGACGGGCTGCACTCGGCCCTGTTCCTGGAAGCCAACCCGATCCCGGTCAAATGGGCGCTGCAGCAGATGGGCATGATGGAAGAAGGCATCCGCCTCCCGCTGACACCGCTTTCGGCTCCGTTTCACGCCCCGGTTCTGGACGCCATGCGCCAGGCCGGCATCGAGGTATGAACCGTTCATGACCCGTTTTTCGTCCTTTTCCGCTCGTACTACCGTACGCGCTTACCTGCCCGCGGCGCTGCCGCTGGCCGTCGCCCTTGCCCTGGGTACCGCCGGCTGCGCCGGTACCGATGACGGTGGCCCTGTTTATCAGGAATCCCGTCAGGCCCCTGACCTCGAGGTTCCGCCCGAGCTCAGCGCCCCCGACAGCCGCGACGGCTACCGCGTCCCCGACGCGCCGGGAGAACGCGTCAGCGCCCGCGAGATGCAGCAGCCCGATACCCGACAGACCGGCACACCCGGCGGAACGGGCGCCCTGGCGCCGCGAGCCGGCGAGGTCCAGGTCCTGCCCGAAGACAGCGATGTACAGATCTGGCGTGACGGCGATACGCGCTGGCTGACGGTCGATACCGACCCGGACGACCTGTGGAATCGCCTGGCCGCGTTCTGGGACAGCCAGAACCTGCCGCTGGAACGCAACGAACCGGAAGTCGGCATCATGGAAACCCAGTGGGCCGAAGACCGCGCCGGTATCCCGTTCAGCGGCACCCGCGGTTTCATCGCCCGGACCATTGGCGGTCTCTACGATTCGAACACCCGTGACCGGTACCGCCTGCGCGTCGAACGCGAGGACGACGGTCGCACCGCGGTCTACATCACCCATCGCGGGGCCGAAGAACAGCCCGTGGGCGAAGAACGCTTCCTCTGGGTTTCCCGCCCCTCCGATCCGGAGCTGGAGGCGGAAATGCTCAATCGCCTGCGCCTGTTCCTGCTCACCGGCGACCCCGGCGAAGGCGGTCAGCGCGCCGACGAATCGGAGGTCCAGCGGGTGCCGGGCGCACGCATCGAGAATGTCGGCGACGAACTGGTTCTTCGCTTTGACAGCGACGCGGACCAGGTATGGCGGCACCTCGGCACCCGCCTCGACCGTTCCGGCCTCCTCGTCGACGAACGCGACCGCCGCAGCGGGGTGCACGAAGTCACCTATCGCCCGGACAGCGCCGACGAAGACGAAGGTGGCTTCTTCAGCCGCCTGTTCGGTCGCGGTGACCGCCGCGCAGACACGCGCTACCGGATCGAACTCTCCGCGGACAACGGCCAGTCCCTCCTGCGTGCACGGGACATCGACGGCGAACCGCTGGACGAGGACGACACCCGGTTCCTCCTCGAAAAGATCGAGGAAGGCTTTCGCCGCTGACCGCCGAGCACCGGCACTGTCGGCATGCTTCGATACTGTTCCCTTGGAAGCGGAAGCGGCGGAAACGCACTGGTCGTGCGCGCCCGCCACACCTGCATCATGATCGACTGCGGCTTCTCCGCTCAGGAGGCCGAACGTCGGCTCGCGCGCGCAGGCCTGCAGCCCAACCAGCTGAACGCAATCCTCATCACGCACGAGCACGGTGACCATATCGGGGCTACCGGCGCGTTCTCCCGACGCCACGGGATCCCCGTATACGCTTCCCACGGCACCATCCGTGCCGCCCGTGACAATCGCTTCCCCAGCACCCTGGAAATCACCAGCGACTCGCCGATCGAGATCCGCGACCTGCGGGTGATTCCGTTCACCGTCCCGCATGACTCGCGGGAACCCACGCAGTTCACGTTGTCCGATGGCGACCGCGAGCTGGCACTAATGACCGATGCCGGCCATGTCACGCCCCACATGGTCGAGATCGCCGCCCGGGCCGACGGCCTCCTGCTCGAATGCAACCACGAGCCGGATATGCTCCAGGCCGGCCCGTACCCCGAGCGTCTCAAGGAGCGCATTCGCGGAGGATGGGGCCACCTCCCCAATCACGCGGCGCGTGACCTGCTCCGGCGGGCCGACAACCGAAAGCTGCGCTCCCTGATCGGGATGCACCTGTCCAGCGACAACAACCATCCCGACCACGCCCGGAAAGCGCTTGCAGAGGGCGTCGGCGCCGCCGCAGCCGAAATGGAACTTGCCACCCAGGAAGAAGGGTTCCGCTGGCGCGAGCTCTAGGGAGCCGCAGCCCGCTGGCTGCCGATGGCTACTTTCGCGATTCGCGCAGGAAATACAGCCCGCCAAGGATCATCACTACGCCCACCACCGTCGCGAACCACCCACCAAACCCGCCATCCTCACGGGGAGCGATCGGCGAGAAATGGACCTGCTGCCCCAGCAGCGCATACGCCCCCACGGCAATAAGCACCAGGCCCACGATCACCAGCCCACCATCCGTCCGCTTGTTCGCCACCGCATACCTCCCGCCGGCCGTCCGGCGTCTCACGACCACAAAAACAGGCACAAAAAAAGCCCGACCCCTCGCAAGAGGAATCGGGCTTTCGGTGTAAATGCCTGGCGGTGACCTACTCTCACGAGGGGAGGCCCCTAACTACCATCGGCGCAGAGCAGTTTCACTTCCGAGTTCGGGATGGGATCGGGTGGTTCCTGCTCGCTATAGCCGCCAGGCAAACTGGCTGGACAGCGCTCACTGTCCAAATTCGGAATGCAACTAGGTGATGTGTCAGAAGAGACCAACAACCATTTGGGTGTTATATGGTCAAGCCGCACGGGCAATTAGTACTGGTTAGCTTCACGCGTTACCGCGCTTCCACACCCAGCCTATCAACGTTGTCGTCTTCAACGGCCCTTCAGGGAGCTCGAAGCTCCAGGGAGATCTCATCTCCAGGTGGGTTTCCCGCTTAGATGCTTTCAGCGGTTATCCCTTCCGCACTTAGCTACCCGGCAATGCCACTGGCGTGACAACCGGAACACCAGAGGTGCGTCCATCCCGGTCCTCTCGTACTAGGGACAGATCCTGTCAAATCTCCGACGCCCACGGCAGATAGGGACCGAACTGTCTCACGACGTTCTAAACCCAGCTCGCGTACCACTTTAAATGGCGAACAGCCATACCCTTGGGACCTGCTTCAGCCCCAGGATGTGATGAGCCGACATCGAGGTGCCAAACACTGCCGTCGATATGGACTCTTGGGCAGTATCAGCCTGTTATCCCCGGAGTACCTTTTATCCGTTGAGCGATGGCCCTTCCATACAGAACCACCGGATCACTAAGACCTGCTTTCGCACCTGCTCGACGTGTCTGTCTCGCAGTCAAGCACCCTTATGCCTTTGCACTCGTCGCGCGATTTCCGACCGCGCTGAGGGTACCTTCGCACTCCTCCGTTACTCTTTGGGAGGAGACCGCCCCAGTCAAACTACCCACCACACACGGTCCTCGACCCGGATAACGGGCCTGAGTTAGAACTCCAAACTTGCAAGGGTGGTATTTCAAGGATGGCTCCACCGAGACTGGCGTCCCGGTTTCAAAGCCTCCCACCTATCCTACACAAACAAGCTCAAAGTTCAGTGTGAAGCTGTAGTAAAGGTTCACGGGGTCTTTCCGTCTGGCCGCGGGTACACAGCATCTTCACTGCGATTTCAATTTCACTGAGTCTCGGGTGGAGACAGCGCCGCCATCGTTACGCCATTCGTGCAGGTCGGAACTTACCCGACAAGGAATTTCGCTACCTTAGGACCGTTATAGTTACGGCCGCCGTTTACCGGGGCTTCGATCAAGGGCTTCGCCGAAGCTAACCCCATCAATTAACCTTCCGGCACCGGGCAGGCGTCACACCCTATACGTCCTCTTTCGAGTTAGCAGAGTGCTGTGTTTTTAGTAAACAGTCGCAGCGGCCTGGTCTCTGCGACCTCGAACAGCTCGGGGAGCGAGTCCCGTCACCATCCGAGGCGTACCTTCTCCCGAAGTTACGGTACCATTTTGCCTAGTTCCTTCACCCGAGTTTCCTCAAGCGCCTTGGGATTCTCACCCTGCCCACCTGTGTCGGTTTGGAGTACGGTCTCACGTTAACTGAAGCTTAGAGGCTTTTCCTGGAAGCAGGGCATCAGTGACTTCGCTCCCTTGGGAGCTCGTCATCACATCTCAGGATATGTACCCCCGGATTTGCCTAGGAGTACTCCCTACATGCTTGAACCGGGCACCAACAGCCGGATCACTTAGCCTTCTCCGTCCCCCCATCGCATTAACGCGAGGTACAGGAATATTAACCTGTTTCCCATCGACTACGCATTTCTGCCTCGCCTTAGGGGCCGACTAACCCTGCGCCGATTAACGTTGCGCAGGAAACCTTGGGCTTTCGGCGGATGGGTTTTTCACCCATCTTATCGTTACTCATGTCAGCATTCGCACTTCTGATACCTCCAGCATGCCTCTCGACACACCTTCGCAGGCTTACAGAACGCTCCTCTACCACCTGCAAAGCAGGTCCGCAGCTTCGGTACATGGCTTTAGCCCCGTTAAATCTTCCGCGCAGGCCGACTCGACCAGTGAGCTATTACGCTTTCTTTAAAGGATGGCTGCTTCTAAGCCAACCTCCTGGCTGTCTCTGCCTTCCCACATCGTTTCCCACTGAGCCATGATTTGGGGACCTTAGCTGGCGGTCTGGGTTGTTTCCCTTTCCACGACGGACGTTAGCACCCGCCGTGTGTCTCCCATGCTCGCACTTTCCGGTATTCGGAGTTTGCAATGGTTTGGTAAGCCGGGATGGCCCCCTAGCCATAACAGTGCTCTACCCCCGGAAGTGATACATGAGGCGCTACCTAAATAGCTTTCGAGGAGAACCAGCTATCTCCGAGCTTGATTAGCCTTTCACTCCGATCCACAGCTCATCCCCTAATTTTTCAACATTAGTGGGTTCGGGCCTCCAGTGGGTGTTACCCCACCTTCACCCTGGCCATGGATAGATCGCCCGGTTTCGGGTCTACTTCCAGCGACTGAGCGCCCTATTAAGACTCGGTTTCCCTATGGCTCCCCTTATCGGTTAACCTTGCCACTGAAAGTAAGTCGCTGACCCATTATACAAAAGGTACGCGGTCACCCCCGAAGGGGCTCCCACTGCTTGTACGCACACGGTTTCAGGTTCTATTTCACTCCCCTCTCCGGGGTTCTTTTCGCCTTTCCCTCACGGTACTGGTTCACTATCGGTCGGTAGGGAGTATTTAGCCTTGGAGGATGGTCCCCCCATGTTCAGACAGGGTTTCACGTGCCCCGCCCTACTCGATTTCACGGTGCATGATCTTTCGCTTACGGGGCTATCACCCACTTTGGCCGGCCTTTCCA
>NZ_QKMA01000005.1:117500-166311 GCF_003208255.1 Thioalkalivibrio sp. ALE21
TTGAAACTTTTTGTTTCACTCGGTTGGCGTAGCGCTTGGCGTTTGCCCCGAGTGAGCTGGAAAGTTTGCCTGATGCCGTTCGGGGCGTCAACCCCTTCCGTTCATCTTTTTGCAGACCTTCCTGCTGGCGAAGCGCGCCGGAGCGGCTTGCCGACCTCCCGTTTTGGGGAGGACCGAAGCGGCTGTGTGCCGTTCGATGGGTGCGCATTATAGGGCTCACAGACGGACCGTCAAGCGCTTTCGTTAATTTTCTTTTACCGCGTTCACTCAGGCCCCGGCGAACCCCTGTCAGGCGCGTTCCACGCGGGCGATGCGACGCTTGCCTACCTGCAGCAGCACGGGCGTTGCCGCGGTCACGACGGCCATCGCGTCGGTAGCGCGCTCCCCGTTCACGCGCACGCCCCTCTGACGGACGAGGTTGCGCGCCTCGCTGGTGGATGCAGCGAGACCGGCCTGCTTGAGGAGATTGGCCAGGGGCAGGCCCTCGGCAGGAATGTCGAGTCGCAGCTCGGGGATGTCCTCGGGCAGGGCCTGGTGCTGGAAGCGCTGAATGAAACGGTCGCGTTCGCTTGCGCCGGCACCTTTCCCATGGAATCGATCCACCAGCTCGATCGCGAGGTCGAACTTGATGTCGCGCGGGTTGCGTTCGCCGGTCGCGGCCCGTTCGCGCTCGCCCCGCACTTCGTCCATGGACCGCAGACTCAACAATTCGTAGTACCGCCACATGAGTTCGTCGGAGATGGACATGAGCTTGCCGAACATGTCTTCGGGGGTGTCCTGCACGGCCACGTAGTTATCCAGCGACTTGCTCATCTTCTGCACGCCATCCAGGCCTTCGAGGATGGGCATGGTCAGGATGACCTGGGGGTTGCCTCCCTCCTGTTTCTGCAGCTCGCGCCCCACCAGGAGGTTGAATTTCTGGTCGGTGCCGCCCAGCTCGACGTCGGCTTCCAGGGCGACCGAGTCATAACCCTGGATCAGGGGATAAAGGAATTCATGGATCGCGATCGGCTGGTGGTCCTGATATCGCTTGTGAAAGTCATCGCGCTCGAGCATTCGGGCGACCGTCTGGCGCGAGGCCAGCTGGACCATGCCCGCGGCGCCGAGGGGTTCCATCCAGGTGGAATTGAAGACGATCTCGGTGCGCTCGGGATCGAGGATCCGGAACACCTGCTCGCGGTAGGTGGCGGCGTTGCGCTCGATGTCCTCCCCCGACAGCGGGGGGCGCGTGGCATTCTTGCCGGACGGATCGCCGATACGACCGGTAAAGTCCCCGATCAGGAAGAGCACGTGGTGCCCGAGGTCCTGGAGCTGACGCAGCTTGTTGATCAGGACCGTGTGGCCGAGATGCAGGTCCGGCGCGGTGGGATCGAACCCGGCCTTGATCCGCAGAGGACGGCCGAGGCGCAGCTTTTCGCGCAGCTCGTCTTCGCGGAGAATCTCGTCGGCGCCGCGGCGGAAGACGGCGAGCTGTTCTTCGATATCCATCGATGCCTCTCGTGTCACGATTGTTGTCCCGCCCGAGCGCGGGCACGGAAAAGCCGCAAGGATACCCCGGCGGCCGCATCGGCGCGAAGGACTCAGGAGACACGATATTGGCGTACTACATCGGATTGATGTCGGGCACCAGCCGCGACGGGATCGACGCGGTCCTCACTGCCATCGGGGATGGCCGCGACGCGCGGGTAATCGCACATCACCACCGCGCGTATCCGGCCAGTCTCGCGACGGATCTGGCCGCGGCGGTGGAGCAGTCGGAGCTGAGCGCGGTGACCGCGGGCACCCTGGATGCACGGGTCGGCGAGCAGTTCGCACGCGCGGCCACGGATCTGCTCCGGTCGGAGAGGCTGAGCCCGGGCGATGTCCGCGGGATCGGCAGCCATGGCCAGACGCTCCATCACGCCCCCGATGCGGAACCGGCGTTTTCATGGCAGATCGGTGACCCGTTCCGGATTGCCGAGCGAACCGGCGTGGATACGGTGGCGATGTTCCGTCAGCGGGACATCGCCGCCGGCGGAGAAGGCGCACCGCTGGCCTGCGGGTTCCACGCGGCCCGCTTTGCGCAGCCGGGTCATGACCGGGCGGTGGTGAACATCGGTGGCATCAGCAACGTGACCCGGCTGCCGCCTGACGGCGAGGTCAGCGGCCACGACTGCGGCCCCGGCAACACCCTGCTGGATCACTGGGTGCGGCACCACCGGGGCTGCGAATACGACGCGGACGGGGCATGGGCCCGCACGGGGCAGGTGCGCCCGGAACTGCTGCAGGCCCTGCTGGCGGACCCCTACTTCCAGCGCACGCCGCCCAAGAGCACCGGGCCCGAACATTTTTCACCCGCGTGGCTCGCCGCCCGGGGCGGGCAAACACTGGCCACCGCGAAGCCGGCGGACGTGCAGGCAACCCTGGCCGAGCTGACGGCACACGCGATCGCCCGGGAACTCGTGCGACCGGGCAACGCACCGGAAGACGTGCTGATCTGCGGAGGGGGGGCGCGTAACCGCTTTCTGCTGGAACGACTTGCGGCCGCCCTGCCGCAGACCCGGATCGAACTCACCGATGCCAGCGGCATTCCGGCCGAACAGGTCGAAGGCGCCGCTTTTGCATGGCTGGCGTTCCGGACCCTGCATCATCAGAGCGGAAACCTGCCGGCGGTCACCGGGGCCCGCGGACCCCGCATCCTCGGGTGCGTGATCCCCGGGGGGTAAAAGAGCATGAAAAAGGCCCGGTCCGTTGCCGGGCCGGGCCTGTAGTGCGCCGATCTGGCCGCCGGATCAGACCGAGAAGCTGGAACCGCAGCCGCAGGTGGTGGTCGCGTTGGGGTTGCGGATCACGAACTGGGCGCCTTCGAGGCCTTCGGTGTAGTCAATCTCGGCGCCGGCCAGGTACTGGAAGCTCATCGGATCGATCAGCAGGGTCACCCCGCCGTTCTCGACCACGGTGTCGCCGTCACCGATGGTCTCGTCGAAGGTGAAGCCGTACTGGAAACCGGAGCAGCCGCCACCGCTGACGAAGACGCGGAGCTTGAGATTGTCGTTGTTCTCCTCCTCGATCAGCCCCTTCACCTTGCTTGCGGCGGCATCGGTAAACACCAGCGGGCTGGGGATGTCCATGTCATCCGTCTCGGCCTGCGCGTTGGACGTCATCGTGTCGGACATACGGTGTCTCCTGTGATCATTTGATTGCCAAGCTATGAAGTCTGACCGCCGGAGTCAAGAATCGTTACGCGCGGTAAGCGTGTCGTCGGCCAGGGCGGTCAATGGCGTCTCGCCTTCCAGTGCGGCATCCGCATCCCGACGCCGCAGCTGTCCATCCACCGAGGCGCCCTCCGCCATCTGCAGCACGCTGTAATAAAGATTTCCCTCCAGCCGCGCCTTCTCGCCCAGCTCAACGTGCTCTCCGGCATGGACATCGCCGCGCACGCTGCCGTTCAGTACCAGATGCGGCACCGCGACCTGCCCTTCGATCTGGCCCTTCTCGTCGACCACCAGCACCGCGGAGCCGTCGGTCGAAGCCCGCACGTCTCCGACGATCCGGCCTTCAAGATGCAGCCCGCCGCTGAATTCCAGGTCGCCGTGGATCGCGGTATTCTCGCCGATCAGTGTGTCGACCCGACGGGCCCGTTGCCTGCGCTTGCGTCCCATCATTCACTCGCCCTCCGGGCCGCAGCCCATCCTCTTGTTTCTTCGATCCGGTCCGGCCCGTCCTCTTCGGACTCCACTCTAATGGACAGCCGTTGCGGGCCGAAACCCTCCGGCAGCACCAGGCGCACCCGGACCGTGCGCAGGAATCGCAGATCAAAGCTGCGCCCGGACTGCAGGTCCGGCCCCAGGTCGTCGGTCCCCTGACTCACGCGCTCCCCGTCGCGTTCGCCTTCCAGCTCCAGGTCCCAGCTCACCGGGACCTCTCCGCGCAGACCGGCGCGGTGCACCTGGAAAATCAGTTCGTATTCACCCTCGATACCGGTCTCATGCACCGCGATATTGCGCAGGCCGATGCGATCGCCTCCGGCATCGTCCGCCAGCCGCTGGTAGAACGCCAGCTCTTCGCGCAGCACCAGCAGTTCGGCTTCGCGGGCTTCGGCATCGCGCCGGCAGGCCGCGAGTTCCGCCTCGGCCACCTCACGGTGCCGCTCGCTGCGCAGCCGCTCGCGCACGGCCGCGTCACGCTCCTGCGCAAGTTCCTGCAAGGCCGTTTGCAGTTCGACCAGACGCGCGTCCCGCTCACGGGTCACCTCCGTCGACTGCGGAACTCCGGCGTTCAGCCACCACCATACGCCCGCCGCGCCCACCATCATCAGCACGAGAACGGGCGCCACCGCGCGGCGCAGGGGGTGCCCCCGCAACCGTCGCGGAGCGGGAACCCGCGGACGCCGTCGCCATCGCATGGATCAGGGGAAGGCCGGAACCAGTTCCAGCCCCTCCGTTTCCGGGCGTCCCAGCATCAGATTCATGTTCTGCACGGCCTGCCCTGCCGCACCCTTGACCAGGTTGTCGATGGCCGAAATCACCATGCGGCGGCCACTGTGCGGCGGCGTGGCCAGGGCCAGACGACACTGGTTGGTCCCCCGCACCGACGCGGTTTCCGGATGCGACCCCGACGGCATGACATCAACGAAAGGCTCGCCGGCGTAGCGTTCCCGGAACAGCGCCTCCCAGTCGCCGTCATCCAGCGGACGCAGATAGAGGGTGGCCAGGATCCCCCGCGTCATCGGCACCAGGTGCGGCTGGAAGATCAGCCCCACGTCCGCGCCGGCCACCTCCGCCAGCGTCTGGTGGATCTCCGGCCAGTGCCGGTGTCCGCCGCTGGCGTAGGCGCGGAAATTCTCCTGCACCTCGGCGAACAGCCCGCCGATACGCGCCTGCCGGCCCGCTCCGCTGACCCCGCTCTTGGCATCCGCGATGATGTCGGACACATCCACCAGGTTGTTCTCGAGCAAGGGCAGAAGGGCCAGCGTCACCGCGGTGGGGTAGCAGCCCGGCACGGCGATCAGACGCGCCTCGGAGATGGGTCCGCGGTGCAGTTCGGGCAGGCCGTACACCGCCTCGCCCAGGTATTCCGGCGCCCCGTGCGGCTGGCCGTACCACCGGCTCCACAGCTCGGGATCGCGGATGCGGAAATCCGCCGACAGGTCGATCACGCGTACGCCGCGCGCGAGCAGATCGCCGGCCATTGCATGGGCCACCCCGTGCGGCGTGGCGAAGAACACCACATCGCACTCCGCCAGCAGCTCCGGCTCCGGGGCCCGGAAGACCGCATCCAGCACCCCGCGCAGACTGGGGAACAGATCGGCGACCGGGGTGCCGTCCTCGCCGCGCGAGGTCACCGCGTGCAGCTCCACCGCCGGATGCCCGGCGAGGATGCGCAACAGTTCGACGCCGGCGTAGCCGGTGGCCCCGACCACCCCGAGACGGGTGGGCTTGTTGTTGGTTACGGAAGTCATGCTGCGGCATGATACCGGCTCGCGCCCCGCGGCGGAACGCGGTACGCATTTTCGAGGTCAGTAACAACGCCTCCTTGACGAGTCACGGGAACCGGAAACATGAGCAAGCTCAAACTGGACCGCAAGGCCGCGATCGGCGGCGTCTTTATCATCCTTGTGCTGATCGCGGTCGGCGCGGCGTGGATCACCACCGGCGATGGCGTGCGCGAAGCCCCCGGCTTCGCCGCCAGCAATCTCGAAGGCGAGGCGGTGTCGCTCGACGACTATGACGGCCGCCCGGTCCTGATCTCTTTCTGGGCCACCGACTGCCCGGAATGCATCCGCGAGATCCCCACCCTCAATGAACTGCACGCCGATTTCCGCGACCGCGGGTTCGATATCGTGGCCATCGCCATGGCGCACGACCGCGAAAGCCGGGTACGCTCGATGAGCGAAGACCGCGAGATCGCCTACACCGTCATTCACGACGAGAATGGCGATCTGGCGAGCACCTGGGGCGGGGTTCGCCTGACACCGACCACGTTCCTGGTATCGCCCCGCGGCCGCATCGTCTATCAGAAGCTTGGGGAACCCGATTTCGACCAGATCCGCGATCATCTGGAGCGCTGGCTCTCCTGAGCCGGTACCCAGCACCGGACACCCGGCCCGTAACGCCGCTGCGGGCGCAACAAGGACGCCATCATGCACGACGCCTACTCCTGGTTCCTCAGCCTTCATCTGATCTTCATGGTCACCTGGTTCGCGGGGCTGTTCTATCTGCCGCGGCTTTTCGTGTACCACGCAATGACCGAGGACGCGCCCGGCAACGAGCGCTTCAAGGTCATGGAGCGCAAGCTGTTCTACGGGATCATGACCCCGGGCGGGGTCATCACGGTGATCTTCGGCGGCATTATGCTGGCGCTGGTGCCGGTGCACCTGGAGCAGCCCTGGATGCACTTCAAGCTCACCCTGATCGCCCTGCTGATCGCCTACCACCTGTGGTGCGGCAAGCTGGTGGCGGATTTCGCCGCGGACCGCAACACCCGCGGCCACACCTGGTATCGCTGGTTCAATGAACTGCCGGTCCCGGCACTGGTGGGCATCGTGATCCTGGCCGTCAACCGCTCGATCACCGATGCCCTGATCGGCATCGGTGTCATCGTGCTGCTGTTCGCCGTGTCGGCCGCGGTAGCCTGGAACAGGGCCCGCCGGGCCTCCGGCTGACAGCCCACCCACCGGGCCCGCGGGAAAAGACCGGGGCGCCCGCCCTCAGGTCTTGCCGGCGCGCACCAGCCCGCCCAGGCCGGCCTGCACCAGGGCGTTGTTGAGCAGTGAACGGGTCTGTTCCGGATTTTCCAGCAGCCGGCACTGGGCCAGCAGGGCCTCGGCCCGATCGGTGGAGAACGAGCGGATCACCCACTTGATACGGGGGATGGCCGACACGCTGACACTCAGGCTGTCGATCCCCATGCCCAGCAGCAGGATCACCGCGGCCGGGTCCGCCGCCATCTCGCCGCACACCGAAACCGGCTTGCCCGCGCGGTGGGCCCCCTCGGTAATACTTTCCAGCGCGTGGATACAGGCCGGATGCAGGGTGTCGTACAGATTGGCGACCCGGGCGTTGTTGCGATCCACCGCCAGCAGGTACTGCACCAGGTCATTGGTGCCCACCGACAGGAAGTCCACCCGCCGCGCGAGCGTTTCGGCCAGATAAACCGCCGCCGGCACCTCGACCATCACCCCGATCTTCGGCATCGGGATGCGATAGCCCTCGTCCAGCAGCTCTTCGCGCGCCCGGTTGAGCAGGGTCATGGCCCCCTTGAGCTCGTCCAGCGCGGAGATCATCGGGAACAGGATCTGCAGGTTGTCGTGCTCGCGGCTCGCCCGCAGCATGGCCCGCAACTGGGTCAGGAAGATCTCCGGATGGTCCAGCGAGATGCGGATGCCGCGCCAGCCGAGGAAGGGGTTGTCCTCCTGCACCGGAAAATAGGGCAGCGCCTTGTCCCCACCAATGTCCAGGGTACGCAGGGTCACCGGCATCGGGTCGAACGACGCGAGGATCTGTTCGTACAGCCGTACCTGCTCCTCCTCCCCGGGGAAACGGTCGCGGATCATGAACGGGACTTCGGTGCGGTACAGCCCGACGCCCTCGGCACCCGATTCCAGCGAGGGCTTGATGTCCGCCAGAAGCCCGGAGTTGGCCAGCACCGGCACCGGATGCCCGTCACGCGTGGCGGCCGGATCCTTCGCCAGCGCACGCAGGTCTTCGGCCAGTTCGCGTTCCTCGCGCACCAGACGTTCGAACTCCGCACGCAGCTCGGCGTTGGGGTTCACGAACAGACGGCCGCGATACCCGTCCACCAGGATCTCGCGCTCCTCCAGGCGGCCTACCGGCAGATCCGAGACCCCCATCACCGCCGGCACGTTCAGGGCCCGTGCGAGGATCGCGATATGCGAGGAGCCCGTGCCCTGCGCGGACACGATCGCGCCCAGGCGCTCGATCGGCACCTCGGCCAGATGCGACGCGGTCAGGTCGTCACCCACCAGGATCCCGCCCTCGGGAAATTCGTCCTGGCTCCGATCCGCCGGCAGCAGATGCGACAGGACGCGGCGACCGAGGTCACGCACGTCCGCCGCGCGTTCGCGCAGGTACGGGTCCTCCATGTCCTCGAACACCCGCACGCTCTCGCGCACGGTGTCACGCAGCGCCGCCGGGGCCCACTGCCCCGCCGAGATCCGCCCCTCGGTCTTGTGCACCAGCGAATCCGACCCCAGCAGCATCAGATAGGCGTCGAACAGCACCTGCTCGTCCGGTCCCAGGGCCTCGCCCATGCGCTGCTTGAGATCCTCGATTTCCTCGCGGGTATCGCTGACCGCCTGGCGGAAATGCGCGAGCTCCGTATCCGGACCCGCGCCCTCGCGATCGGGTATGGAGTCGAGATCCGCCAGGCGATAGGCCACCACTGCACGCCCGATGGCCACCCCGGGGGAACCGGCAATACCGGTCGCCTCCACGTTCTGGTGACCTATCAGCGGGGTCTCACTGGAGATCTCGTCGTTGAATTCGGCATAGGCGATCGCCCCGGCCAGCTGCGCGGCCAGGGTGATCAGGAAAGAAACGTGTTCGTCGTCGAACCGCCGCGCCTCGCGCTGCTGCACCACCAGCACCCCCAGCAGGCTGCGCTGGTGGATAATCGGCACGCCGAGGAAGGCAAGGAAGCGCTCTTCGCCGGTCTCCGGGAAATAGCGGAAACGGGGGTGGTCCTGGGCACTGTCGAGGTTGACCGGCTCCGCGCGTGACGCGACCAGCCCGACCAGCCCTTCCGACGGGTCCATCTCCACCTGCCCCACCGCTTCGGCATGCAGACCTTCCGAGGCCATCAGCACCAGGCGCCCGGAGCTCGGCGACTTCAGGTAGATCGAGCAGACATCGATATCCAGCGCCGCCTTCACCCGGGTCACGATGATGTGCAGCGCCTCGAAGAAGTCGGCCGCACCGTTGACCTCCTGCACCACCCGGCGCAGGACCTCGAGCATGGAAGGCGGATTGGCGGGGGCGTTCAACGCGACACCGCGGGAGAGTTGCAGGACCGGGGTGCCGCGTCGTCGTCGCGCTGCAGCTCGGGGAACATCAGCGGCACCAGTTCGCACAGCGCCCGGCGGTAGACATTGCGCTTGAAGTGCACCACTTCACGTGCCGGACGCCAATAGTCAATCCAGCACCAGGAATCGAACTCCGGCGTGTCCATCGCATTCAGCATTACATTGCTCTCCTCGCCCGTCATGCGCAGCAGGAACCAGCGCTGCTTCTGGCCCACGCACACCGGGTTGCGACGCCGGCGGATCATGCGCTCCGGCAGCCGGTAACGCAGCCAGCGGCGGGTGCTCCCCAGCAGTTCCACGTGTTCCGGAAGCAGCCCGGTCTCTTCGCGCAGCTCACGGAACAGGGCCTCTTCCGGGGTCTCGTCGGTGCGAATGCCGCCCTGCGGAAACTGCCAGGCGTCCTGCCCCGCGCGCTTGCCCCAGAACAACTGCCGCTCCCGGTTGCACAGGATGATGCCTACATTGGGACGAAATCCATCGCAATCAATCACTTGCCGCAACCAGACGCTTCTCTATTACCCGCATTGTTCCACACCCCCCGCAATGCGGCAAAGACCCGCGGAAGGCATGCGGGTGCACATTGATTTAAACTCGCGGCATGAGGCTGCTCCTGCTGATCATCGCCATCGTTGCCATCTTTCTCGCCGTACGCACCCTCGTGCGCTCCAGCGGCGAACGCCGCCGCGTGCGCCGCGACGAACCTCCGGAAAGCCTGCGCGAAAGTGGCGCCATGGTCCGCTGTGCCCACTGCGGGGTACACGTGCCCGAGGACCAGGCAGTTTGCGACGGCGACCTCTGCTACTGCTCGCGGCAACATGCCGACGCCGGACCTTCCGGCCGCAGCTGACCACCGTCACGGGGAACCCCTGATCGATGGTCATCGACACCGACACCCAGCGCTCCAGCCGCCTGTACGCCCTGTACCGGGTGTTTGTCGCGCTGGTCCTGCTCCTGATGGGCCTGTTCCCGGGCCTGCCGGTAGGCGTGGACCCCGCGGTCCCCGAAGTCTATCCCGCACTGGCCGGCGGCTACCTGGTGTTCTCGGTGTTCATGGCGGGGTTTGCCGAACACTGCAACCGCGAACCCGAGCGCGTCGCACAGTTCCGCCGCATGATCCTGCTGGGCGGCACCGGGGATGCCGCGGGCCTGCTCGCATTGATGGTGGTTGCCGGGGGCGTCCACACCGGCATCGGCCTGCTGCTGATCCCTGCGGTGATGGCAACGGCCCTGCTGTCGGCCGGTCGCCTGGGCCTCCCGCTGGCCGCCGCCGTGAGCGCCGGCCTTCTGGGCGCGGAAGGCCTCGCCATCCTGATCACGCTGGGCGACCTCGACAGCCTGACCCAGGCCGGACTGCTGGGGGCCGCGCTGCTGGCCGGAACCCTGCTGGCCCACCACTTCAGCCGGCGGGCCGACGAAAGCCGCGCCCAGGTCGAACAGCAGGAAGTCGATCTCGCCAGCCTGGCGGAACTCAACGCCCAGATCATCGCGCGCATGAGCGCCGGAGTGGTGGCGATCGACCCCCGGGGCTACATCCGCTCCATCAACGAGGCGGCGCGCCAGCTCCTCCCGCCCCGACCGGGGCGGCACCTGTCGTCGATCTCGCCGCGTCTGGCCCGGGCCGTGCGCGAATGGCAGGAAGAAACCGGGCCGGCCAGCCGCACCCGCCACCTCCCCGGCGACCAGGAACAGCCCGCCCTGCAGGTCCGCCTGGCCCCGCTGGGCAACCAGGGCGACCAGGGTACCCTGTTGATCCTGGAAGACGCCGCCGAACTGCGCCGCCAGGCCCAGGCAAGCAAGCTGCAGGCCCTGGGACGCCTGACCGCCAGCATCGCGCACGAGATCCGCAACCCGCTGGGCGCGATCTCCCACAGCGCCCAGCTACTGCGCGAATCGCCCGACCTTTCGGCGCCCGACCAGCGTCTGCTGGCGATCATCGACAAGCAGAGCGACCGCGTGAACAGCCTGATCGCGAACGTCCTCAGCCTGTCGCGTCGCGAATCGGGCGAACGCCAGCGGCTCAACCTGCACGACGAACTCGAACGTTTCGCCGAGGAATTCTGCAGTGCGCTGCAGATACCGCGGGAATCGCTGCACGTGAGCGTGGAACCCGCAGATTCGGAGGTCCTGTTCGACCCCTCGCAGCTCAACCAGGTGCTGTGGAACCTGTGCAGCAATGCCAGGGTGCACGGCGGGCACGACCGGCCCGAAAGCCCGCCCATTATCCTGCGCGGCGGCGCCGGCCAGGTCGCCCGGGTGGTCAGTCTGGACGTGCTGGACGCCGGCCCCGGCATCGACCCGGAAACCCAGAAGGAGCTGTTCGAGCCCTTCGTCTCCGGCCATTCCGGCGGCTCCGGCCTGGGCCTGTACATCTCGCGCATGCTGTGCGAAAACAACGGGGCCTCGCTGGAATACGCGCATGCACCCTCCGGGGGCTGCTTCCGCATCCTGTTTGCCCCCGACGAACAACACCAGGGATCGGCGTCATGAGCATCAAGCACGTGCTGGTTGTCGACGATGAACCCGACATCTGCGAACTGCTGGAGATCACCCTCGCGCGCATGGGCCTGGAGGCCGAAACGACCGGCGCGCTGGACCCGGCACGGCAGCTGCTGGCGCAGCGGGACTTCGACCTCTGCCTGACCGACATGCGCCTGCCGGACGGGGACGGGCTGGACCTGGTGCGTCACATCCAGACCACCCGCCCGGAGCTGCCGGTGGCGGTCATCACCGCGCACGGCAGTGTCGATACGGCGGTGCAGGCCCTCAAGCTGGGCGCCTTCGACTTCGTCAGCAAGCCGGTCGACCTCAAGCAGCTGCGCGAACTGATCGACAGCGCCCTGCGCATGGAATCCGCGCCGGCGACGGAGGCGGCGTGCGGCTCGACGCCGACCCGCTGCAGCACGACCGAAGACCCCGACAGCCCGCTGCTGGGCGACTCCGAACCCATGCAGAAACTGCGCGCCACCATCCGCAAGCTGGCGCGCTCCCAGGCGCCGGTGTTCATCGCCGGAGAATCCGGTTCCGGCAAGGAACTGGTGGCGCGCGAAATCCATCGACTGGGGCCGCGCGCCGAGCGCCCCTTCGTGCCGGTGAACTGCGGCGCGATCCCGGCGGAACTGATGGAGAGCGAGTTCTTCGGCCATCGCAAGGGCGCCTTCACCGGGGCCACCCAGGACCACCCCGGGCTGTTCCAGGCGGCCGAGGGCGGCACCCTGTTCCTGGACGAGGTCGCCGACCTGCCGCTGGCGATGCAGGTCAAGCTGCTGCGCGCGATCCAGGAGCGCGCGATCAAGCCGGTCGGCGGCTCGCGGGAGATCCCGGTGGACGTGCGCATCCTGTCGGCGACCCATCACGACCTTGAGCGCGCCGTGCGCGAAGGCCGTTTCCGCCAGGACCTCTATTACCGTCTCAACGTGATCGAACTGCGGGTCCCGCCGCTGCGCGAACGCGACGGCGACATTCCCGGCCTGGCCACCGTGATGCTGCAGCGAATCGCCGAACAATGGGGCCTGGAGGCCCGCGAACTCGCGCCGGACGCGCAGGAGCTGCTGGAGCGCCACCCCTTCCCGGGCAACGTGCGGGAGCTGGAGAACATCCTGGAGCGCGCCGCCACCCTCGCGGAGGGCGCGGCGATCCACGCCGACAACATCGATCTCCCGGCCACCGCCCCGACCCCGGAGCACAACGACGAGGACCGCCGCGCCGGCCCCGGCGCAGACAACCCGGGCACCCCGCCCCCCGGGGTGAAGGAGCGCCGCACCCCGCCGTCGATCCGCTACGAGGATGTGGGCCTGGATGATCACCTCGCCGACCAGGAGCGCCAGGCGATCGAGACCGCCCTGCATCAGACCGGCGGCAACCGCACCGCGGCCGCGAGGTTACTGGGGCTCAGTTTCCGCCAGCTGCGCTACCGTCTGAAGAAACTCGGAATCGAATAGTCAGGCACGGGCGGGCGGGTCCTCCAGGTCGTTCAGCCACTGCTCCAGCTCGAACAGGGGCAGGCCGATCACGTTGCTGCAGGAACCGTCGATGCGTTCGACAAAGGCTGCACCCCGCCCCTGCAGGGCATAACCCCCCGCCTTGTCGCGCGGCTCGCCGCTGGCCCAGTAGGCCGCGATGTCGCGCGCGTCCAGCGGGCGCATCCATACCCGCGTCTCGCCGCGCCCGGTGCACACCGGGCCGTCATCGCGCAGCAGTGCCATGCCGGTAATCACCCGGTGTTCGCGGCCGGACAGCCGCTGCAGCATGGCGGCGGCCGAAGCCTCGTCCGCGGGCTTGCCCAGCGCCTCCCCGTCGATCGTCACGACCGTATCCGCCGCCAGAACCCACTGCCCCCGGCGGGCGTGGTCACGCGCTGCTTCCGCCTTGACCGCCGCGAGGCGCTCGACCAGGGCCCCGGGTTCCTCGTCGGGCGCAGCGGTCTCGTCCACATCCATCGCGGCCACCTCATGCACCACGCCGATCTGAGTCAGCAATTCGCGCCGGCGGGGGGACGCGGAGGCCAGCAGAAGCGGCAGGGCGTCGGGACGGTTGCAGGCAGCGGCGGACGACATAACGACCGGAGCGCGACTCACGCGCGATGATAGGGATGATTGTTGAGCAGCGACCAGGCGCGGTAGAGCTGCTCCGCCACCAGCACCCGCACCAGCATGTGGGGGAAGGTCAGCGGCGACAGCGACCAGGCCCACTCGGCCCGCTCGCGCACGGCGGCATCCAGGCCGTCGGCCCCGCCGATCAGCAGCGCGACGTCGCGCCCGTCGTCCTGCCAGCCGGCCAGGCGCTGCGCCAGTCCGCGGGTGTCCACCTCACGGCCGCGTTCATCCAGGGTGATGATCCGGGCACCCTCGGGCACCGCCTTGAGCAGAGCCTCGCCCTCGCGCCGCAGGCGGGTCGTGGCATCCATGGATTTCGAGCCCGCCGGGGCCGCCAGTGCGTGCAGCTGGAAACCCCATTCGCGGGGCAGCCGGTCCCGGTATTCGGCAAAGCCGGAGGCGACCCAGTCGGGCATGCGCCGGCCGATGGCGATCAGATGCAGACGCATCGCCGATAAACCGGCTCAGCCCCGCAGCCGGCGGACCCGCTGCAGGCCGGGGTCATCCTCCATGCCGCCATCGCCCCCGTCACCCTCCGCGGCCTCTTCCTCGGCCAGCCACAGCTTTTCCAGATTGTAGAAATCGCGAGTCTCGGGGAGCATCACGTGGACGATCACGTCGTTGAGGTCGACCAGGACCCATTCCTGGCCCTCCTGGCCCTCCACGCCCAGCGGCTGGATGCCACGGTGCTTGGCCTCGGTCGCCACGTTCTCGGCGGTGGACTGCACGTGGCGCCCGGAGGTCCCCGAGGCGATCACGATGAAATCGGCCAGGGTGGTCTTGCCGCGCACGTCGATGCTGCGGATGTTGCGGGCCTTCATGTCCTCGAGCGCCTCGAGGCTCAATTCCAGCAACTGTTCGCTGTTCATGGTTTCGGATGTCATGTAGTGGGGTTTCCTGCGGCGGACCGGTAAAGCCCGCGCTCCTGTATGTAGCGTTCGACCGCCCCGGGCAGCAGGAAGCGGGGGCTGGCCCCCTCGCGCAGCTGGGCCCGGATGGCGGTAGCGGAGATATCCAGCTGAGTCACCGGCTGGAAGTACACCCGGCCGGCCGGACTCGCCCGCAGCACGGCGGGATCGTCGGTGACCGCGCCCCCCGGGCCGTCGCCCAGGTCCTGCGAGGCGGGGCTTCCGGGGCGATGCGACACCGCCACGTGCGCCAGCTCGAACAGGGTCTCCCAGCGGTGCCAGGACGACAGGCCGGCAAAGGCATCCATGCCCATGATCAGCACCAGCGGCACATCGTCACCCAGCTCCCGGCGGAAGGTCAGCAGGGTGTCCACGGTGTAGGACGGCCCGGTGCGATCCAGCTCGCGCCGGTCGGCGACGAAACCCTCCACGCCGGCCACCGCGCGCTCCACCATGGCCAGGCGGTCCTCGCCCGAAGTCCCGGGGCTGGCGCGATGAGGCGGCACGTGGCAGGGCACGAAGTGCACCCGTTCCAGCCCCAGGTGCTGCTGCACCTCCAGCGCCGGGCGCAGATGACCGAAATGGATCGGATCGAAGGTCCCGCCGAGGATCCCGATCAAGCCGCCACCTTCCCGCCGCGCTCAGCCACGCACATGGCCGTCGCCAAACACGATGTATTTCAGGGTGGTCAGGCCATGCAGCCCCACCGGCCCGCGCGCGTGCAGCTTGTCGGTGGAGATCCCGATCTCCGCGCCCAGCCCGTACTCGAAGCCGTCGGCGAAGCGGGTGGAAGCATTCACCATCACCGAACTGGAATCCACCGCGCGCAGGAAGCGCCGCGCATGCCCCCAGTTTTCGGTCACGATGCTGTCGGTGTGATGTGAGCCCCAGGTATTGATGTGCTGGATCGCCGCGTCCAGGTCGTCCACCACGCGGATTGCCAGGATCGGCCCCAGGTATTCCGCGGCCCAGTCTTCCTCGCTCGCTTCGGCGACCTCCGGCCCGCTGTCGGCGAGAACCGCGCGGGTGCGGGCGCAGCCGCGCAGGCTGACCCCCAGCCCGTCCAGTTCGGCGGCCACCGCCGGCAGGAAGGTCTCGGCGACATCGGCATGCACCAGCAGAGTCTCCATGGTGTTGCAGGTGCCGTAGCGATGGGTCTTGGCGTTCACCGCCACCGCCTGCGCCTTGTCCGGGTCCGCCGCGGCGTCCACGTACACGTGGCACACCCCGTCCAGATGCTTGATCACCGGGATCTGCGACTCCTGGCTGATGCGTTCGATCAGGCCCTTGCCGCCGCGTGGCACGATCACGTCCACGTACTCGGGCATGCGCAGCAGCGCCCCCACCGCGGCACGGTCGGTGGTGTCGACGATCTGTACCGCCTCGCGCGGCAGCCCCGCCGCCGCCAGCCCGGACTGGATGATGCCGGCCAGCGCGCGATTGGAATGGGCGGCCTCGGAACCGCCGCGCAGGATCGCCGCGTTACCCGACTTCAGGCACAGCGCCGCCGCGTCGATGGTCACATTGGGGCGTGATTCATAGATGATGCCGATCACCCCCAGCGGCACCCGCATCTGCCCTACCTGGATCCCGCTGGGCTGATAGGCCATGTCGGAGATCGTACCCACCGGATCCGGCAGACCCGCGACCTGCCGGCAGCCCTCGATCATGGTGTCGATGCGCGCATCGGTCAGCGCCAGACGGTCCAGCATCGCCGCGTCCAGCCCGCGGGCTCGTCCCGCCTCCAGGTCGCGCTCGTTGGCCTCGGCCAGCTCCGCGCGACGCTCGGCGATCCCCTCGGCGATGGCCTGCAGCGCCGCGTTCTTGGCACCCGGTTCGGCCTCGGCCATGTGGCGCGAGGCGGCGCGCGCAGCACGCCCCAGGGCCTCGATCCTGGCGACCATATCATCGCTGACAGCAGCGGATTCGGCGGGATTCACGGCAGCGTTCATACGATCAGACTCGTTGGAATTCGGTACGGGTTCAGCCACGGTCGGCGGGTGCTCCGCCATACGTGGACGCCAAGTCTAGCAACCCCTGCCGGGCATTGCCGTTTTCCGGAGCCCGGGTGATCCGATCCACGCTCGCGGCCCCGAACGCGGCGCGGATGACGATAACCGGATCAGGCTGGCCGCACTCTCCCACAAGGCACTTTCCGCGTCGATGACTTCGCCGGATGCACCACTGCGGCAGGTTGTCCGCGGGATTGACATGCCGGCGCCCTCACTGGGGCAAGAGACAGCCCGCCCTCCCCGCAAGCCATTGTTCTACATGAACCATGAAACCCCGGGACCGTACTGGCACCGATATTGCCCGATAACAGCAGGGCGATGCCCTGCAGGTCTTTTCCTGCTCATGCGACAACCGGGAGCCACCCAAAAAAAGGCGGTGCCACCCGACCATTGACTCCGAAAAGAAGAGGTGTCCAATGAAAACATTTAACCTCGGCCTTGCGGCAACCGGATTGTGCGGTGCACTCGGTCTGGCCAGTACGGCCATGGCTTCACCGATCGATATCTCCGGCTGGGACTGTAATGGAAACTGCGGCACGTCAGCGGCGGACGGCGATATAACGCTGTCGCCGTTCGGCAACTCGGAATACGGCTGGATCTCGACCAACGACGGGAACGACATCGACGGCCTGGACGTTGGCGACGAAACCACCGGATCGACCATCACCTCGCCAGAGTTCAGCGCGGATGAGGGCGATGAACTCAACTTCTACTTCAACTACGTTTCCTCTGATGGTGGAGGTTTCACCGACTACGCGTGGGCACAGATCCTCCCGGACAGCGCGGCTCCGATTCAACTGTTCACCGCCCGCACGACGCCGGACGGTGACACCGTACCGGGTTTCGGGCTCCCGGAGCCGGATGCGGACGTGACCCTCGATCCGGAGGAAACCCCCGTGATCCCCGGGGCGCCGGAATGGTCTCCCCTGGGCGCCAACTCAGGATCCTGCTGGGATGACGGGTGCGGATACACCGACTGGATCCAGGCTTCGTACCTGTTCGAGGATACCGGCACCTACTCTCTGGAGTTCGGTGTGGTGAACTGGCAGGACACGGCTTTCCAGTCCGGCCTCGCCTTCGACGGCGCCACCATCGCGGGTACGGCCATCGGCGATGATCCGGCCCCGACCCCCGTGCCCGTGCCGGCGTCGCTGGCCCTGATGGGCCTTGGTCTGGCGGGTCTGACCCTGGTCGCGGGGTACCGGCGCCGGGACGCTGCGGTCACAGGCTAATCGCCTCCGCATGGCCCGTTCCAGGCTGCGCCGGGGCGCTGCGCCGGGTCATGCACCCTCGGGGTTGAGGACAGGGTCGGCCACGGTCAGCGGCCGGCCCGCCATACGAGCCACCAGGTCCAGCAGCCCCTGCCGGGCATCCCCGTGTTGTTCCTGCCCCTTGATCACCCGGTCCACCCGGGCAGCCAGGCGCAGGATGTCACGCGCCCGCGCCACGTCCAGGCGTCCCGCCGCCAGGCGCAGGGCCTTTTGCTGGTCGCCGAAGCTGCCCTGGAAGGCCTCGCGGTCGTTCGCCCCGGCGGCCCGGCGTTCCAGGGCCTGCACCAGCAGCCGTGCATCGCGCGCCAGCGCCCACAGGATCAGTGGCTCGGGCTGACCTTCGTCCAGCAGGCCCTCCAGCATGCGCAGGGATCGCCCGGTCTCGCCGCGCAGCGCCGCCGCCGACAGGCCGAACAGATCGAAGCGCGCGGCATCCGCGGTGGCCTCGGCCAGGGTCTCCAGATCGACCCCCTGCACGCCGGCCAGCGCCAGTTTTTCGATCTCCTGGCGCGCGGCCAGGAGATTGCCCTCCACCCGGGCCGCCAGCAGCTGCAGCGCCTCGTCCGTGATGCGCAGCCCGTGCCGAGTCAGGCGATCACGGATCCAGCCGTCCAGCCGCTCAGGCGGCACCGGCCGCGCATGCACCACCACCGCGGCCGATTCCATCGCCTTGAACCAGGCCGCGCGGCGCATGTCGCGATCCGGGCGCGGCAATTGCAACAGCAGCACGATGTCGGGCTCCGGTGCGGCGGCGTATGCCTTCAGCCGTTCGCCGCCCTCGCGCCCGGGCTTGCCGGTAGCCAGGCGCAGGTCCACCAGCGTGCGGCTGGCGAACAGCGAGCGGTCGCGCACCGCCGCATCCAGGGCCGACCAGTCGGACTGGGCGGAGAGATCCAGCACCGTGCGCTCGTCGAAACCCTGCTCGCGGGCGGCGGCCCGGATCGCATCGGCGGCCTCGATGGTCTGCAGCGGTTCCTCGCCCAGCAGCATGTACAGCGGGGCCACGCCCTTGCGCAGGGACTGATCGATGCGTCCCGGATCGACGGCCATGTCAGTCCTCGCCCCCCCCGGTCAGGGCTCGCACCCGACGCTGCAGCAGGGCCACCAGATCGCGGTTCATGGTGGCCCGCAGGTCCTCCTCGCGCTCCGAACGGCTGAGCACGGCGGTCTCGTCATAGACGTAAGTGCGCGACGCACGCAGCGTGTCGAGGTCCGTCGCTTCACCATCGGCCGGGCGCAGCCGCACGCGCATGCTGCGCGTCAGTTCGTACTCGCTGACCCGCGCCTGATCGGAGACCGACAGCGCGCGCCGCGAATCATTCACCGAAGCGATCTCCAGGGTCACGCCACGATCATCCGGGCGCCGCTCCACGATCTCCACCCCGGAGGCACGCAGGCCACGGGCCAGCTCCTGGTAGAGCGAGTCCCGCGGCTGCAGGCCGCGGATCTCCACCGGATCCAGTTCCGACGGCCACCCCCCGGTGCCGCGCAGCTGGAACCCGCAGGCGGCCAGCGAGGCCGTCAGCACGAGCACCACCAGCAGACGCGGCAGGAACCGGGTCATTGCGGCTTGACCACGAAATTCACCAGGCGTCCGGGGACCACGATCACTTTCACGATGCCCTGCCCCTCGAGATGGCGCTGGACGTTTTCGTCCTCCCGCGCGATGCGCTCCACGCTCTCACGATCCGCACCGGCCGGGACCGCGATCTCTGCCCGGCGCTTGCCGTTGACCTGTACCGCCAGGGTCTCGCGGGCGGATTGCCGGGCGGCCTCGTCGACCTGCGGCCAGCGGGTATCGGCCACCAGCCCGTCATGGCCCAGCGCCTCCCACAGCACCTGGGTCACGTGCGGAATGATCGGAGCCAGCATGCATACGATGCCTTCGAGCACCTCCTGGCGGACCGCGATGGCGCCCTCGGCATCCTCCGGCAGCCGCCCGAGCTCGTTCAGCAGCTCCATGTTGGCCGCCACCGCGGTATTGAAGGTCTGGCGCCGGCCGATGTCGTCGGTGACCTTGGCGATGGTGTCGTGCAACTTGCGCCGCAGATCGCCCGCCGGCTCGGACAGGTTTTCGGGATCCAGCGGCGACGCCGCCGCACCCCCGACATGTTCGCGCACCGCGCGCCACAGGCGTCGGATGAAACGCTGCGCCCCTTCGACGCCGGAGTCCGACCATTCCAGCGACAGATCCGGCGGGGCGGCGAACATGGTGAACAACCGCGCGGTGTCGGCCCCGAAGCGCTCGATCAGCGCCTGCGGATCCACGCCGTTGTTCTTCGACTTGGACATCTTCTCCATGCCGCCAATGGTCACCGGCTGCCCGTCTTCGCGGTGGCGCGCGGCTTTCACCGAACCATCCTCGGCGCGCTCCAGTTCCACGTCGACGGGGTTGATCCAGTCCTTCCCGCCATCGCCGCGCTCGCGGTAGAAGGTGGGCGCCACCACCATGCCCTGGGTCAGCAGCCGGGTGAACGGCTCGTCGGAGCCCACCAGCCCCTCGTCACGCAGCAGTTTATGGAAGAAGCGCGCATACAGCAGGTGCAGTACCGCGTGCTCGATCCCGCCGACGTACTGATCCACCGGCAGCCAGTGATCGGCCCGTTCGTCGAGCATCGCCGTGTCGTTGTCGGCGCAGGCGTAGCGGGCGAAGTACCAGCTGGACTCGAAGAAGGTGTCGAAGGTATCGGTCTCGCGCCGTGCCGGCTTGCCGCATTGCGGACAGGTTGCCTCGAAGAACTCCGGCATGCGCGCCAGCGGCGAGCCGGCCCCGTCCGGGATCACGTCCTCCGGCAGGCGCACGGGCAGATCCTCTTCCGGCACCGGCACCGCACCGCAGTCGTCGCAGTGGATCACCGGGATCGGGCAGCCCCAGTAGCGCTGGCGCGAGATGCCCCAGTCGCGCAGACGGTAGTTGCGCCGGCGCCGGCCCAGTCCGGCCTGCTCCAGATGATCGGCGATCGCGGCCTTCGCCGCCTCCGTGTCCTGCCCGGTGAAATCGCCCGAGTTCACCAGCACGCCGGCTTCGGTGAACGCGGCGGCCTGCACGTCGCACTCGCCCCCGTCGGCCGGGGCGATCACCTGGCGGATCGGCAGGCCATATTGCGTCGCGAACTCGTGGTCGCGCTCGTCGTGTGCCGGCACCGCCATCACCGCGCCGGTGCCGTATTCCATCAGCACGAAGTTGGCGACCCACACCGGGATGTCTTCGCCGGTCAGCGGGTGGCGGGCGGTGAAGCCCAGCGCGCGGCCCTTCTTCTCCATTGTGGCCAGGTCCGCCTCGGCCACCCCGCCCTGGCCGCATTCGGCGACGAACGCAGCCAGTTCCGCGTCATTCTGCGCCAGCGCCTGCACCCGCGGGTGCTCCGGCGCGAGCGCCATATAGCCGACGCCGAACAGGGTGTCCGGCCGGGTGGTGAACACGGTCAGCGGCTCGCCGCCTTCCACCGCGAACTCCAGCTCCACGCCCTCGGAACGCCCGATCCAGTTGCGCTGCATGGTGCGCACCTGGTCCGGCCAGCCGTCGAGGTCGTCCAGCGCCTCCAGCAGCTCGTCGGCGTAGTCGGTGATGCGCAGGAACCACTGCGGCATCTCGCGACGCTCCACCGGCGCGCCGGAGCGCCAGCCGCGCCCCTCGATCACCTGCTCATTGGCAAGCACGGTCTGATCCACCGGGTCCCAGTTCACGGTCGCCTTCTTGCGATAGACCAGTCCCTTCTTCAGCAGACGCACGAACAGCCACTGCTCCCAGCGGTAATAATCGGCATCGCAGGTCGCGAACTCGCGCGACCAGTCATAAGCAAAGCCCAGGCGCTGGAGCTGGGTGCGCATCTGCTCGATGTTCTGGCGCGTCCATGTCGCCGGCGGCACATTGTTCTGCATCGCCGCGTTCTCCGCCGGCAGGCCGAAGGCGTCCCAGCCCATCGGCTGCAGCACGCTCCTGCCCTGCATGCGCTGGAAGCGCGCGATCACGTCGCCGATGGTGTAGTTGCGCACGTGGCCCATGTGCAGCTTGCCCGACGGGTACGGGAACATCGACAGGCAATAGAAGGGTTCTCCCGCGGCATCTTCCCGCGCCCGGAAACAGCCGGTCTCGTCCCAGCGACGCTGGACCTCGGTCTCCACCTGTTCCGGGGAATAATGCTCCTGCATGGGCCTCACCTGTGCTGTTTGCCGCCGCGAACGAAGAACCGCGCAGAATACCAGTCACCCCGCCCCCCTTCCAGACAAGTCCCGGATCTGCCGAATGGTTCCGTCAAACGCAACCGCAAGGCGGCGCATGGCCATCTAGACTTCAGGATACATACCCTTGGCGCATCGACCGATGCGATGCGAAGGAGGTGCAGCATGATCTCCCTGATCCAGCGCCGTTATCCGGACGACCTTTCCGAAATCCGGCCCCGTCACGGGTACGAGGAGGCGACGCCCGGCGTACGCCGGATCGAGGCCGGCCGCCCGCTGCGCTGGCTGAGTGCCGGCTGGAACGACCTGCGGCATGCCCCGGCCGGGCTGCTGCACGGCCTGATGGTGACCGCGATCGGAGGCGTCATCATGGGTGTGCTCTGGTCCTGGCCGTGGGCCGGGGTTGCCGCCCTCACGGGCTTCCTTCTGGTCGGACCCGTCCTCGCCACCGGCCTCAACGGCCTGGCCCGGAGCATCGAACGCGGCGAGACCGTCGGCCTGCGCTCGGGCTTCGGCGCGCTGGAGGCGACCGGCGGTGCCATCTGGGCCTTCGCCGCCCTGCTGGCCTCGATCTTCCTGGCCTGGACCGCCTTCGTCTGGCTGTGGATGGGGGTCCTCAACGTCGGCCACGCCGGACTCCTGGGCCCGCTGCACGAGGCCCTTCCGGTCCTGCTGGGCAGCACCAGCGGACTGATCTCGCTGGCCGGTCTGGTCGTCGCCGGTGCCGCCCTCGCGGTCGTGGTTCTGGCGCTCTCGGTGGTCACGATCCCGACCCTGCTGGACCGCCGGACCGGACTCATGACGGCGATGGGCACCAGCCTGAAGGCCCTGCGCACCAGCCCGGCCGCCACCCTGATCTGGGCCGCGCTGATCACCGTTCTGTTCGCAGTCTCGGTGGCCACCGCTCTGCTGGCCCTGATCGTCGTGTTCCCCTGGCTGGGCTACGCCATGTGGCACGCCTACCGCGACCTGGTCGAACCCCCGGAGGAGGCGGCTCCGACGACCTGACGCAGGCCCCGTTACCGGCACTCACGGACGCGTCGGCGGGTAACGGGGTATCACTCCACGGGGCGCACGCCCGGGCGGGGGCTGCGCCCCGTTCTGCATACGGGCGACAGGAAGACCGGCCACGCGCCCCGTTTCAGGGCATGCTCGTGCTAACGTACCTCCGAGCACCGATGAATCCGGAGTGATGCCGATGAGCGACAAGAACAGGAATCCCGAGGGCGGTCAGGAAGAGGACCAGCATGAACGCGAATCGCGCCTGAGCGATGCCTACCACCGCATGCTGCACGAGGTCACCGAGGACCTCGAGAAACTGGAGCAGCGTACCGGCAAGGCCATCAACGAGGCCCTGGAGAACGCCCGGGAACGCGTGCAGAAGGCCAGCGACCTGACCCGCGAGGAGGCGCACGAGGTAATGGAGTACCTGCGGCGCGACCTGCAGGACCTGGGCGCCTACATCGACTCGCGCAGCGAGGACTGGCGCAGCTGGCTGCGCATCGACATCGGCCTGATCGAAGCCAGCATCGTCAACGCGCTCGAACGCATTGCCGACCGCACCCGGGTGGAGATCACCGAGCTGACGGCGCGTGCCCAGGTCATGGGCGAATGGCACACCGGCGAGATCACGGGGCCGGGGGAACTGATCTGCAAGAACTGCGGGCACCCGCTGCACATGGAAAAGGTCGGCCGCATTCCGCCCTGCGCGCAATGTCACCACACGGCGTTTCGCCGCGGACCGCCGCCGGAGGCGGACGCCGGCTGAGGCACGCGGCGTCCCGAGTCCGGTGATTCAGACCGGGTCGTCGGACCGCGACTGCCGGCGGCCCACCGCCGCGCCCAGCACCACCAGCACCAGCGCGGCCAGCACCGCCGGGCCCTCGCCCATGGCCGCGGCCGGGGTGATGCCGCTGCGCGGCCGGATCCCGCCGTGCACGGTAGCCGGTTCGAACAGGGGCGAAGCGTCGATCAGCCGGCCGTCGAAGTCGACCAGCGCGGACACCCCGGTATTGGTCGCGCGCAGCATCGGACGTCCGGTCTCCACCGCCCGCACCCGTGCGATCTGCAGATGCTGGGCCGGGGCCAGGCTGTCGCCGAACCACGCATCGTTGGACACGTTGACCAGGAAGCCCGCCTCGGGCAGGGCAGCGCGGATGTGCCGGGCATAGGCCGATTCGTAGCAGATGCTTGCCCCGGCGGTGCGCCCCGCCAGCGTGATCCGTCCGTCATCCTCCCCCCGGGCCAGATCGGACATCGGGATCATCAGCAGCCGGTCGAGCCACGCCAGCTGCTCGCGCAGCGGGATGTACTCGCCGAACGGCACCAGCTGCCGCTTGTGATAGGCCTCGCCACCGGGATAGGTCAGGATCGCGTTATGGATGTCCCCCTCCCGCTGGCCATCGAACAGCCCGGTCACCAGCTGCGCGTCCTCGCCCGGCAGGTCCGCGGCCACCTGCTCCAGCGCCCCGGCCACCTCGCCGGTCAGCGCGGGGATCGCGGTTTCCGGCCACACCACCAGATCCGCCGGCTCGGCCTGCGCGGTCAGCTCGCGATACACCTCCAGCGAGTGCCGGATGCCGTCCGGGGCCCACTTGCGCTCCTGCTCGATGCTACCCTGCACCAGCGTCGCGCTGACCGGGTGGCCGTCGGGCTCGGTCCACTGCAACGGCAGCAGGGCCGCGGAGACCACCACCACGCCCGCCACCAGCCCCACGCCGATGCCGCGCGAACGCCGCCCGGCCGCCAGCACCAGCCCGGCGGCGATCAGTGCCACCATCAGGCTGCCCGCCAGCTCGCCTCCCAGCGGCAGCCAGGACGCCAGCGGCGTGTCCAGCGTGGCATGACCGAACAGTAGCCAGGGGAACCCGGAGAACAGCCAGGAACGTGCCAGTTCCAGCAGCACCAGCCCGCCGGCCAGGGCAAGAAGGCCCTCCATTCGGTGCAGCGGCAGAAAGCGCGCGGCCAGCGCACTCAACAATGCCGGGTACAGCGCCATCACCAGCACAAAGGCCACCGTGATCACGCTGGCCACCACCAGCGGGGCCTGGCCGAACACCAGCAGGCTGTTGAAGATCCACGACGTGCCGACGCCGAAGAAACCGAGGCCGAACAGCCAGCCGAACCAGGCCGCGCGACGCGGCCGCCCCTGCACCCGGACCAGCAGCCCGAACCACACGGCCAGCGCCAGCGGGGCAGCAGTGAACAGACTGACCGGCGCGAACGCCAGCACCGCCAGCACGCCGGCCAGCAACGCCAGCAGGCCGCCAGTCCAGCGCCCGGACAGGTCGGGCAGCGGGAGCCCTCTCATCGCGCCCCCTCGGTACCGGAATCGCCCGACTCGGCCGCCTCGACTCGTGCGGCGGGCTCGGCCAGGCGCATCTCCACCAGATGCAGCCGGCGATTGTCCGCACGCAGCACGCGGAACTGCATGCCGTCGAGGTTCAGGGTCTCGCCACGGTGCGGCACATGGGCGAAATGCGACAGCAACAGCCCGCCCACGGTGTCGAAGGCATCCTCGTCGTAGGCCGTCTGGAAATAGGCGTTAAACTCCTCCAGCGGGGTCAGGGCCTTGATGGTGTAGCGCCCGCCGGGGTGCTGCATGATCTGGGTGAGATAGTCCTCGACGTCGTGCTCGTCCTCGATCTCGCCGACGATCTGTTCCAGCACGTCCTCGATGGTCACCAGCCCGGCGACGCCGCCGTACTCGTCGACCACGATCGCCATGTGATTGCGGCTCAGGCGGAACTCTTTCAGCAGCACGTTCAGGCGCTTGCTCTCCGGTACGAACACCGCCGGGCGCAGGATCTCCTGCATGTCGAAGGCGGTGTCGTCGGGATCGCCGAAGAAACGCAGCAGGTCCTTGGCCAGCAGGATGCCCACCACCTCGTCGCGGTGATCGCCCACCACCGGCAGGCGCGAATGGGCCGAGGCGACCACGTCAGGCAGGAATTCCGACAGCGGGGCATCACGCCGCACCACCTCCATCTGCGCCCGCGGGATCATGATGTCGCGCACCTGCATATCGGCGACGTTGAGCACGCCCTCGAGCATGGTCAGCGCCTCGGGGTCCAGCACCTCGCGGTCCTGGGCGCCGCGCAGGGTCTCGACCAGTTCCGGGCGAGAGTGCGGCTCGCGGCGCAGCCGCTGCAGCGCCGGCTCCAGCAGACGCCGCAACAGGCCGGCCCCGCCGGTGGTGTTCGCCTCAGAGCCCATGGGCCCCTCGTGCGTCGCACCCGGGGTCCGCCCCGGCCGTCCGGTAGGGGTCCGGCAGGCCAAGACCGGCGAGGATCGCCGTTTCCAGGGCCTCCATCTCGGCCGCTTCCCCGGCGTCCTGATGATCGAAGCCCTGCAGATGCAGCATCCCGTGCACTACCATGTGGGTGTAGTGATCGTTCACCCGCTTGCCCTGCTCGCGCGCCTCGCGCTGCAGCACCGGGTCGCACAGCACGATGTCGCCGAGACAGGCCGGCCCGGCACCGGGTGGCATGATCAAGTCGTCCGGTGCCGGGAAAGACAGCACGTTGGTGGCGTAGTCGCGGCCGCGGAACGCGTGATTGAGCTCGCGCCCCTCGTCGGCATCCACGATGCGCAGGGTCACCCCGGCCGAGTCCTCCCCCCGCCAGGCGGCGCGGGCGGCGGCATGCAGGCCGCGGGCCGCCGGCACCCCGGCGCGCGGCACCGCATACTGCACCGCGACCTCAAGCGTCATGGCCGGAGTCCTCCTCGTGGAGGTCATAGGCCTGGACGATGCGCTGCACCAGCGGATGGCGGACCACGTCCTCGCCACGGAAATGGTGGATGCCCACGCCCTCCACGCCTTCGAGGATGCGGATCGCGTGCTGCAGGCCGGACTTCTGCCCGCGCGGCAGGTCGACCTGGGTCACGTCGCCGTTGACCACGGCGGTCGAACCGAAGCCGATGCGGGTGAGGAACATCTTCATCTGTTCCACGGTGGTGTTCTGCGCCTCGTCGAGGATAATGAAGGACTCGTTCAGGGTGCGCCCGCGCATGTAGGCCAGCGGGGCCACTTCGATCACCTGGCGTTCCATCAGGCGCGCGGTCTGATCGAATCCCATCAGCTCATACAGGGCGTCGTACATCGGCCGCAGGTAGGGGTCGATCTTCTGCGCGAGGTCCCCGGGCAGGAACCCCAGGCGCTCGCCGGCCTCCACCGCCGGGCGCACCAGTACCAGGCGCTGCACGCGGTCCTGCTCCAGCGCGGCCACCGCCGCGGCCACCGCGAGGAAGGTCTTGCCGGTGCCTGCCGGGCCGATGCCGAAGGTCAGGTCGTTGCGCCCAATGCCGGCGATATAGCGCGACTGCCGCGGACCGCGACCACGGATCGCCGCGCGCTTGAGACGCAGCACCGGATCGGGGGTCCGGGCATCGGTATCGGTCAGCGCCTCGACGTGGGCGTCCTGCAGCGCGGTGTGCACCTGCTCCAGGGATACCGGCTCTTCCTGCGCCATGCGGTGCAGGTCGTGGATCAACGCGCCGGCGGCATCCACCGCCGCGCTGGGCCCGGTCAGATTGAAACGCGGGCCCCGGTTGTGCACCGCCACGCCCAGGCGATTCTCGATCAGGCGCAGATGTGCATCCAGCGGCCCGGACAAGCGCGCCAGGGTCTCCTGGTCGCCCGGCTCCAGGGTGAAATCCAGTCGGTTCGCCATCAGGGAATCAGGCCGTCGCGACGGCCGGCGCGGGCTCCTGCACCCGGCGTCCGCGCAGCGAATGGGCCAGGGCCTCGGTGATCTCCACCGGCACCATCTGTCCGATCAGCGCCGGGTCGGCCGGGAAGTTCACGATGCGGTTGTTGGCGGTGCGTCCGGCGAGCTCGTCCGGGTTGCGCTTCGCCGGCCCTTCGACCAGGACCGGCTCGATGCTGCCGACCATCGACTGGTTGCGCTCGCGCCCGTACTGCTCGATCAACGCCTGCAATTCCGCGAGGCGGGCCTTTTTCACCGCCATCGGCACGTCGTCCGGAAGCGAGGCTGCCGGCGTGCCCGGACGCGCGCTGTAGATAAAGCTGAAGGAAAAATCGAAGTGCAGTTCCTCGATCAGGTCCATGGTCGCCCGGTGATCGGCGTCGGTCTCGCCGGGGAAACCGACGATGAAATCCGACGACAGATCCAGGTCCGGACGCGCCTCGCGCAGGCGCCGGATCTTCGACTTGTATTCGACCACGGTGTGCCCGCGCTTCATCTGCGCCAGGATCCGGTCGGAGCCGCTCTGCACCGGCAGATGCAGGTGGCTGACCAGCTTGGGTTCGTCGGCGAAGGCCTGGATCAGGGAGTCGGAGAACTCCACCGGATGCGAGGTGGTGAAGCGGATGCGCTCGATCCCGTCCACCGCCGCCACGTAGTGGATCAGCAGCGCAAGATCGGCGGTGTCGCCGTCCTCCATCGGACCACGATAGGCATTCACGTTCTGCCCCAGCAGGTTGATCTCCTTCACCCCCTGCTCGGCCAGCGCCACCACCTCGGCGATCACGTCGTCGAACGGGCGCGAGATCTCGTCGCCGCGGGTATAGGGCACGACGCAGAAGCTGCAGTACTTCGAGCAGCCCTCCATCACCGAGACGAAGGCCGTGGGGCCCTCGGCCTGCGGTTCGGGCAGGCGGTCGAACTTCTCGATCTCGGGAAACGAGATGTCGACCACCGGGGCCCGCGCCCGCTGCGCCTCGCGGATCATCTCCGGCAGGCGGTGCAGGGTCTGCGGCCCGAACACCAGATCCACGTACGGCGCGCGCTGACGCAGGGCCTCGCCCTCCTGACTCGCCACGCAGCCACCGACCCCGATCACCATCCCCGGCCGGCGCTCCTTGATCGCGCGCCAGCGGCCCAGCAGCGAGAAGACCTTCTCCTGGGCCTTCTCGCGGATCGAACAGGTGTTCAGCAGCAGAACATCGGCCTGTTCGGGATCCTCGGTACGCTCCGCACCGCCGTCCGCCTTCAGGGCGTCCAGCATGCGGTCGGAGTCGTACTCGTTCATCTGACAGCCGTGGGTCTGGATGTAGATCTTGCGGGTCATTGCGTGTCGGCCACCTCAGCTGATGTGCCTTTTAGATACCCCTCAGAACGGGACGTCATCGTCATCGAAGGAGCCGCCCGGACCGGACGACGGGGAGGACGAACCGCCCCCGAAGCCGTCGCCACCGCCACCGGGGCCCGGGTCGTAACCGCCGCCGTAGCCACCACCGGCAGCAGCGGCACCGCCGGCGCCACCGCCGCCGCGTCCACCGACCAGCTGCATGTCACTGGCGACGATCTCGGTGGTATAGCGATCCTGACCGTCCTGCCCCTGCCACTTGCGGGTCTGGATCCGGCCCTCGATGTACACCTGGGAGCCCTTGGACAGATACTGCGCGGCGATGTCGGCCAGACGACCGAACATTACGACCCGGTGCCATTCGGTGTTTTCGCGCCGTTCCCCGCTCTGCTTGTCGGTCCACTGCTCCGTGGTGGCCACGCGGAAGTTGGTGACGGTCGCCCCGCCGGGCGTTTCGCGCTTTTCGGGGTCGGCACCGAGGTTGCCGAGAATGATCGCCTTGTTGACTCCGCGGGCCATGGGAACTCCTTGTGTCGGGCACGGGTTAATCGAGCCGATAGTGTAGCAGGCGCTGACGGGCGCAACAGAACCCGCCCGCGTGACGCGGATCGCCCGCCGGAGTGCGAGCCGGTCACCGGGCCGGCCCCCGCTCCAGGCAGGCTTGCAGAGCTCCTTCCTCCTGTAGCTCCGGCCGCAGGCGCAGATAAACCGAACCCGCATCCGGTGACAGCACGACCTCCGCGACGCCGGGGCAGGCGCGCAGTTCATCCAGCAAACGCACCGGATACCCCTCCCAGACCGCGGGCACCGCAAGGGTCCGGGTAACGAGGTGCTCCGGGGTGCGTCCGCGGGCCAGCAGGAGCCACGTCACCAGCGCGGGCACGCTGGCCAGCAGCACCGCCACCGGCCCGGCGAGGCCCAGCAACGCCCCGCCCAGAGCACCACCGGCAAAGATGCCGAGGAACTGGGCGGTCGCGAAGCCACCCATCGCGGTCCCCTTGTGAGCCAGCGGCGCGGCGCGCGAAACCATCGCGGGCAGGCCTGCCTCCAGCAGATTGAAGGCGGCAAAAAAGCCGACCATCAACAGCGCGAGCACCCAGACATCGCCGCCCAGATGGAAGACCAGCCCCAGGGCTGCCTGAACAACCACCAGCAATCCGATGGCCACCAGCAGCACCCCGTGCATGCGCCGGCGGCGCTCGCCCAGAATCACCCCGGGCAGCATCAGCGCGAAACCGGTCAACAGCACTGGCAGGTAGAAGGCCCAGTGGTCGGCGGGTGCCAGCCCGGCCCCGTCGACCAGGAACGTCGGCAGCACCAGGAAGTTCGCCGCCAGGACCAGGTGCAGGATGAAGATCCCCGCATTCATCCGCGCGAGATCGGGGTCCGCCAGGACCCGGGGCAGGGCCGACCACTGCGGAACCATGTCCGGGTGCTGACGCAGCCGCCCCGGCGAGGGCACCCACACCAGGAGGATCACCAGCGCCAGCACGCCCAGTCCCGCCGCGACCAGAAAGATGCCCGAGAGCCCGATGCCCCGGTCCAGAACCGGCCCCAGCGCCATGGACACGGTGAACGTAAGGCCGATCGTCAGGCCGATCACCGCCAGTGCCCGCGTGCGCCTCTCCTCCGTCACCAGGTCTGCGGTCAGCGCCAGCACGACGGCAGCCACCGCACCGGCCCCCTGCAGCGCCCGCCCAAGGATGATCCCGTGAATGTCCTCGGCGAACCCCGCCACCAGAGAGCCCAGCACGAACAGCCCCAGCCCCGCGGCGATCAGCGGCTTGCGGCCGAGCCGGTCGGAGAGCAAGCCGAACGGAATCTGCAGGGCCGCCTGGGTCAGGCCGTAAATCCCCAGCGCCAGCCCGGCGAGCAGCGGCGTGGCACCGGGGATATCGTCAGCGTGCAGCATGAACACCGGCAGGATCAGGAACAGGCCGGCCATGCGCACTCCATAAATGGCCGCCAGCCCGGTGGTGGCTCGCAACTCGCGGGCATTCATGTGGTCAGGACTCCTGAATGGCACGCCGGTGAACGAACGCGGACGGGAGTCTACCAGAGCCCCGGGCCTCCGGCGGGCCGTGACCGGATGTTACCATGGCCGGCTGGCAGCCGCCGGCTGCCCTTCCCAACGACTCCGGAGTATCCGTCGTCCCATGATGCAGAACATCCAGATCCGCGGCGCCCGCACCCACAACCTCAAGGACCTGCATATCGAACTGCCGCGCGAGCGGCTGATCGTGATCACCGGGGTCTCGGGGTCGGGCAAGTCGTCGCTGGCCTTCGACACCCTGTTCGCCGAAGGCCAGCGACGCTACGTCGAGAGCCTGTCGACCTACGCGCGGCAGTTCCTGTCGATGATGGAAAAACCGGATGTCGACCAGATCGACGGTCTGTCCCCGGCCATCTCCATCGAGCAGAAAAGCACCTCCCACAACCCCCGCTCGACCGTCGGCACCATCACCGAGATCTATGACTACCTGCGCCTGCTGTTCGCCCGCGCCGGCGAGCCGCGCTGTCCTGATCACGGCGAGACCCTGGCCGCACAGACCATCTCGCAGATGGTCGACCAGGTACTGGAGATGCCCGAAGGCGAAAAGCTGATGCTGCTGGCGCCGGTGGTGCGCGACCGCAAGGGCGAACACCACAAGCTGCTGGAATCCATGCGTGCCCACGGGTATCTGCGTGCGCGCATCAACGGCGAGATCCACGAACTGGACGCCTTGCCCGAGCTGGACCCCAAACGCAAGCACAATATCGAGATCGTCATCGACCGCTTCAAGGTCCGCGAGGACCTGCGGCAGCGCCTGGCCGAATCCTTCGAGACCGCGACCGAGCTGGCCGACGGCCTGGCGCTGGTCGCCTGGATGGACGAGCCGGAACGCGAGCCGATGACCTTCTCGGCCCGCTTCGCCTGCCCGGTGTGCGGCTATGCGCTGCGCGAACTGGAACCGCGCCTGTTCTCCTTCAACAATCCCGCCGGTGCCTGCCCCACCTGTGATGGCCTGGGCGTGCACCAGTATTTCGACCCCGAGCGTGTGGTCGCCCAGCCCGAGGTCAGCCTGGCCGGGGGCGCGGTAAGGGGGTGGGATCGCCGCAACGCCTGGTACTTCAGCCTCCTGAACAGCCTGGCACGCCACTACGGCTTCGATGTGGAGACGCCGTGGAAGGACCTGCCGGCGGAGGTCCGGGCCGTGATCCTGCACGGCTCCGGCACCGAGGAGATCCCCCTGAGCACCCCGGCCGCGAACGGGCGCCTGCGCACCGACCACCGGGTCTTCGAGGGCATCATCCCCAACCTCGAACGCCGTTATCGTGAGACCGATTCGGCAGCCGTGCGCGAGGAACTGGGGCGCTATCTCAACGAGCAGCCCTGCCCCTCCTGCCATGGCACCCGTCTCAATGCCGCCGCTCGCAACGTGTTCGTCAAGGGCCACACCCTGCCGGAGATCACGCACATGAGCGTCGCCGGCGCCCAGGCCTTCTTCGACGACCTCGAGCTGCCGGGGCGCTTCGCACGCATCGCGGAAAAGATCGTCCGCGAGATCGCCGCGCGGCTCGGTTTCCTGGTGGATGTGGGCCTGGACTACCTGACGCTGGACCGTTCCGCCGAAACCCTCTCCGGCGGCGAGGCCCAGCGCATCCGCCTGGCGTCACAGATCGGCTCGGCACTGGTCGGCGTGATGTACATCCTCGACGAACCCTCCATCGGCCTGCACCAGCGGGACAACGCGCGCCTGCTCAACACCCTGGCCAGCCTGCGCGACCTCGGCAACACGGTCATCGTGGTGGAACATGACGAGGACGCCATCCGCGAAGCCGATCATGTCCTCGACATCGGACCCGGGGCCGGCCGCCATGGCGGTGAAGTCGTGGCCGCGGGCACACCGGCCGAGATCGCCGCCAGCGAAGGCTCCCTGACCGGCGCCTACCTCTCGGGGCGGCGCAGTATCGCGATCCCCGACCAGCGCCACGCCGCCGATCCGGACCATACACTCCGGGTTCGCGGTGCGCGCGGCAACAATCTGCGCGGCGGCGACTTTGAATTCCCACTGGGGCTGTTCACCTGCGTGACCGGTGTCTCCGGCTCCGGCAAGTCCACCCTGGTCAACGCCACCCTGTATCCCGCCGCCGCCAACACCCTGCACAACGCGCGGCATCCGGTCGCCGACCACGACCGCATCGAAGGGCTCGAGCGGATCGACAAGGTGGTCGACATCGACCAGAGCCCGATCGGCCGCACGCCAAGATCCAACCCCGCGACCTACACCGGCCTGTTCACCCCCATCCGGGAGCTGTTCGCCGCCACCGCTGAGGCCCGCTCACGCGGCTACAAGCCCGGCCGCTTTTCCTTCAACGTGCGCGGCGGGCGCTGCGAGGCCTGCCAGGGTGATGGCGTCATCAAGGTCGAGATGCACTTCCTCCCGGACGTCTACGTGCCCTGCGACGTGTGCCGCGGCCAGCGCTACAACCGCGAGACCCTCGAGGTTCGTTACAAGGGAAAGAACATCCATGAAGTACTGGAGATGACCGTCGAAGAGGCGCTGGACTTCTTCCAGCCGGTACCCGTCATCCATCGCAAGCTCGAAATGCTGATGGAGGTCGGGCTTTCCTACATCCAGCTCGGGCAGAACGCCACCACCCTCTCCGGCGGCGAAGCCCAGCGCATCAAGCTCGCCCGCGAACTGTCCAAACGCGACACCGGCAAGACCCTCTACATCCTCGACGAACCGACTACGGGTCTCCACTTCGAGGATATCGCCCAGCTGCTTCGCGTCCTGCATCGTCTGCGCGACCACGGCAACACCATCGTGGTCATCGAACACAACCTGGACGTCATCAAGACGGCCGACTGGCTGGTCGACATCGGCCCCGAGGGCGGCAGCGGGGGCGGGCAGCTGATCGTCGCCGGAACACCCGAAACCGTCGCGGCCACCCCCGCCAGCCATACCGGCCACTTCCTCGGCCCGATGCTCACCCCCTGGCCCGCCAGCGAGAATGCCTCTGCCTGACGCGCCCGGCGCAAACTCGACCCGCCCGCACTGTTACCCCACGGGCCAGACCACGATCCCCAAACGAAAAAGGCCGCCCCGAAGGGCGGCCTCATCTCACAGCGGCAACCGACCTGGCGTCAGGCCGCCTCTTCCTCGTCAGGCATCGGACGGTCCACCAGCTCCACGTAGGCCATCGGCGCGTTGTCCCCCGCGCGGAAGCCGCACTTGAGGATGCGAAGATACCCACCCGGGCGTTCCTGGTAACGCGGACCAAGCTGGGAAAACAGCTTGCCTACGGTTTCCTTGTCCCGCAGCCGGGAGAACGCCTCGCGCCGTGCATGCACGCTGTCATTCTTCGACAGGGTGATCAACGGCTCGGCTACCCGGCGAAGCTCCTTCGCCTTGGGCAGTGTGGTCTTGATCAGCTCGTGCCGAATGAGCGCATTCGTCAGCGCCTTCATGGTGGCCTTGCGGTGCGAACTGTTGCGGCCGAGCTGCCGGCCGGAATGACGATGACGCATTGGACTATCCTCTGAATGCTATTGGCGTGTGACGCCCACTGATTACTCGTTCTCGTCCCGCAAACCCGGCGGCGGCCAGTTTTCCAGCCGCATACCCAGGGAAAGCCCGTGGGTCGCAAGCGTGTCCTTGATCTCGGTCAGCGACTTCTTGCCGAGATTCGGGGCACGCAGCAGCTCCACTTCCGTACGCTGGACCAGATCACCGATGTAGTACAGGTTCTCGGCCTTCAGGCAGTTCGCCGAGCGCACGGTAAGCTCAAGCTCGTCCACCGGACGCAGCAGCACCGGATCCACGGCACTGGCACCACCGGTCGCGGTTTCGGCGGCCTCTTCCTGCAGATCGACGAACGGCGCCAGTTGCCCCTGCAGGATGGTCGCAGCCTGCCGAACGGCATCGTCCGGAGCAATTGCTCCGTTCGTTTCCAGCTCCAGCACCAGCCGATCCATGTCCGTACGTTGGGCCAGACGGGCGCTTTCCACCCGATACGCCACACGACGAATCGGGCTGAACGTCGCGTCCAGCTGCAGACGACCAATCCCGGTTTCGTCCGTCTCGCCGCCGCTCTGGCGGGCGGTGACCGGCTCGTAGCCTTCCCCCGTGCGCGCCGTCAGCGTCATGTCCAGTTCAACGTCCTTGTTGATCGTGGCGATCACGTGCTCCGGATTGACCACTTCGACGTCATGGTCCACCTGGATGTCCGCAGCGGTCACCGTACACGGACCCTTTTTCTTCAGCGTGAGCGTCGACTCATCCCGCGCATGCATGCGCAGCGCCACGCCCTTCAGGTTGAGCAGGATGTCCACGACGTCTTCCTGCACACCCTCAATGGTCGTGTACTCGTGCAGCACGCCCTCGATGCGGGCTTCGACGATCGCCGCACCCGGGATCGAAGACAGCAGCACCCGCCGCAGCGCATTGCCGAGCGTGTGCCCGAATCCCCGCTCCAGCGGCTCGAGCGCCACGCGCGACTGATTCCGCGCCTCGGACTCGACCTCGATCTGCTGTTTGTTGACCAGTTCGTTGGCTTGCATTGATGCTCCCGGCGAAATGCCCGCTGGCGGTTACTTCGAATAAAGCTCGACGACGAGCGACTCGTTGATGTCGGCCGGCAGATCCGCACGATCCGGCACCGCCTTGAAGGTGCCCTCGAACTTGCTGCTGTCGACCTCCACCCACTCGGGCAGACCGCTTTGTTCGGCCAGGGTCATGGAATCCTGGATCCGAACCTGCTTGCGGGCCTTCTCGCGAACACTCACCACATCCGCCGGCTGAACCTGATAGGCCGCCACGTTCACAACCCGGCCATTGACCAGAATCGCGCGATGCGCCACGAGCTGGCGCGCTTCGGAGCGCGTCGAGCCGAAGCCCATGCGATAGACCACGTTATCCAGACGGCCTTCGAGGAGCTTCAGGAGATTCTCGCCGGTCGAACCCTTCCGTTGCGCAGCCTTGTGGTAATAATTACGAAACTGCTTTTCCTGTACACCGTACGTCCGGCGCAGCTTCTGCTTCTCGCGCAGCTGTACCGCATAGTCCGAAAGCCGCGTACGGCGTTCGCCATGCTGACCCGGCGGCTGATCCAGCTTGCACTTCGTCTCGAGTGCGCGCGCCCGGCTCTTCAGACCGAGATCGGCACCCTCGCGACGACTCAGTTTGCATTTCGGTCCAATATAACGACCCATAATTCGACTCCAGCCTCAGACGCGCCGCTTCTTGGGCGGCCGGCAACCATTGTGCGGGATTGGTGTCACGTCACTGATGTTCGTGATCTTGAAACCCGCGTTATTCAGCGCACGCACCGCCGACTCGCGCCCCGGCCCCGGGCCGCGGACCTCGACGTCCAGGTTCTTCACCCCGTGCTCCGCCGCTGCATTGCCGGCGCGCTCGGCCGCCACCTGCGCGGCGAAGGGCGTCGACTTGCGCGAGCCGCGAAAGCCGGACCCGCCGGACGTCGCCCAGCTGATGGCGTTGCCCTGGCGATCGGTGATGGTGATGATCGTGTTGTTGAACGTCGCGTAGACATGCGCGACGCCCTCGGTGATGTTCTTGCGGACCTTTTTCTTGGTCCGGGTCTGCGCTTGTGCCATTAACCTGTATTCCCAGTCGTGTTACTTGCGAATCGGACGCCGCGGGCCCTTGCGGGTGCGCGCGTTGGTCTGCGTCTGCTGCCCGCGCAGCGGAAGGCCGCGACGATGGCGTACGCCCCGGTAGCAACCGAGATCCATCAGTCGCTTGATGTTCATGCTGATCTCGCGCCGCAGGTCCCCTTCCACCGGGAACTTGTCGACCTCGGCCCGCAGCGCATCCACCTCGGCATCGGTGAGATCCCTCACCTTCATCTCCGGACGCACCCCGGCGGAATCGCAGATATGCCGGGCACGCGTGGGACCAATGCCATAGATCGACGTCAGTGCGATCACCGTATGCTTCTGATCAGGAATATTGATTCCAGCGACGCGAGCCATCCAACTTCTCCATCAAGATTCGGCAAAGCCGACTATAGTATCAGCGTTTCGGTCAGCGGCCAAGCTCAGCCCTGGCGCTGCTTGTGACGGGCTTCCGTACAGATCACACGAACGGTCCCGTTGCGACGCACCACCTTGCAGTTGCGGCAAATCGGCTTAACGGATGCGCGTACCTTCATTTTACTTCTCCTGTGCTAGCGGATCCCGGTCCCGCCGAAACCCTTGAGATTCGCCTTCTTCATCAGGCCTTCATACTGGTGCGATACCAGGTGCGACTGCAGCTGCGCCATGAAGTCCATGACCACGATCACGATGATCAGCAGCGACGTCCCGCCAAAGTAGAACGGCACGTTCCAGTACAGGATGAGGAACTCGGGCAGCAGACACACCGCGGTGATGTACACCGCACCCACTGCTGTCAGCCGGGTCATCACACCGTCGATGTAGCGCTCCGTCTGCACACCGGGACGGATCCCGGGAATGAACGCACCCTGTTTTTTCAGGTTCTCCGCCGTATCCCGCGAATTGAATACCAGCGCGGTATAGAAGAAGCAGAAAAATATGATCGCGGCGGCATAAAAGCCCACGTACAACGGTTGCCCGGGCGCCAGCGTGGTCGAGATCTCCCGCAGCCAGTCCATCCCCTCGGCCTGCCCGAACCACTGTCCCAGTGTCGACGGGAAGAGGATGATGCTCGACGCGAAGATCGGTGGGATCACCCCGGCCATGTTCAGCTTCAACGGAAGGTGGGACGACTGCCCACCGACCATCTTGCGACCCACCTGCCGTTTGGCGTAGTTGATCGTAATTCGCCGCTGGCCGCGCTCCACGAAGACCACGAAGGCCGTAACCGCCAGCGCCAGGATCAGCAGGATCACCACAAAGGCGGCAGCCAGCTCGCCTGTCCGCGCCAGTTCCAGCGTTCCGCCAATCGCGCCCGGCAGACCCGCCACGATTCCGGCGAAGATGATGATCGAAATGCCGTTACCAATGCCCCGTTCCGTGATCTGTTCACCGAGCCACATGAGGAACAGCGTTCCCGTGACCAGCGACACCACCACGGTGAAGATGAAGATCGGACCCGGATTCAACGCCATCGGCATGCCCTGGATGGTCTGCCCGTTCAGCGCGATACCGATCCCGATACTCTGAAACAGAGCCAGCACCACGGTGCCATACCGCGTGTACTGTGTGATCTTCCGGCGGCCGGCTTCCCCTTCCTTTTTCAATTGCTGCAGAGACGGCACCACCGCAGCCAGAAGCTGCATGATGATGGCCGCCGAGATATACGGCATCACTCCCAGCGCAAAGACCGACAGACGCTCCAGCGCACCGCCGGAGAACATGTTGAACATGTCCAGGATGGTGCCGCTTTGCTGTTCAAAGAACTGCTGAACCGCGACCGGATTGATGCCCGGCACCGGAATGAACGTCCCGATCCGATAGACCACCAGCGCGCCCAGCACGAACAGCAGGCGTTTGCGCAACTCGGTGAAGCCGGTCAGTCCGCCTCCACCACCCGCTCGGGCTGCCGGTCCGCGCGCCATTGTCAGACCTCGACGCTGCCGCCCGCGGCCTCGATCGCCGCGCGCGCACCCCTGGAGACCCGGACACCACGGACGGTGACCGCACCGGACACCTCGCCCGAGGCGAAGATCTTCGCTGCACGCGCCTCGGCCGGGATGACACCCGCCTGCTTCAGCGTCTCCAGACTGACCTCGCCGCCAACGCGGTTCAGTTCGTTCAGGCGCACTTCGGCCGTTTCGGCCTGCCGGCGCGAGCGGAAGCCGACCTTGGGCAGCCGACGCTGCAACGGCATCTGGCCACCCTCAAAGCCGGTCTTGGTGAAACCGCCGGAGCGAGATTTCTGCCCCTTGTGGCCACGTCCGCCGGTCTTTCCCAGGCCGGAGCCGATGCCGCGACCGACCCGTTTCCCGGCCTTCCGGGCGCCCTGCGGGCTCGCAATCTCATTCAGTCGCATTTCAGACTTCCTCTACGTCCAGGAGATAGCGCACCTTGCGCACCATCCCCAGATTCTCGGGCGTCGCCTCGATCACCGAGGTGCTGTGCATCCGGCGCAGACCGAGACCCCGAACCGTCGCCTTGTGGCTGCGGATTCGATTCGCCGGACTGCGCACGAGTTTCACTTTGAGTTTGCTCATGATCAGCTCTTCACGTCTTCGACCGACTTGCCGCGCTTCGCCGCGATCAGTTCGGGCGAGTTCACCATGGCCAGTCCGTTGATCGTCGCCTGCACCACATTGATGGGGTTGCGGGATCCGACACATTTCGCCAGAACGTTCTTGACGCCCGCGACCTCCAGGACCGCGCGCATCGCGCCGCCGGCGATGATTCCGGTACCTTCGGACGCCGGCTGCATGTAGACCTTCGCCGCCCCGTGGCGGCCGTTCACGGCGTAGTGCAACGTGCCCTCCTGCAACGCCACATCCCGCATTTCGAGGCGCGCCTGCTGCATCGCCTTCTGAATCGCCTGCGGAACCTCGCGCGCCTTGCCATACCCGAAGCCCACGCGGCCTTCGCCATCGCCGACTACCGTCAGGGCGGCGAACCGGAACTGCCGGCCGCCCTTGACGACCTTGGCTACACGGTTGACGCCGATCAGCTTTTCCTGGAGCCCATCGGTGGCTTCACTTACATCATTACGTGCCATTGTTATCTCCGCTGGGTCCGTCTGCTAGAACTGGAGCCCGCCCTCGCGGGCAGCATCGGCCAGGGCTTTCACCCGACCATGGAAGCGGAATCCGGAACGGTCGAATGCGACTTCCTGGATACCCGCCTGGCGCGCACGCTCGGCAATCTTCTGACCCACGCGCGCGGCCGCGTCCGCATTCCCGGTGTAGGTTCCTGCCTCGCGCAGGTCCTTCTCGACCGTGGAGGCCGCGGCCACCACATTGTCGCCGTTGGGGGCGATGAGCTGTGCATACATGTGCCGCGGCGTGCGATGGATACAGAGACGGTGAACGCCCTGCTCGCGAATCTTGTACCGCGCCCGACGTGCCCGCTTGATTCTGGCCTGTTTCTTGTCCACTGGTGCCTACCTACTTCTTCTTGGCTTCTTTGCGCTGGATACGCTCGTCCTTGTACTTCACGCCCTTGCCCTTGTAGGGCTCCGGGGGACGCAGCGCGCGGATATCGGCGGCCACCTGGCCGACGCTCTGACGATCATGCCCCTGCACGGCGATTTCGGTGGGCGAACGGGCCTCGACGGTCACGCCCTCCGGAATCGTGAAATCGATGGGATGAGAAAACCCGAGCGTCAGATTCAGGTTCTTGCCCTGAACCTGTGCCCGGTATCCAACCCCGACCAGTTCCAGCACGATTTCGAAGCCCTGGCTCACGCCATGGACATGATTGCCGAGCAACGACCGAATGGTTCCGGCCATCGCGTAGGTCTTCGCCTTCTCGCTGGGCTGCACGCTCACGGTATTGTCCTCGACGGAGACCAGCACGGTCTCGGGGACGGAGAGGGAGATCTCCCCCTTGGGCCCCTTGACCGTGATGCGGTCGCCCTGCTGATCGAGAGACACCCCGTTGGGCAGCTCCAGCGGCAGATTTGCAATGCGAGACATCGAATCGTCCTCAGTAGATCTTGCAGAGCACTTCGCCGCCCTGACCGATCTCGCGTGCGGCGCGATCGCTCATCACGCCGCGCGGCGTGGAGATCACGGCCACACCCAGACCGGCATTGATGCGGGGCAGCTCGTTTTTGCCGCGGTAAATCCGCAGCCCCGGCCGTGAGATGCGCTGAACGGTCTCGATCACCGGCTGGCCCTGAAAATATTTCAGGGTGGCGATCAACACCTTGCGAGCACCTTCGCCTTCCGAACGGTAATCGGCGATGAAGCCCTCGTCCGCGAAAACACGGAGAATCGCTTCCTTGTTCTTGCTATACGGGATCGACACCTGCTCCTTGTCGGCGCGCTGTGCATTGCGCAGCCGGGTGAGCATGTCGGCGATCGGATCGGTCATCATGGCGGTTTCTCCTTACCAGCTCGCCTTGCGCAGCCCCGGAATCTCGCCCTTCATGGCGTACTCGCGAAGCTTGTTTCGGCCCAGGCCAAACCGGCGATAGTAACCCTTCGGCCGACCGGTCACGGCACAGCGATTCTTCTGCCGCACGGGACTGGAGTCACGCGGCAGCTTCTGCAGCTTGTTCATCGCCTCCAGACGCTCTTCGCCGGACCGGTTCTCGTCGACGAGAATCGCCTTGAGTTCCTGCCGTTTCTCGGCGTGCTTCTTCGCCAGGCGCTCACGCTTACGCTCACGCTGGACCATCGATACCTTGGCCATTCCTCTTACCTCTTTACTGCCGGAAGGGGAAGTTGAAGGCCTCCAGGAGAGCCCGGGCTTCCGCGTCCGTCTTGGCGCTGGTCGTAATCGTAATGTCCATCCCCCGGAGGCGATCGACGCGGTCGTAATCGATCTCCGGAAAGATGATCTGTTCCTTCACCCCGAGGGTGTAATTGCCGCGGCCGTCAAACGCCTTCGGACTGAAGCCGCGGAAATCGCGTACACGAGGCAGCGCGATATTGATCAGACGATCCAGAAACTCGTACATCTGGCGGCGCCGCAACGTCACCTTGCAACCGATCGGATATCCGTCGCGAATCTTGAATCCGGCGATGGATTTGCGCGCCCGGGTCACGACCGGCTTCTGCCCCGCGATCGCCGTCATGTCGCCCATCGCATGCTCGATGATCTTCTTGTCAGCGACCGCATCTCCAAGCCCCATGTTCAGGGTGACCTTGGTGACCTGCGGGATCTCCATGACGTTGCCGTAACCGAACTGCTCCTGCAGGGCCGGCTTGATCCTGGACTCGTAATCTTCTTTCAAGCGTTCCATAAACCGATATTCCTGCAGTTAAGCGTCCACGACCTCGTCGTTCGAGCGATACACCCGAACCTTTCGGCCATCTTCCAGCGTCCGAATTCCGACCCGGTCACCCTTGGCGGTTGCCGGGTTGTACAGCATAACGTTCGAAATATGCATCGGCATCTCCTTCTCGATGATGCCGCCGCTGACGCCCTGCTGCGGATTCGGTTTCTGGTGTTTCTTCGCCATGTTGATGTTCTGCACCAGGACCTGGTCGTCCTGCACCTTGATCACCGTGCCACGCCGGCCCTTGTCCTTACCGGCGATCACGACGACATCGTCACCCTTGCGAATCTTTTTCATGACGTCCTCAAAGCACTTCCGGCGCGAGAGAAATGATCTTCATGTAATTCTCTCCACGCAGTTCACGGGTCACCGGGCCAAAGATGCGGGTCCCGACCGGCTGGTACTGGCTGTTCAGCAGCACCGCAGCGTTACGGTCAAACCGGATCACCGATCCATCGGAGCGACGGACGCCGGAGGCGGTACGCACGACCACGGCATTGTACACGTCGCCTTTCTTGACCTTGCCCCGGGGAATGGCGTCCTTGACGGACACCTTGATGACGTCCCCGATCCGCGCGTATCGCCGATGGGATCCGCCCAGGACCTTGATGCACTGCATGCGGCGCGCGCCGGAGTTATCGGCGGCTTCAAGGACGGTCTGCATCTGAATCATGGATGTTCTCCCGGGATCCGGTTCACAGCGCGTCGCGCCCGACCACTTCGATCAGGGCAAAGCGCTTCTGTTTCGACATGGGCCGGCACTCCCGAACCCGTACGCGATCGCCTTCCTTCGACACGTTTTCCTCGTCATGGACGCGGAGCTTCGTCGAGCGGCGAATGAACTTGCCATACAGCGGGTGCCGAACGCGCCGTTCAACCACGACCGTGCGGGTCTTGTCCATCTTGTCGCTGACCACGCGACCCACAACGGAGCGCTGGGTTTTCGTCGTTTCCTGGTTCATCTTCGTTAACCCGCCGTTCTGCGTTCGTTCATCAGCGTCTTGATCCGGGCGATGTCGCGCCGCACGGTTTTCATGCGGTCGGGACGCGAAAGCTGCCCGACGGCCTGCTGCATGCGCAGACCGAACTGTTCCTTGTACAGGGCCTCGAGTTCGCCCCCGAGTTCCTGATCGGACTTGTTCCTGAGTTCGGACGTTTTCATCACATCACCTGCCGACGCGTAAACACGGTCTTCACGGGGAGCTTCGCAGCGGCGAGCCGAAACGCCTCGCGCGCGACGTCCTCGTTGACCCCTTCCATTTCGTAAAGCATGCGGCCCGGCTGGACCTTGCATACCCAGTACTCGACACCGCCCTTGCCCTTGCCCATGCGGACTTCGAGAGGCTTACTGGTGACGGGCACATCGGGGAACACCCGAATCCAGATCTTTCCGCCGCGCTTGATGTGACGGACCATCGCCCGCCGTGCGGCTTCGATCTGCCGGGCGTTCACGCGACCGCGCTCGACCGCCTGGAGCCCGTACTCGCCGAAGCTCACCTTGGCCCCCACGGACGCCATACCGCGGTTGCGCCCCTTGAACTGCTTCCTGAACTTGGTTCTTTTTGGCTGCAACATGGCTTATGTCCTAGCTCGCGTTGGCCGCGGCGCGGCGGCCTTCGGTGGGCTCCAGGCTGAAGACCTCACCCTTGAAGATCCAGACCTTCACGCCGATGATTCCGTAAGTCGTTCGCGCCTCTGCGAATCCGTAGTCAATATCCGCACGAAGCGTATGCAGCGGAACACGACCCTCCCGATACCACTCGGACCGGGCGATTTCGGCGCCATTCAGGCGACCCGAAACATGCACCTTGATGCCTTCGGCGCCCAGGCGCACCGCGTTCCCAACCGCCCGCTTCATCGCCCGACGGAACATGATGCGGCGCTCCAGCTGCTGGGCGATGCCTTCGGCCACCAGCTGGGCCTCGATTTCGGGCTTGCGGACCTCCTCGATATTGATCTTGACCGAACCCTGGTCCAGACCCGTCTCGCGCGCCACTTCCCGGCGCAGCTTCTCGATGTCCTCGCCCTTCTTGCCAATCACGATACCCGGACGTGCGGTCTGAATCGTGATGTGCGCTGCCTTAGCGGGGCGCTCGATGATCACGCGGCTCACGGACGCGTGGCTCAGCCGTTTCAGGAGGAATTCCCGCAGCTGGATGTCGTTGTTCAGCGTAGCGCCGAAGTCCTCGCCGTCCGCATACCAGGTGGCGGACCACGGGCGCGAGATGCCGAGGCGAATGCCGGTCGGATGTACCTTGTTACCCATGCTTACTTCGCCCCCTTCTCGCTGACACCCACGATCACGTGGCTCGTGCGCTTAAGAATACGATTGCCGCGGCCCTTGGCCCGGGCCTGCATGCGCTTCAGCACCGGGCCTTCGTCGACCTGGATCCGCGACACGCGTAGTTCGTCGATGTCGGCGCCGTCGTTGTTTTCAGCGTTCGCGATGGCCGATTCCAGCACCTTCTTGACGATGGCCGCCGGTTTCTTGCGGCTGAACGCAAGTTCGTTCAGCGCCTTTTCTACCGGCATGCCGCGAACCTGGTCAGCAATCAGCCGCGCTTTTTGCGGCGACATCCGCGCGAACCGGAGTTTTGCGATCGTTTCCATCAAACCGTCCTCAGCGCGATTTCTTGTTGGCGATGTGACCCTTGAAGGTCCGGGTCGCGGCGAATTCGCCCAACTTGTGGCCAACCATGTTCTCGTTGATGAGCACCGGGACATGCTGCCGCCCGTTATGCACCGCGATGGTGAGACCCACCATCTGCGGAATGATCATCGAACGCCGGGACCAGGTCTTGATCGGACGACGGTCGTTCTTTTCCGCCGCCACTTCCACCTTCTGGCGCAGGTGATGGTCAACGAACGGGCCTTTCTTCAGTGAACGCGGCATGCTCGTGCTCCGTTACTTCTTGCGCCGACGCACAATCATGCGGTCGGTACGTTTGTTGTTACGGGTCTTGAATCCCTTGGTCGGGCGCCCCCACGGGGTCACCGGATGGCGACCGAAGTTGCGGCCTTCACCGCCCCCATGCGGATGGTCGACCGGGTTCATCGCCGTACCGCGGACCGTCGGGCGCTTGCCCTGCCAGCGGCGTGCGCCGGCCTTGCCAAACTTGCGCAGGGAATGCTCGGAGTGTCCGACTTCGCCGACCACGGCACGGCACTCGGACTGAATGCGGCGCATCTCTCCGGACGCGAGCCGGACCGTTGCCAGCTGCCCTTCACGAGCCACCACCTGCGCGCTGCCACCGGCCGAGCGCACTAGCTGCGCGCCCTTGCCAGGCTTCAGCTCGATGCCGTGCACCGTGGTGCCCACCGGGATGGACCGCAGCGCCATGGCATTGCCGGGCCGGATCGGCGCCTGCGAGCCGCTCGAAACGGTGTCCCCGACTTTCAGCCCGCGCGGCGCAATGATATACCGACGTTCGCCATCGCGATACAGCAGAAGCGCCAGATGAGCACTGCGGTTCGGATCGTATTCCAGCCGCTCGACGCGAGCCGGAATATTATCCTTCGTCCGCTTGAAGTCGACCGTACGGTAGCGCTGCTTGTGCCCACCGCCGATATGCCGCGAAGTGATGCGGCCGGTGTTGTTGCGCCCGCCGGTCCGCTGCTTCTTCTCGACGAGGCCCGGATATGGTTCGCCTCGATGCAGACCGTCTCCGCGAATCTGCACCGTGTGCCGGCGACCGGCCGACGTGGGGTTGGTCTTGATAATAGCCATGATCAGAGCTGCTCCCCTTCACCCATGTCAATGCTTTCGCCCGGGGCCAGCGACACATAGGCCTTTTTCCAGTGATTCCGCCGCCCGAACTGGCGACCGAACCGCTTGGTCTTGCCCTGCTGCCGCAGCGTGCGCACGCCTTCCACGCGCACCTCGAAGAGCTGCTCGACGGCAGCCTTCACCTCGGCCTTGCTTGCATCGGGCAGCACCTTGAACACGTATTGCCCGACCTCCCCGGCCATCGTCGCTTTTTCCGACACCACCGGGCCCTGGATTACCTGCATCAGACGGCCATTCATGCCAACCACTCCTCGATCCGGCGCACGCTCGCTTCGGTCATCACCACGGTTTCGGCTCCGACGAGATTGGCCGGACCGATCTCGCCCAGTGTCGCCACATCCACGCGCGGCACGTTCCTCAATGCCCGGTCGGTCCGCTCATCCTCGGCATCGAGAACGACGAGACCGGACTCCATCCCGAGCTGGCGCAGCGCGGCGACGCCATCACGCGTCTTGCCGCTATCCACGCTGAAGCTGGAAACGATCTTCAGCCGTTCTTGCCGCACCAGCTCGGAAAGGATCGACGCCAGCGCGGCGCGATACATCTTCCGGTTCAGCTTCTGCGAGAAATCCCGCGTGCGAGCCGCAAACACCTTGCCGCCACCGATCCACAGCGGACTACGGATCGTACCGGCGCGCGCTCGCCCCGTACCCTTCTGCCGAAACGGCTTGATACCGCCTCCGGAGACCTGCGAACGAGTCTTTTGCGCGCGGGTCCCACGACGGGCGGCCGCCAATTGCGCCACCACGGCCTGGTGGACCAGCGAGTCATTGAACTCGCGTTCGAAGCAGGCGGGCGACAGCTCCACACTGGCCCCGGTATCGGCTGTTGTCATCTGCATCGTTATCAACCCTTCGCCTTGACTGCCGGCCGGATCATCACGTCCGCGCTGGACGGACCGGGAACGGCACCCTTGACCAACAGCAGTCCGCGATCCGCATCGACCCGGACCACACTGAGATTCTGAATGGTCTTTCGCTCGGCGCCCATCTGGCCCGCCATCTTCTTGCCCTTGAACACGCGACCCGGGCTCTGGTTCTGCCCGATTGATCCCGGCGCCCGATGGGCCAGCGAGTTACCGTGGGTGGCGTCCTGAGTACGGAAGTTGTGCCGCTTGACCGTCCCCTGGAAACCCTTGCCCTTGCTCTGCGCGGTCACGTCGACCATCTGGCCCTCTTCGAACCGTTCGACGGTCATCGCGTCGCCCGGGCTCAGGCCCTCGGCCTCCTCACCATCGAGGCGGAATTCCCAGAGCCCTCGCCCGGGTTCGACTTCGGCCCTGGCGAAGTGCCCGCTCGCCGCGCGGTTCACCCGCTGCGGCTTGCGCGAGCCGGCCGTGACCTGCACCGCGTCGTAGCCATCGCTGTCGGCACGCTTCACCTGGACCACGCGATTATTGTCCACCTCGAGCACCGTGACCGGCACCGACGCGCCCTCTTCGGTGAACACGCGCGTCATTCCAAGCTTGCGACCAATGAGTCCAAGAGCCATTTTCCAACCCCTTCGTAATCGCTGGCGCGGCCCTGCGCCCCAAAGTCGTGGCCCGGCGCCGAACGCCGGGCCACGGAAAGCCCAATATTATGACAGAAAGTTTCCGCTTAGTTAAGTCGAATCTGAACATTGACCCCTGCGGCCAGGTCCAGCTTCATCAACGCGTCCACTGTCTTGTCCGTGGGATCCATGATGTCCATCAGGCGCTTGTGGGTACGCAGCTCGTACTGATCCCGCGCGTCCTTGTTGACATGCGGGGAGGTCAGCACGGTGTACGACTCCCGCTTGGTCGGCAGCGGAATGGGGCCCTTGACCCGGGCCCCGGTCCGCTTCGCTGTTTCCACGATTTCGGCCGCTGACCGGTCAATGAGACGGTGGTCAAAGGCCTTGAGCCGAATTCGAATACGCTGATTAGCCATGGATCTTTACTCGATAATCTTGGAGACGACGCCGGCGCCCACGGTGCGGCCGCCTTCGCGAATCGCGAAACGCAGACCGTCTTCCATGGCGATCGGGCTGATCAGCGACACCGTCATCTTCACGTTGTCGCCCGGCATCACCATCTCGGTGCCTTCCGGCAGCTCGACCGAACCCGTCACGTCCGTCGTCCGGAAATAGAACTGCGGACGATACCCGTTGAAGAACGGCGTGTGACGACCGCCCTCTTCCTTGTTCAGGATGTACACTTCCGCCTCGAACTGGGTGTGCGGAGTAATCGAGCCCGGCTTGCACAGCACCTGGCCGCGCTGCACGTCGTCACGCTTGGTGCCGCGCAGCAGCACGCCCACGTTGTCGCCGGCCTCGCCCTGGTCCAGCAGCTTGCGGAACATCTCCACGCCGGTCACCGTGGTCTTCTGCGTGTCGTGCAGACCCACGATCTCCACTTCCTCGCCCACCTTGACCACGCCGCGCTCGACGCGACCGGTGACCACGGTGCCGCGACCGGAAATCGAGAACACGTCTTCCACCGGCATCAGGAACGCACCGTCCACCGCGCGCTCCGGCTCGGGGATGAAGCGGTCCATCTCGTCAACCAGCTTATGGATCGCCTGGGCGCCCATCTCGCTTTCGTCGCCTTCCAGCGCCTTCAGCGCCGAACCGGTGACCACCGGGGTGTCGTCACCCGGGAAATCATAGCTCGACAGCAGATCGCGGACTTCCATCTCCACCAGCTCCAGGAGCTCCGGATCGTCCACCATGTCCGCCTTGTTCAGGAACACCACGATGTGCGGCACACCCACCTGGCGCGACAGCAGGATGTGCTCCCGCGTCTGCGGCATCGGGCCGTCCGCCGCCGAAACCACCAGGATCGCACCGTCCATCTGCGCAGCACCGGTGATCATGTTCTTCACATAGTCCGCGTGCCCCGGGCAGTCCACGTGCGCATAGTGGCGCGTGTCCGACTCGTACTCCACGTGCGCCGTCGCAATCGTGATCCCGCGCTGCTTCTCTTCCGGCGCGTTGTCAATCTGGTCAAAGGCACGCGCATCGCTGCCGTACTTCTTCGCCTGAACCACCGTCAACGCCGCCGTCAGCGTCGTCTTCCCGTGGTCCACATGACCAATCGTCCCCACATTCACGTGCGGCTTCTTGCGTTCGAACTTTTCCTTGGACA
>NZ_QKMA01000006.1:0-22161 GCF_003208255.1 Thioalkalivibrio sp. ALE21
CTCAGGGTGTAGTTGTCAGCGCTGCCGCCCTCTCCGTCCGCGAGCCCCTCGCCGGTGAGACTGACAGCCAGATTCTCACCCACATCCGATTGCTCGAAAGCCGCCGCCAGACCCTCCAGATTCAGCGCTTCGTCCTCAACCAGGTTGTTGAGGCTGAGCTCCGTGGTGTCGATGGTGGCAACGTCCGTGCCGTCGTAGACCTTGTCCTCCGCACTGAACTCACCACCCAGCGTCAAGGTACGCGGATCAATGGTCGCGGTGGTGGTCGGCCAGTCCGTAGTCAACAGGGTGTAATTGCTGGCCAGCCCTTCATCTCCGTCGGCCAGCTCGGCCTCGATGAGGCTCACCGTGATGGTCTCGCCGGCATCGGCGTCGGCAAACGCCGCCGCCAATGCCGTCAGCTCCAGGTCTTCCCCGTCCACCAGGTTCTCGAGGGCCAGACCTCCCGTCTCGGCCAGCACCGCTTCGGTCGTACCATCGTACTCCCTGTCCTCGACGGAAAAATCGCCGCTCAGGGTCACGCTCCGAGGATCAACCCGATACTGTCCCGGCCCCTGGATATCCAGGTCGTAGCCCTGCTGCGAGGAGGCGACGCCCACGATGCGCTGCACATCCTGCTCACCTGCATCGGCACCCGCGAGGATCAACTCCAGCGCTTCGACCGAGATCAGGCCCTCGTCCACGCCCTCGGCCACGCTCCACGGGGTCTCATCCCCCAGTTCCACCACGACACTGCCGTCGTACTCCCGGCCTTGGCCTTCCTCGGGGGTGAATTCGATGACCGCCTCGTCCTTGAAGAAGGCCCGCAGCAGCGGTCGGGCCGCGCCGTCGTACAGCCGCCAGGCGGTGTCGTCGCCGGCCTCGGAGCTGAGCGACCACTCGGTAAAGGTATCCCGGTCCTGCAACGCTTCGGTGCTGCGGCCGGTGGCGATGCCACTGCCGTCCTCGTCCTCGGTCACCCCGGAGGCGTCGGTGTCCCAGTAGCTGTGCTCGACATCATTGCCGTCGCCGGCCTCATCGCCGGCGAAACCGCCGATACCGGCCTCCTCGCCAGCCTCCACACGCCCGGCGGAGTAGGCTTCACTCACAGCGCCCCCCCCGGCGAGACGACCCACGAAACCTCCAGCATGCGCGTCCGTGCCATCACCCACCGTTACGGCACCGGTGGCGTAGGCCCGATCGATGCCGGAATCTTCCATGACACCCAGCAGACCGCCGGCAATGGCATCGTCCCCCGCTTCCACCGAGCCAGTGGCGTAGACTTCCGTGAGGGTGGTGTCCGTGGCCGTTCCGATCAGCCCACCGGCGATGGCCGAGGCCCCCGCGGTAACCGGGCCGTTCGCATAGGAATGTTCGACGAGCGTATTGTTTGCCTGGCCCACCAGGCCCCCCGTGGCCACCGTTTCGCCCCCGGAAACGATCTCCGAGGACACCGCGCCTGTGGCATGCGACCACCGGATCGTGGAGTCTTCCACCCAACCGACGAGCCCGCCGTTCGATTCCATGGCGTCGCCGGAATCAAGAATCACATCGCCCTGTGCGTCGCCATGCTCGATGTCCCCGCCACCGATGTAGCCCGCCAGACCACCGATCCAGTCGTCCCCGGTGACCTCACCCAGGGCCGAGGCATGCTCGATTTTGAGATTCGCATCACCATCGGCCGATCCATAGCCCACCAGGCCACCGATATCGCTTTGGCCGGACACATCGCCTTCGGCGACCACGTGGGTTATCGACAGAGACCCTCCGTTGCTCGCCTCCGAGAAGCCCACCAGACCGCCGGAAAGAGCGGGGGCACTCACCTGCCCGAAAGCCTCCACCTCAATGACACGGAGGATGCCGCTCTCATCGGCCTCCAGCGAGCCGACAAGACCGCCGGCACCCCAGCTATCGGCTGTAACCTGGCCACGGGCACTGGCTGTGCGGACCTCCAGCTCCGCACCTCCCGCCGCGCTCGCGGCCCCGACCAGTCCACCAACGCGGCTATCACTACCGGCGACGTCCACATCCGCTTCCAGGTTCGCGAGCTCAACGCTGGCGCCTTCGGTATCACCCTTGATCGCGCGGGTTTCACCAGCGAGCCCGCCGACCATCTCCTCGCCTCTCACTTCTCCTGAGACGTCCACGTCGGAGATCGTCATCGTGCCTCCGTCCCTGGCGACAGCGCGTCCCACCAGCGCGCCCACACGCCCCCCTCCAACGACATCAACGTCTTCCAGCACGAGATCTCGCAGGATGGCGTTGAGGGCCACCCCGAACAGGCCACCGGCATCCAGGTCATCCGGGTCAGGCCGGTCGATGGTCAGGTTCCGGATCGCATACCCCTGGCCGTCAAACTGGCCCACAAACGGCGCGTCGGAGTCACCGATCGGATCCCAGTTGGCCTCATCGGCGAGATCCAGGTCATTCACCAATTCGAACGCATACCCGTCACCGACCACTTCATGGATGTTGCGCAGATGATCCGTGCGGGCGATCTCGTACGCCGTCTGGTCGCCATGTTCGGTGCCGCCAAAGCCTCCGCCAAACAGTGTGGCCATCGGCAGTGACATGGCATAGTCATCATCATCGACAGCACTCAACGATGGCAGCGGGCCCGCACGATACCCCTCCCATTCGGCGCCATCGCCGTCGTAGTCCTGACCCTCCCAGCCACCCACGTCTTCCAGGGCCCGGCGGATAGCCTGCCGGCTGACACCCCGATGGTCGTCAGCCATTTCACCGGCATTGGTCTCGGCGTCATAGAACACGTTATCCACGACAACGTCTCCGCCAGTGGCACCCGCCACACCGCCGGTATGCGTGCCACCGTTCACGGTGTTCGAGGCATAGGCATCCCGGATCGAGACCTCGTCGGCGGCCCGTCCCAGGAGGCCGCCGGTGTTCCCATCGCCCGTCACTTCCGTGGTGGCGTGCACGCGCTCGAGATCGGTGGAGCCCCGGGCCACACCCACAAGGCCGCCCACGTCGTCCCCGCCGGCCACGCTGCCGGAAGCAAAGACATCCTCGATGCGGGTATCGCCCTCGGCCACCCCCGCCAGGGCACCGACCCGGTCGCCGGCCTCGATGGCCGCCCCCTCCACGCGCAGATTCATCAGGCGCGCGTCGGCAACCGCCCCGAACAGGCCGGCGGCATTGCGCGAGGCATCATCCAGCGTGAGGTGGCGAACGGCGTATCCCTGTCCATCGAGCTGGCCGTTGAAGGGGGCGTTTTCGTCGCCTATTGGCGTCCAGTCGCCTTCCGCCGGGAGATCCACGTCATCGACCAGCTCGAAGTCGAATGTCCGGTCCGCAACCTGGTTGATGTTCTGCAGTTGATCCGCCCGCGCGACGGTATAGGCGCCGTCCCCTTCGGCATCACCCCAGCCACCCTCGAACAGGGTCGCCATGGGCAACTCGTTCACGTCTTCCGGAATGGTGACGTCCGACAGGTACGGCAGCAGCCCCAGCCCGTAACCTTCGATATCCGTGGCATTGGCTTCGTCCTCGACCGTCCAGCCGCCTTCTCCTTCCAGGGCACCCCGGATCTCGACGCGGCTTGCGCCGTAGACATCCGCATCCAACATGGCGTCGTCGGTGTTGGTCTCGTAGTCGTAGAAGGCATGAGTGGTGTGGAACTCGACGCCTTCTTCCACTTTCCCAACGAGGCCGCCAGCATAAGAATCACCCGTAACGGTGTTAGCGGCAAAGGCGTTAGTCAGTTGAATGCTCGCCGTATCCCTATCAGTGAGCTGGCCCACCAGCCCGCCTACGTGGCTACTGCCCTTCACCGTACCGGTGGCATACGCATTTTGAACATCCAGGCGATAGGGAATTGCTGAGTAAGGCGACGTTGCGCCGATCAACCCGCCGACGCGTTCATCCCCCGAGATATCGCCGATCACGTAGACATCGCGCATCACGTGGTCAGGGGACTCGCCCTCATGCCAAACCCCGACGAGGCCACCCAAGTCATCGCCACCGGAGACCGAGCCTGAAAAATAGGCTTGCTCCAGCGTGAATTCGCCGTCATCCGGAAGTTGCAGGGTTCCCACCAGTCCACCACCCTGGTCATCTTCGACGGTAATGTCTCCCGAAGCATGGACCCCGCTGATCGCCAACTGAGAGCCTGAGCGAGCGGCATACCAGCCAAAAAGACCACCTGCGAGGGTGCGACTCTCCAAAGTGACGGATGTATTCAGATCCTCAAATTCGGCCTCCGCGCCGCCATTTATATTCAAGCGTCCCGTCACGCCACCGGCGTCGCCGTTGGCACCGGTCACATCGCCCGATACAAGCACATTGCTCATCAAAAGCCGGGCTTCGCTGCCATCGGCTTCCAGCTTGCCACCCATACCCCCGGTGTAAGACCCCGCGCGGAAATTGTCCTCTTCCTGAGCATTCTCTACGGCTGTATCGACGATCCGGACTCGATCAATGGTTAGAGTTGCATCTTCGATCCTCGCGCTACCGAACACGGCTCCGACATAACTTCCCTGGTCGCTACTGGTGATGTTCCCCGTCACCCGAATGCCTTCCAGGTCAACGTCGCCGGTGTTTCGCCACAATCCCACCAGGGCTCCTACATAATCTGCTCCGGTCAAGTCAACCCCCTCAAGATTAACGTGCCGGAAGGAGGCGTTCTCGGCATGACCGAACAGCCCCACTTCATCCTCGTCCGGGCGGTCGATGGTCAGGTTGCCGATCGAGTTGCCCAGGCCGTCAAAACCGCCCGTGAAAGGGCTGTCATCGTCGCCCACGGGCTCCCAGCCTGCGTTTTCCGAAAAGCCGTCCAGATCGACGTCTCCGCCCAGCACATGGTCGGCGTCCAGTTCATCGCGCACCGCGTCCAGTTCGCTGGCGTCGGTGATGACGTTGTGTTCGATCTCGGCATCATCGGCGTACCGGGTACGGAAGGTGGACGCCCCGTCCAGGGAGATCCGGCCCGCGTAGTCGCGTCCCTCGTCGGTGGTATCGACATAGCCCCCCGCCATGTTCACGCGGTAGTCTCCCTCGGCGTCTCCCTGCGCGTATTCCAGGGTCAGATGACCGCCAGCGCTGGCATCCAGGTGGCGGTTGATCTCGATGTCGCGGTAGGCGGAGAGAGTAAGGGTGTTTTCACTCCACGCCACGTCGGCGTTGACGAAGATATCCCCGGCCCCCTCGCCCCCTTCTTCCGGGGTCTCGATGGTGACGCTGGTGGTCTCCAGCGCGCTCTCCAGGGTGTTGTTGTGGACGGTGGTCACGCCCTCCGCCAGTTCGTCGTCGTCCAGCTGGTCGCCGTCCTCGTCGCCTTCGACGATGTACACATCGGTGGGATCGATCACCCATTCGCCGGTCTGCCCCTGTTCGGCGTGGGTGGTGACTTCGATATCGGGGTCGATGTCCACCTGCGCGGCCGAGGTCTCGATGCGGCCGCCGTCACCACCGTCCGGAGCACTGGCGTCCAGGGTGCCTCCGGCGCGGACCTCGCCTTCCTCCATGCCGCCACTGAGCATGATCCGCCCGTCTTCACCCTCCTCGAGGGTGCGCGCCCGGACGGTGCCTTCGTTGTTGACCAGGTTGCGGTAGATGGCGTTTTTCGCCTGGGTGGTCATGACCACCTGCCCGCCGTCGGCCCGGATCAGTTCGCCGTTCTCGACCAGGGCATCCAGAACGCCGCGTTCGACGGTCACGGTGGTCAGGCCGTCCCCGTCGAAGTCGAGGGTGACCTCGTCCCCGGCGGCCAGCGCCACGTCGCCGCCGTCGTTGCGGATCTCGCCCTGGTTGCTCACCTCGTTGGCAATCAGCGCCACCACGCCGCCGGCCGCCTCGATCTCGCCCCGGTTCTTGATCCGGCCATCACTGCTCCCGCGGTTTTCGAAGTTCAGCCGCCCGTCGAGAAAATCCTCGTCGCTGATCTCCAGGGTGGAGGCGACCAGGCTGCCCACGTTCACCTGCGCACCCTCGCCGAAGGTAATACCCGCCGGGTTGGTCAGAAAGATCTGGCCGTTGGCCTCGAGCCGGCCCAGGATCTGGCTGGGGTTTTCGTCGAGAATGCGGTTGAGCGCGGCGCTGTCACTGCCGGGCTGATCGAAGCGCACCCCGGCATCCTCGCCAATATTGAAGCGCTCCCACTCGGTGATGATCCGCTCGCTGCCCTGCTCGATGATCAGTTCGTCGCCGTCACGGGTGAAGGTGGCATCGCCATGGGTCAGGCTCTCACCGTCGGGAAGCGCCCCGGGGTCCACCGCCCAGGCGGCGGAGGAGGCCAGCAGCATCAGACCGGCGACGGCACCGGTAACCGTACGCCCGGCCTTGCCCCGCCCGGGGGTGATCTCGGCCACGGCCACAAAGCTCTGGCTCTTCTCGCTCCACACCAGGCGGTAGGTGTGGTTCAGGGAGGCGGGACGGATGCGGTTCTTGCGGTCGTTCATGGCGATCACCAGGGTTCTCGTAACGCGTTTTCGAGGGTCGAGCGTGGTTGCGGGGTCGCTCCGGTTCAGAACCAGACCATGGCCTGGACCCAGAAGCGGGGGTCCCGACTGCGGCCGTCGGAGTCCTTGCCGGTCACGCTGCGGTCGTCCACGTCGTCATTCACCTTGAAGGCGACGCTGGCGCGCAGGCTGTAGACGCCCGGTCGATGCAGATTGGCGCCCACACCGGCCCCCTGGATCACGGGGGTGTTGGTCTCGTTGGCGTTCGCCGGGCTGTAGCCGTCCCAGCGGTCGCGGCGCAGGGTCACGCCACCGGCATCGTAGAAGGCGGTGAGCTGCAGACGGCTGTCGATGCCGTCGAGGGTGGCCGCGTCGTAACGGCCCTCCACGGTGGCCTGCCAGCCGTGGTCGCCGCTGATCTCGCCAGCCGGATAGGCGCGCACGCCGTGGGGCCCGCCCGCGCTGAACTGCTCGGCGGAATCCAGGTTGTCGAAGCTGTACTGCCCGGAGGCGCGCACCAGCAGGCTGAAATCATCCGTGATCCGCTGCAGCCGCAGGGCCTCCAGGTTGAGCTTGCGGAAGCTGCCGTGGGTTCTCGCCGTCTGGCGGTCGAGTTCACGGTCGAAGGCGTTGCCGGACCGGTCCAGATCGCCCACGGTGGCCGCCACGCGATAGTTCACGAGGCCGCCACCCCCCACTTCGTCCAGCCAGTCCCCGTCCAGGGCAACGGTGCCGGTGTGGTAGACCCGGTCGCGGACGTTGTCGCCGGCCTGCTCGTCGTCCAGTTCGCGATACTGGTAACTGCCTTCCAGCGACAGGTTGCGCAGGCGGGAGCGGATCAGGGGGTAGGACAGCCCCGCCCCCGCAGTCAATGCATCGCCCTCGTAGTCGAGATCGGAGAGCTCGCGGCCGAGCTCGTAGTCGAGATACCCCAGCTCCAGGTGCCCGCTCAGGCCGCTGTAGCCCAGCGGGGTGGTGTACTGGACATCCAGGTTGGTCATCCAGCGGGCAGCGCTGACCATGCCGGTGAGCCGGTCCCCGCGTCCGCTGAGGTTGTGGATCGCGCCACGGGCGTTGAGCCGCTCCTCGCCGGTGTAGCGGTTGCCGTAGTTGTCCGCCCACAGGGTGCCGGTGTAGCGGTCCTCCTCGCGGAAGTCGATGTCCATCCGCGTGGTGCCCGGCTCCCGCCCGGCCCGCAGACTGGAGCTGGCGCGAATGCCGGCGAGGTCGTTGAACAGCAGCATCGTCCGCTCCAGCTGCGCGGCCTGCACCAGCGCCTCCTGTTCCGGACTGAGCTGGTGATTGAGCATGCCGACCACCCGCTCGTCGCTCAGACGCACATCCTTGTCCTCGAGGATGTGTTCCCAGGAACCGGCATCCTCCAGCGCCCCGGTGCGGATACGGATCACGACCTCGCCGTCGCTCACGTCCTGCTCCGGCAGGTAGGCAAAGGAAAGGATGTACCCCTGCTCGCGCAGATGGCGGGTCACCCGCTCGGCCAGCTGCTGCAGGCCGTTGAAACCCAGCTCCTCGCCCAGCCGATCGGCCACCAGCGCCTGCAGCTCCGGTTCCTCGGCCAGCGACTCGTAACCCTCGAAGACCACCCGCTCGAGCTCGATGCGAACATCGGTCTCCTCCATCGGCTCCGGTAACGCCTCGCGCTCGGGCATGCGCTCCGGCTCCCGCGGCACCTCCGGGCGGTCGCGCAGCAGGGTGCCTGCATCCGGCTCCACCTGAGCGTGAACCGGTACGCACAGACTGATACCCAGCAGCAACAGGAGCAGGGCTCTGCTCAGAGAGGACACCCGCTCAGTCCCGGCGAAGAATGCGGCAGCGTGCATTGATTCGATCCTTTCTTCACTGTCCGGGACACGCCCCGTCCGTGATTGGCAGACGAACAGATCTTGTGATCCAGTCGGAATTTTTGGCATTCCGCCACAGACCTCGGACCAATGCCATACTTCCGGTCAGCCAGGCGTTATCCATCCGTTAGTCACCACGGCCAGGCCGAGGAGGAACGATGACATCCGGGGCCTTCTCGCTAATGATCCACGGCGGCGCCGGGGAGCTGCGCGAGGCGCAGGACGCAGCGGCCGCCGAGGCGTATCACGCCGCGCTGCAGGGGATTCTGGAGGCCGGCCGCGAGCGTCTGGCGCGGGGTGAACGCGCCCTGGATACCGTTGAGTACTGCGCAGCGCGGCTCGAGGACGATGCCCTGTTCAACGCCGCCACCGGCGCCGCCCTGACCCGCGAGGGGTCCGTGGAGCTGGACGCCGCGATCATGGATGGCGCGGCTCTCGCTGCGGGGGCCGTCGCGGCGGTTCGCGGCATCGCCAACCCGGTCCGCCTGGCGCGTGCGATCCTCGAAGACGGGGAACACGTACTGCTGGTCGCGGACGGTGCCGCCGCCTTCGCCCGCGAGATGGGGATGGCGCAGGTGGACGAGGAGTCCCTGATCACCCCGCAGCGGCGGGAACAGCTGGAGCGCGCCCTGCGCCGGGGCCGGGTCACGCTGGATCATGACGAACCCGCGCCCGGGACCATCGGCGCGGTTGCGCGCGATCGCTACGGCCATCTGGCCGCGGCCACCTCCACCGGCGGGATGACCGGCCAGCGCCCGGGCCGGGTCGGCGACTCGCCCATCCCCGGCGCGGGCGTGTACGCGGACGATGCCACCGCCGCCATCTCCGCCACCGGGCACGGCGAGGATTTCCTGCGCAGCGTCTTCGCCAAAGACCTGGCCGACCGCATCCGCCATCTCGGTCTGGACGCCCGCGAGGCCCTGACCACAAGCCTGCAGCATCTGCACGAACGGATCGGCGGCTACGGCGGGGCCATCGCGATCGACCATGCCGGGCGCTGCGCGGCCGGCACCACCACCCCGCGCATGCTCCACGGCTGGATCGAACACGGAGGCCCGACCCGGACCGGCGTCGAGCCCCCGCCTGTTCCGCCTGCCCCTTGACCGGACCACGCCGCGAGTCCCGGAACGGGGTCGCCCGCCGGACGGGCCTCACCCACCGGGGCTCAGCGTTCCCGCCGTTCCGCGGCCGCGTTCCAGTGCCGCCCCATGCGGCTGCCCAGCCAGACCCCCGCGATCCACAGCACCAGCGACACGGCCACGTACAGCGCGGCACGACCCGGATCGCCCGACTGCATCAGCCACAGGCTTTCCAGACTGAACACCGAGAAGGTGGTGAACCCGCCACAGAACCCGGCCAGCACGAACTGCCGGGTCACCGGGTCGGCCGGGCGACAGCCCTCCGGCGCACTGATCACCGCATACAGCCCGATCAGCCAGGACCCGGCGATGTTGACCGCGAGCGTATCCCAGGGGAACCCGGCGCCCACCAGGTGCAGCCCGCTCCACGACAGGCCGTAACGCGCCATGCTGCCCAGCGCGGCCCCCAGCGCGACGAACGCGGACAGCCGGACGTCATACCCCGTCATGCCGCCCCGCCGGCCGCGCGAGCCAGACCATAGCCCAGGGAAACCAGCGTCAGCCCGCCGGCCAGCGTCAGCAGGATGTAGAGCACCGCCGGGCGCAGGCCGTCACGCTCCGCCACGCCCACCACCTGCAGGCTGAACGACGAGACCGTGGTGAAACTGCCGAGCACGCCCACCACCAGCAGCAGCCAGAGCCAGGAGGTCAGCGCCGGCCCGGACACCCGGCCCAGCGCCAGGCCGATCATCAGCGCGCCGGAGACGTTCACCGCCAGCGTCCCCCAGGGAAACCGCCCCCCGCCGGTACGGTTGTCGATCCACTGCACGAGCCAGAAGCGCGTCAGTCCGCCCAGCGCACCCCCCGCCCCTACCAGCAACAGGACCTGCCACCACATGATCATCGAGTCATTTTCGGGGCCGGCCATTGCGCTGTCGAGCCACCGCCCGGCCCGCAGGCCGACCACCAAGCTTCCCGCCGGCCGGAATGGTAAAGTGCACGCCCTGATTACCCCGACAAACGCTTCGCAGGAGCATCATGGCGCAGTACATCTACACGATGAACGGCGTGGGCAAGATCGTCCCGCCGAAGAAGTACATCCTCAAGGACATCAACCTGAACTTCTTCCCCGGCGCCAAGATCGGCGTGCTGGGCTATAACGGGGCCGGCAAGTCCACCCTGCTGCGCATCATGGCCGGCGTGGACACCGAGATCGTCGGCGAGGCGCGGCCGCAACCGGGCATCGAGATCGGCTACCTGCCGCAGGAACCGCACCTCGATCCGGAAAAGGACGTGCGCGGCAACGTGGAAGACGGGGTCGCCTCGGTGAAGGAGGCCCTGACCGAACTGGATCAGGTGTACGCGGCCTATGCCGAACCGGATGCCGACTTCGACGCCCTGGCCGCGAAGCAGGCCGAACTGGAAGCGAAGATCGAGGCCGCCGACGGTCACAACCTGGACCGCAAGCTCGAGGTCGCGGCCGACGCCCTGCGCCTGCCGCCGTGGGACGCCGACGTGAACAACCTCTCCGGCGGCGAGCGCCGCCGCGTGGCCCTGTGCCGGCTGCTGCTGTCCAGCCCGGACATGCTGATCCTCGACGAGCCGACCAACCACCTGGATGCCGAGTCCGTGGCCTGGCTGGAGCGCTTTTTGCAGGAGTTCCAGGGCACCGTCGTCGCAGTCACCCATGACCGCTACTTCCTCGACAACGTCGCCGGCTGGATCCTCGAGCTCGACCGTGGCCAGGGCATCCCGTTCCAGGGCAACTACTCGCAGTGGCTGGAGCAGAAGGAAAAGCGCCTGAAGCAGGAAGAAAAGGCCGAGGCCGCGCGGCAGAAGGCGATGGAATCCGAGCTCGAGTGGGTGCGTTCCAATCCCAAGGGCCGCGGCGCCAAGAGCAAGGCCCGCCTGAAGCGCTTCGAGGAGATCGCCTCCAGCGACTACCAGAAGCGTTCCGAGACCAAGGAGATCTACATCCCGCCGGGCCCGCGCCTGGGCGACAAGGTGCTGGAGGTGGACAACCTGTCCAAGCACTACGGCGATCGCGTGCTCTACCAGGGCCTGTCGTTCAACGTGCCGCGCGGTGCGCTGATCGGCGTGATCGGCCCGAACGGCGTGGGCAAGACCACCCTGTTCCGCATGATTTCGGGCCAGGAACAGCCGGACGACGGCACGGTCGACGTCGGCGAGACCGTCCAGCTGGCCTACGTGGACCAGAACCGCGATGCGCTGGAAGACGAGAAGACCGTGTGGGAAGAGATCTCCGGCGGTCAGGACGTCATCCGGGTCGGCAACTTCGAAATGCCGTCACGCGCCTATTGCGGCCGCTTCAACTTCAAGGGCCAGGACCAGCAGAAGCGCATGAAGGAGCTCTCCGGCGGGGAGCGCAACCGCGTGCACCTCGCCAAGCTGCTGCAAAGCGGCGGCAACTTCCTGTTGCTGGACGAACCGACCAACGACCTCGACGTCGAGACCCTGCGCGCACTGGAAGAGGCCCTGCTGGACTTCCCCGGCTCCGCGATCGTGATCTCGCACGATCGCTGGTTCCTCGACCGTATCGCCACCCACATCCTCGCGTTCGAGGAAGATGGCAACGTGGTGTTCTTCGAAGGCAACTACCAGGAGTACGAGGAAGACCGCCACAAGCGGCTCGGCCCGGAGGCCGACCAGCCGCACCGGGTCAAGTACAAGCGCCTGGCGGACTGACCCTGCCCTCCCCCCGAAGGCCCGGCATTGCCGGGCCTTTTTCGTTTCAGCGCCGGCGGTGCAGCCACCGCACCAGGCGGTGGGTGAGCCACCACATCACGGTGCAGAACAGCACCACGAACGCCAGCCACAGCTCGGGCGCCACCCATTCCTGCGGCTCCCCGTGCGGACCCAGCACCCAGTTGAGATTCCTTCCTTCCTCCGCCACCGCGTAGCTGGCGAGCAGGACGCCCCAGCCAATCGGCAGCCACCACTTCCAGGCCCGCGCGTCGTAACCCAGGCGCCAGACCATCCACAGAAGCGCGAACGGCAACGGCAGGTGGTAGAGCGAGAGCAGGCGCACGTGCAGCGGGATGTCGGGGTTGTACATGTAGTGCACGGCGCCGATGACCGGGTTGCCGAGCAGCAGCAGGCTCAGCACCAGGTCGAGGACCCAGACCAGTTCCGGAAGCAGGACCGCGACCAGCAGCATGGATGCGAGACGCCGGCTTTCCAGCCAGGCGGCCAGGCAGCCGGCCACCAGCGCGATGGAGGACAGCCAGAGGAAATTCAGCGGCCCGTATTCCTGCAGGTACACAGGTACCAGCACGGCGAGGAAGGCGAGCCAGCTCAGCTTGAACCACAGCGGGATCATCGCGGGTCCGGACTCCGTTCGGCCAGCCCCCATCATGGAGGGTCAAGCGCCGCGTGTCATCGCGCGGCGCAAGCGCTTGTCACCGTCATTGCGAGGAGCCGAAGACGACGCGGCAGTCGGCCGAAGCGGGCTGCACGCCGGAACAGGTGGCTTGAGATGGAGATCGCCACGTCGCTTCGCGACTCGCGATGACGGGAGCACGAACGGCACCGCGCAAGCCTGTGGGAGCACGCGTCCACGCGAATGCATTCGCGGCCGCGGCCGCTCCTGTCCTGACAAAAGACGCCTCAGGCCGCCCCCGGATCCAGGCGGCGTACGACTTCCAGGGCAACCCGCTGGCTGTAGTCATGGATCTTCCAGTGCCCCGGGCTCCAGCCAACCAGGAAGCGGTAGAAGTCGGCCTGCGCCAGCGGGAACAGATCCCGCCATTCTCCCTCCAGCGCGCCCGCGTCCACTTCCGGGTGGTGATCGCGCAGCGCCCCGCGCAGGGCATCGAAATAGGCGTCAAGCAGGTCGGCCTCGCGATGTTCCTGTTCGTGTTCGTCGAGGCAGGAGCCGATGAAATAGGCGACATCCTTCATCCCGCAGCCGCCGCCGACGTACTGGAAATCCACCGCCGCCACGGCGCCCCCGTCGGCAGCAAAACAGAAGTTCGCGACCTTCGCGTCACCGTGGACCAGGGTGTGAAAGCGGGCCGCGTTCAGCCGGCGATCGACCTCCGCGGCCGTGCGGCGGATGGCCGGGTCCTCGATCGCCGCCCATTCTTCCTGACGGGTCGCCAGATGCCAGTAGCTGCCGACCGGCCACAGGCCGTCGGGTGCGGTGCCGACAAACGCGGCATGCAGCTCGGCCAGCCAGCGCAGGCAGAGGACCGCGCCGTCGAAGTCCAGGCGCTCGCGGCGGTCCGGGAAACCGGCCGCATCCAGATCCTCCAGGATCATCCAGCCGCCATGATCGTCCCCACCCGCCGCGAAACAGCGCGGGAGCCGACAGCGCGACGGATCGAGCCGCGGGGCGAAATCCGCGTACCAGGCCCGCTCCACTTCATAGGATCGCCGCTTGCGCCGGTCGGAAACCCCGCCGCCCCAGCCGCGCGGGTGGCTGACGGCTGCCGGGTAGCGGACGTCCTTCACCATCACCGAGGCTACCGTCGCATCCTCCAGGCGGTAGCGCCGGATCTCGCCATAACCGCTCCACAGCCCCTGCACCCGCTCCTGCGGGTACGCCGCGCGGGCGCCGGTCGCATGGCGCACGCGTGCGGTCAGCTCTGCGTCCTCCCGCGCACCCATGGCCGCAGCCGCCTCAGTTGTGCAGCAGCGCGTCGGTGGTGTAGATCAGCAGCCCGTAGTCCTTCTGGTAGGTGTCACGCATGTGCGCGGCAATGCGGGTGCAGAGCTCCTCGGACCCCAGCACCTCGATGCGGATATTGCCGCCCTGGCGCCAGTTGCCGCGACGCTTGCCGTGTTCGCCCCAGCCGCGGGCATCGATCACGGTGTACCCGCTGGCGCCCAGCTTGCGGATCTCGTCGACCAGCATGTCTTCCAGGATCGCCTCGGTAACGATCACCATCAGGCGCATCGGTTCGCCTTCCATGCCCTATCCTCCGACTGCGTAGAGTTGTTCGGCCAACCAGAAGTAAAGGGGTACGCCGACGAAGATGTTGAACGGGAACGTCACCCCCAGCGAGGCCCCGATCGACAGTGCCGGGTTGGCCTCCGGCACCGCGATGCGCATGGCTGCCGGGGCCGCGATGTACGAGGCACTGGCGTACAGCGTGGCCAGCAGCAGCGTGCCGCCCAGCGACATGCCCAGCCCCCAGCCCAGCACAATACCGAGCAGTGCGGCCACCACCGGCATCACGATCGCGAACGCCACCAGAAAGACCCCGTAACTGCGCACCTCGGCGATGCGGCTGGAGGCCACCAGTCCCATCTCCAGCAGGAACAGCGCCAGCACGCCCTTGAACAGATCCCAGAACATCGGCTCCAGCGGCTCGATGTTCTCCGGACCGGCCAGGTAGCCGATCAGCAGCCCGCCGATCAGCAGGAACACGCTCTTGCCGAAAAACACCTCGTGCAGGGTCTTGCCCCAGCGCGTCCCACCACCGGTGCCCGCCTTGGCCAGCAGGATGCCGATCACGATCGCGGGGATCTCCAGCAGTACCAGGAACACGATCATGTGTCCCTCGTAATCCAGCCCGCGCTGGGCCAGGTAGGCCACCGCCACCGAGAAGGTCACCACGCTGACCGAGCCGTAATGGCCGGCGATGGAGGCCGAATCGGCGCGGGTCATGCGGCCGACCCAGCGCAGGACCGGGAAGGCGATCAGCGGGATGAACGCCGCCACCACCAGCACGGCCAGTCCGGGCAGGAGCAATGGCACCAGCTCGGATTCGGCCAGCTTGACCCCGCCGTGCAGGCCGATGGCCAGAAGCAGAAAGATGGACAGCGCCTCGTACACCGCCATCGGGATCTTCAGATCGGATTTGGCCAGCCCGGCGATCGCGCCGAGCAGGAAAAACAGAACGACCGGTTCGGAAACCATGGTCCTTGCCTCCAGTCAGAAACGTCGCCCCGCACCGGCTCTCGCGGGGCACGGGACTGTCGGTCTGGTTCAGTCGCTACCGGGCATCATCGAGGAGTGGTGATGCACGATCTTCCATTCGCCGTCGCGATTCTCGTAGACGAAGGTGTAACGCGCCGGTACGTCCCTGACCTCACCGCCGTCGCGCACGCGAAAGGTATAGGTACCCGCATCCGTCAGCTTGTTGCAGCCGAACTTCACGTTACGCTGAGTGATCGTGCCCTCGGGGCGCTTCTCCAGAAAATGCCGGAAGTAGTCACGGATCTCGTCGCGCGTGGTGCGCGGGACGTTCGACACCGTGGGCAGAAGTACCGCGTCTTCAGCGTAGCAGTCGGTAACCCGATCAGCGTCGCCGGTTTTCAGCGCGTCGTTCCAGCGGTCGAAAAGCTCTTCCGCCAGACGCCGGGTCGCAGGGGCACAAACCACGCAGCTCTCATCCAACGGGGTGTCGATGGCGCCAAAGTTCGGGTCCCCACCCGTCCCGGTCACGGGGTGGTGCTGGTCCCGGTACGAGGCACTCAGGCTGAAGCGGGCACGCGGCTCGCTGTCGGCATCAATGAACCGGGTGCCGCTGATGCGCGGCCGGGCGTCGGAAGGATTCTTCACGGGTGTTCTCCGCGGGCGCCGTGGCGGCCCTGATCAAAGGTTGTACTTTGCGGGGGATTGTAAACCGCCCCCCATAGCCTGTCAGCCGGGCCTGTCAGCCGGCGCCGTTCATCCGGCGAAGGGGCCCTGTCCGGCATCGGCCTGCGCCTTGAAGGCGGCCAGCATGTCCTCGATCTGATTGCGCAGCCGTGCCTCATCCTGAATGGCGAAGTCGAGAAACGTCTGCGCCACCACCGACAGCACCTTCTGCCGCGGATGCACGATGTGCCACTGACGGTGGATCGGGAAATGCTCCACGTCCAGCAGCGCCACCGGCCCTTCCGCGCCCTCCGCGCTCAGGGTATGCAGGGACAGCACCGAGATCCCCAGACCACCGATGACCGCCTGCTTGATCGCCTCGTTGGAACCCAGCTCCATGCGCACCCGCGGATTGATACCGTGTTCCTGGAACAGCTTGAGGGTGGACTCACGGATCCCCGATCCCGGCTCGCGCATCAGGAAATTCTCCTGCTCCAGCTCCTGCAGCGGGATATTGCGGCGGCCGGCCAGCGGGTGATCGCGGCTGGCCATCACCACCAGCGGGTTGGGTGCAAAGGGGTACACCGCCACGTCGGTCAGGCGCTCCGGCACATGGCCGATGATGTACAGGTCATCGTCGTTATTGGCCAGGCGGTCCAGCACCCGGTCGAAGTTCGAAACCTCCAGCGACAGCTCCACGTCGGGATAGCGCCGCGCGAACTGGCCGAGAATGCTGGGCGCGAAGTACTGCGCCGTGGTGATCACAGCCAGCCGCAGCCGCCCGCGCTTGAGGCCGTGCATCTCGGCCAGCTTCATCTCCAGATTGGTCAGCGCCCCGAGCATCTCGCGGCAGGTGTCGTACAGCAGCAACCCTACCTCGGTGGGCGACGCCCGCCGCCCGACGTATTCGAACAGCGGCAGCCCCAGCGCGGAGGAGAGCTTCTTGATCTGGATGGACACCGTCGGCTGAGTCAGGTGCAGCTCCTCCGCGGCGCGGGTGAAGCTGCCCAGGCGCACGATCGCTTCGAAGACCTGCAGCTGGCGCAGGGTCGCATGCCGGATCAGATGCGCCGGCAGCTCCGACTTCAGCATCACCTGCGGAAGGCCGGAATCCCGCGTCGAATCGCTCTGACTCACGCCGGCCCCCTGTTAACGGGTGGTCAGGCCGGCATACAGCATCGGCAATTTCTCCGGCAGCCGTTCGACCCGATCCAGCACCATGTAGTGGTTCCCAAAGATGCGCTCCACGTAATCATCGGCGTTGGGGTCCAGGCTCATGCAGAAACTGTGGACGCCGTTGCGTCCGGCCTCCTCCACCGCGCGGCGAGCGTCGAAGCGCAGGTACTGCGGATCACGCACGTCGGTATCCGAGGGCTCGCCATCGGTGATGACCAGCATCAGCTTCTTTTGCGAACCGCGGGCACGCAGCTGCTCAGTGGCATGCCGGATGGCCGCCCCCATCCGCGTGGAAAGCGCCCCTTTCATCCCCGCCAGACGCGCCCGCGCCGTGTCGTCCCAGGGCGCATCGAAATCCTTGAAGCGGAAGTACTCGACGTCGTGCCGCCCGTCCGAGTTGAAACCGTGGATCGCGAACGGATCGCCGATACGCGAGATCGCACCCGAGAGCAGCGTGGTCGCCTCGCGCGCCAGCTGCACCACCGAGGTGTCGGTCCCGCGCACCGTCTCGTTGGTCGATTCCGACAGGTCCAGCAGAACCAGCACGGACAGATCCCGCTCCTGGCGCAGGGTGCGGGTGTAGATGCGCTCGTCGGGCTGCCGGTTCATGCGCAGGTCGATCTGTGCCTCCACCAGCGCATTCACGTCCAGCTCGTCGCCCTCGGGCTGCCGACGCAGGCGTTGCACGCCTTGCGGCTGAATCGCCTCGATCAGGTATTTCAGACGTGCAATCAGCGGCTTGTGCTTTTCGTTGATCGCGTAGATCTCGTCCAGATCGCCCTTCTCCGGACGACGCTCCAGCAGCGTCACCCAGTGCGGGCGCTCCAGCTGCATCTGGTAGTCCCACTCGTGATAGTGGAACGGCAGCGAGATCGGCTCCTTGCCCTCCTGCGCGTTGATGCTGGTGTCCTCGCCATCGCGGAAGAACTCCGTCGCCAGGACCATGATCTGCTGGGCATCGTCCCCGGCACTGGGCACGTCCAGGGTGTTGATCATCTCCATCGGCGTGACGTAGATGCGTTCCTGACCCGAGCCGTGTGCGGCCAGCACCTCCGCCTCTTCTTCGTCCTCGCGGCCCACCGCCCAGATATAGCGGTTGTCGTCGCGGTAGACGACCTCGGGCGCGATCTGCTTCGGGTTCACGTAGCCCTTTTCCGGGAACGCCGGCGCCAGCGCTTCCGCCAGTTCCGCCGCCAGTCCCGCACGCTCCAGATCGGACTCGCGGGCGAAGGCCGCCCGCGCCTCGTCCACGAACGGGTGCGGGTCCGTGTAATCGGCGTCGATCAGGGCGCGCGCGGTCCGTGCCAGCAGTGGCTGCGGCGCATCGCCGTCTTCCGGGGTGGCCGTGTGCAGAGGTTTCCAGATCTGCCCCAGCCCCGGGAATGCGGCCAGTGTCAGCCCCTCGACCCGGGCATCCTCGAACAGCTCCAGCAGCGCGCCCCGGATCCCCCGCGGCGCCTCTTCTTCCTGGCGCTCGCGGGTATGCACCATGTGCGCGGCGGCATGCGCCGCCGCCGCGCGATACAGGTCAAGCCCGGTCAGCTCGTCGGTGTCGTCGAAGGCATCGGGCAGGAACAGCGTGAACCCCTGGATATACGGCCGGTACCCTTCGCGCGATTCGAAATCGCCGCTGGTTGGCCGCATGAAGAAATCGCGTCCCCACAACGAGCGCAGATACAGGTTGATACGCCGCTGCACGTCCACGAACAAGGTCCCGCGGCGTTCCTTCTGGAATACCGAGCGCGACTCCGGCGACTGCAGGCCGAAGTATTCGATCTGCGCCTCCAGATCGGAGCGATGGGCCTGTGCGCCCCAGGTGGCCCAGCGCCGCAACCCGCCCAGGGTCAGATGGCTCAGCAGCTCGTCCAGGTGCTCCAGCATCGGGCGCACGCCGCGCGGAGCCTGGCCCAGCAGCGAATCCAGCAGGCGCAGATAGCCTTCGAACAGCGAATGGTCGCCCAGGCGACGCGCGGCAATGGGCGCCGTCGAGATCACCAGCGTGATCACCGCCGAGCTGGTCTTGGAATACATCCGGATGGACGAACTCAGCAGTTCCGCGACGGCATCCTCGCCCAGCTCATGCGCCAGCCCCGGCGCCTCCTGAATGAACGCCACGACCAGCTCGGTCCCGCGTCCCAGGGAATGCAGGCTGCGGGCTCCCTCGAGGTAGTAGCGTTCCAGTCCCGCCGGGCTGAATGCACGCGTTGCCTCGTGCCACGCAGATTCAAGCACCTGCGCGGCGTGGTCCCCGAGGTCCTCGAGGAGGTCCGAATAGTCTTCCAGATGGATGCTCATCGCGCGTTCGCGCCGCCTCGAAGGCGGTCTAGAAGAACGTGGTCACCGCCGAATCCAGCGCATCGCGCATGTCCGGATCGTCGGTGATGGGCCGCACCAGGGCCATGCGGCAGGCGGCTAGCGGCGCGACATTCTTGCCAATAAGCGTAGCCGCATACACCAGCATCCGCGTCGAGATTCCCTCGTCCAGTCCGTGCCCCTTCAGGTTGCGCGCACGCTCGGCCACGCTCACCAGTTTGTCCGCGACGTCCTCGCCCACACCGCCCTCGTGCGCGACGATCCGGGTCTCGGTCGCATGATCCGGGTAATCGAAATCCAGCGCGCCGAAGCGCTGTTTGGTCGACTGTTTCAGATCCTTCATCAGGCTCTGATAACCCGGATTGTAGGAAATCACCACCTGAAAATCGGGATGCGCCTTCACCATTTCCCCCTTCTTCTCCAGCGGGAGCACCCGCCGGTTGTCGGTCAGGGGGTGGATCACCACGGTGGTGTCCTGGCGCGCTTCCACGATCTCGTCGAGATAGCAGATCGCCCCGAGCCGGGCCGCCATGGTCAGCGGCCCGTCCTGCCAGCGCGTCCCTTCAGCGTCCAGCAGATAGCGCCCCAGCAGGTCCGAGGCGGTCATGTCCTCGTTGCAGGCCACCGTCACCAGCGGCTTGCCCAGCTTCCAGGCCATGTGCTCCACGAAGCGCGTCTTGCCGCAGCCCGTCGGACCCTTGAGCATCATGGGCATGCGCGCCGCATACGCCGCCTCGTACAGCTCCACCTCGTCCGCGACCGGCTGGTAATAGGGCTCTGCGGTCACCCGGTATTCGCGCAGTTCGTCCTGCATGGCAATGCTCCTTCACAAAAAGGCCGGGCTTCGCCCGGCCATGCTCGCAATCCCGCCCGGACTCAGTCCGGCCAGACCCGATCCGGATGCAGATTCTCCCAGGGCGTATCCCCGGTGGCGCGATCGTCATTGCCAGGGGAGTCCTTGCGGCCACCGCGGCTCGAAGCCGGGGAGCGTTTTCCCGCCGTCGACCCGGTGCTCTTGCGGGTGGCGCCGGAGCCACCCGCGGACTTTTTAGCCGCAGGCTTCTTCGCCGTGCTGCCCCGCGGACCGGTCGTTGCCTTTCCGGACGACGATTTGCCGGAGGCGGGCTTTTGCGCCGGCTTGTTCTCCGCCGGTTTCTGCTCCGTGGCGGACTCCGGCTTGCTGCTCGACGTTTCATTCGTCGACGTGCCCGATGCCTCGCCCTTGTTGTCCTGATTCTCGCGCGCCGCGCGCACGCCGGCCGCCAGCTTGTTCTGCAGGTCACTCATTGTGACACCTCCTCGATGATGGCTTCGATCTCGGCCGCAGCCGCCTGTCCGGGTTTCCCCAGATCATAGACGGAGCTGCCTTCCAGCGCCGAACGCCGGTAGATGGCCCGCCGCCGCAGCGTCTGCTCCAGAGCGGGTATGTCGATCTCCATGAGGGCGTGCTTCATCGCACGCGAGAGCGCGCTGCGCACCTCAAGCTGGTTGACCACGATACGCGCCTGCAGATCCCGGTTCGCCCCTTGTGCCTCCTCCAGGCCCGTCCCCATGCGGACACTGCCCCACAGGTCCACCGGCGAAGGAAGCACCGGGATCAGCGCCAGGTCCGCCGCCGCCAGGGCGCCGTTCACCGCACCGCCTTCCAGGGTCGGAGGACAGTCGATGACCACGAAATCATAATCCCGACGCAGGTTTGCCAGCTCCCGGTCCAGCGGCCCTGCCACCGCGAACACGGATGCCGGGAACGGCTTGCGCTCCGAACTCATGCGCGCCCATTGCCCGGCGGAACCCTGAGGATCGGCGTCGACGACCAGGGTCCGGCCGCGCCGGGCCAGCCCGGCCGCGAGATTCATCGTCAGGGTAGTCTTGCCAGTCCCGCCCTTCTGATTGACGACCGCGATCACCCGCGAGCTCATTATGACCCCCGGGTCATGAAGTCACCTCGCCGGCGAGGCGGTCGACCTCGAGCGCGAAGGCGCGATCCGCCTCGCCGATCGCCTCGCCGTCCCGGGCGTCGATGGTGATGTTCACATAGGTCGTCCCGAAGCTTATGTTCGGGTGATAACCGTCGGCCTCGGACAGATCCGCGACCCGGTCGAGGAAATCCCGCGTCACCCCGTATCGATCAAAGGTGTACTGCTTGCTGATCGACACCAGCGAACCCTTGCCAGGCTCCCAGCCTGCGGGAACCACGTCACCGTTCTCGGCCATCGGAGTCTCCGCTGCCGTTTGCATTCATTTGAGCATCGATCTCGCGCACGTGTTCCCACTCTTCGTCGAGCAGGGCCGCAAACAGCGCGGCATCCTCACGGGCACCGGTCCGACGGCAATACACCACCGCTTCTTCGTACATCCGCACTGCATCCAGCTCCAGCGCGCGGTTGTACTCCATCAGCTGGCGGACCGAACGCCCCAGACGCACCGGTCCCAGCTGGCTGCCGGGAGGCGCCAGCCCGTAGTGCATCAGGCGCGTCATCAGGCGATCCGCATGCTCCAGTTCTTCCTGCGCTTCCCGCCGCAGCGAGTCGCTCAGTTCCGCCATGCCCCAGAGCGCGGTCAGCCGCGCCTGGGCCATGTACTGCTGGACCGCCGACATTTCATGCGCGACCGCCCGGTTCAGATAGCCCACGATCCGTGGATCGGCCATCGGCGTATCCTCAGCTGGCGGAGCCGCTGGCGCTGGGCGCGGACGGCAGGATGCTTTCCACTTCGGAATGCACGCGGGCAATGATGTGCGCGGCCACCAGACCGTCACCCACACGCTCGCAGGAATCGGCACCGGCACG
>NZ_QKMA01000006.1:22851-148251 GCF_003208255.1 Thioalkalivibrio sp. ALE21
GGCCTTGGTCATCGCGTCCGCCGCTTCAATCGCCGGAACCAGACCACGGGTCTCGATCATGCCCAGGGCCACACCAAAGTTTTCACTCGCCATTGCTATTTTCTCCCGGAGTTACGGTTACTTCGAAAAATTCGACGCTCAAGCGGCCCTGCGTCCGCCATCCGAGCGCCCGGTATCGGTCTGGTCCTGCCCAGCCTTGTCCTTCCCGGACGACGACGTGTCATCACTGCCGTCGTCCCAGTAGTCGATGATCCCGCCGATTGTCAGATCGGTCAGAATCGAATGGTCATCGAGCGCGAGGCGCGCCGCCGAACCGCTGATCGTGAACACCCAGTTGCCCGGGTACGCGCCCACCGGATCGACCGCGACCGCGCGACCGCCCTTCGCATCCACCAGCACGCGCAGGGACGCCGTTTTCAGGCCATCGACCCGACGGGTCACCGTCAGCTCGTCCTCCACGCGCATGATGTCCATGTCTTACTGCTCCTCCCAGTGATCGATGATCCCGACGATCGTCGCGTCACTGGGATAGGACTTGTCACCGGCCGCTTCGCGCGCCGCCGACGAGCCCACCACGATCACCCAGTCACCCGGAACGCAACCGACGGCGTCCACCGCCACGGTACGCGGCCCGCCGACCTTTTCCTGCACCACGAGCAGCGGCCGATGCCCCAGGTCGCGAATGCGGTTGGTCGATACCAGCGTTTTTTCTACCTTGCAGATTTTCATCTCGTTCCCGTTGGCCTCAGGCCTCCAGCGGCTCCAGTTGCGAACCACTGCGCTTGTCCCGAATCACCATGTGGCAGCCGATCAGCCCCTTTTCGGACAAATCGCGGTAGCGCTTCATGATCTCGTCGCGTACCCGCCGGCAGCGGGCCTCCACCCGCTCGCGCGACCCGGGCACCTTGCGGTCGTAGCGGAAGTGCACCACTACCGGCACCGGCAGCCCGCGTTCCACGTTCAGTTTGCGGAACACCTTGTTCACGCCGACGTCCATGCTTTCGGCGCCTTCTTCCATGGTGTCCAGATGGGCGATGTATGCGAAGTTGCGCACCTGCATCTCTTCCACTTCCTGGCCCACAATGATCATCCGTTCGCGATGCCCCACGTCGGCGTAATGGCCACCGTGATACCGCGCCACGTAATCGAGCTGCGACAGGTTGTTCATCAGCAGCCGCGAAATAAACCTCAGCATGCCCTCGTGCGGCGCCCCGTTTCCGGTGCCCCACCCCTGCTGGTGGACCGTGTCCTGAATCGCGCGATACACCGCCAGGGAGGCATCTTGTTCGTTCATGCCCTGCGTTTCTCGATACAGCGCGGCACTGTCCACAAACCGATACAGACTCATGCGCGTCTCGCCATCGGGCACATGGACCTTGATGGCGTCGGTGTCAGTGTCCACCCCGATCAGCAGGGTATCGACCGAAGCACCGCAACAATAGGTGTTCTCCACCGCCTGCCGGAACGCCCGGAGCTGGCGCAGGGCCGCATCCGCCGCCTCCCGTTCACAGGAAGCGTGGGCCGTACAGCCCTGATGGTTCGGGTCCGCACTGCTGTAGTGATACGCCGCCACCTTCAGGTACCGGCTCGGCACATCCGCGGTCGTCGGCCTTCCTTCACGAAAACGCAGAAGCTCGCGTTTCGTCCAGTGCCGAACGTCCTCTTCGATATCGAACAGGGCACCCGCGTAGCTCTTCACGCGGACCGCCATATCCGGCAGACGCAGAATGAAGCGCCGCAGACCCAGCAACCGTCCGTCCGAGCAAGGCGAGATATCCACTTCGTGGAAGTCGCAATCGAGGAACCACGCGATCGCCGATTCCGCCTCGGCCGCCAGATCATCCCGGCCCGACCAGTATTCGTTCACCAGCCGGTCGAACAGCCGAAAACTGCCTTCCAGGTACAGACGCCGGGTGTCCAGATGGTTGATCCACGCATCCTCAAGCACCTGTTCGGGAAGCCGGATACCGAGTTGTCGTTCCGCGAGGGACTGTGCCCGTTCCGAGAAACCCTTCTCATGCTGCAGCGAATGGATTTCGCGCAGGACCGGCACCAACTCCGAGAAGCGGTCACGAAAACCCTGTTCGAAGGCATGCAGCCGTTCGTTGCCCCGCTCGTCCGCCAGCGGGTGCCCTGGCCGCACACCACCCCCCGTATCCACGGGAGCATAACGGCCGACTTCACCCAGTGCCGGGGCCACCGACGAATCCGGCCCGACCGCCGGCGTGTGGTCGCTCCGCGGTGCCGAGGCACCCGGGCGACCGGTCACGCTCCCCCGCGGGCGCAGCGGACTCGTCTTGCGGCGACGACGTACGACCATGAGGTCCGTTCTCCCCGGATCAGCCGCGAGCGCCGCCGGACAGGGTCACCAACGACCCCGCATCGGTGCTGCCCGATGAGCCCGTAATCCGGCTCGGCGGTACTTCCTTGCGCTCCAGCTCGCGGTTACCCCAGGCACTGCTGCCCTCGCCCCGCGGATTGCCGCGCATGCTGACATTGCGGCGCGTGGAAAAACCTTCCGTGCCGGTCACCGAATCGCCGCGCTGCCAGTCATCACCGGTGATCGCCACGCCACCCCCGGCACCGTTAACGGTTACGCGTTCGGCACCCTGGCGTTCTTCTACCGCCGCCTGGGCCGCCTCGATCTCGGACCTCGCTGCCTTGGCCTGTGCCATGGCCATGGGGGCACCGGCGCGAGCATGCGCCTGTCCATAACGGAAATCCTCGGTGCCGGACACCAGGCCCATCGCCTTGTTCACCGAACCGGTAATCGAACCGCTTGAACCATAAGCAGTCCCAGTCACGCGCCTTTCACGAGCTTCCCGGGCCGGCGACGGAACGCTGAAGTCACGCCCCGGCACTTCCGCGGCGGGCGTCGCCGCCTGGATGGCCGTGGCCGGATTACTATCGAATCCCTCCGGACGCAAGCGAGGATGCAGGTCCCCGGCGACATTCGGGCAGGCCGATGCAAATTCATCCGCACCGACATAGGCCGAGCCGGAGATATCCTGGCAAGCGCCTCGTTCGGTACCCGTGACCCGCTCGTCATGGCCCGGCTGACTTCCGGAAATGGCGTGGCCCGGGGTGGAATGCCGTTCGGCGACCCGCACCTGGGCGGAACGGGATTCCTCGGGCGAACAGTACTGCTGGTACTGGTCCGGGCTGACATAGGACGTCCCGCTGATCGGCATGCAGGCGCCGTATTCATCGCCAGTCACGCGGGACGAGGGACCCATCGCCGGTCCCGACACCCCCTGCTGATTCCAGGTCCTGCTTGTCGTGACCTTTTCCGGCCCGGCTTCGGGCGTCGCAGCGCACAGCGTTTCGTAATGATCGGATCCCACGTATTCCGTCCCGGTAATGGGCTTGCAGCCCCCGTATTCGTCACCGGTGACACGGCTGGACGAGTCCACCCGTGTCCCCGACACTTCGCCGCCGTGCAGGGTGTGCATCACGCCTACCTTGTGGACACCCCCGGCGGCCGGCTTGTCGCACAGCTCCTCGAAATCCGCCCGGTTATAGTACGGCGTACCCGTCAGCGACGCGCAGGAACCGGTCTCGTCGCCGGTAACCCGAGGGCTTCGATCCACCGACACCCCCGTAACCGAACGACCGTGCGCGGAGTGCATCTCGCTGACGCGCGAAGCCGCCGGTTCCCCGCGGGTCCCGCAACGCTGAAAATCCTCGCTGCCCAGATACTCCGTACCCGTCACGGGCTTGCAGTCCCCGTGTTCAACACCCGTCACTGAAGAGGAGCGCCCGACGTCGGTGCCGGTCAGTTCACGACCCCGCAGGGTGTGCATCACACCGGCCCGGGCCGGCGCTCCGTCAGGCTTTCCCGTGCAGGGAACCTCACTGTCGCGGGTATTCAGATACTCGGTCCCGGTCACGCTGCGGCAGGAACCCGACTCATCACCCGTTACCTTCGGACTGCGACCGACCGTTGTGCCGGAGACATCCTCGCCGCGACCGGTGTGCATCACGCCGGTGCGCAGAGTACCGGGGGCCGGACGGGTGCCGCAGAAGCCCTCGTACTGTTCCGTACTGAGATACTCGGTGCCGGTGATCGCCTCGCAACTGCCGCGCTCGTCGCCGGTGACCCGGCGGGACCGCCCCACCTCGGTTCCACTGACTTCCTGCCCGTGGCTCGTATGCGAATGGCCGACCTTGGGCGAATGGGCCTCGGGGAGGGTCCCGCAGTAGCGATCGAAATGTTCCGCGCCCAGGTATTCGGTCCCGGTCACGTCGTAGCAGCTGCCGGCTTCGCCACCGGTCACGGCATAAGTGCTCTCGACCTGGGTGCCACTCACGTGCCCGCCGGAAAGGGTGGTCCCTTCCTCCACCTTGGCCGGCGCATCATCCTGCCCGGCCTGCCGCGGACGGCCGCAGGGCCGGCCCGGCTCGGACGAACCGCGGCCAATGCTGCACAGTTCCTGGCGCCGCTGACGCGCGATCTCCCGGGTGGTCATGCCCTTGCGCTGGGCCGCCTTCCACGAGCCCTCGCGCGGCAGATCGGAAGGCCGTTTGGTACCGGCCTGATAACGCCGGCGCAGCGCCTTCTTGCCCTGGCTCGCCATCGCGTCCCGACGCGCCATGCAGATGGCCCGCACGTCGGAGATCATCGGCTTGATCTCGCGATCGTTCTCGTCCTGACGCTGCTCCACCTGCTCGCACAGGCGGTCCAGCCCCTGGTCCAGCGCCTCTTCCGCACGTTCGGCGGATTCATCGGCCACCGGGGATTCCGGCTGCCGCGCGGCCTCCCGCGGCGGACGCGTCGGGCGCGGCGGTTCCGGGTCGCGTTCACGGCCACGCAGACGATCCTCGCGCCGCGGTTCGGTCGCCATCGCCTTCTTGCCGTTCTGCGCCAGCGCCTGACGGCGCAGGCGGCAGATCTCGCGGCCGCTCATATTCTCGCAGTCAACGTCCTGGCTCTGGGCAAGGACTTCGAGCTGACGCGAGCGTTCGGAGCCGGCCCGGGCAAATCCGCCCGAGCCGCGCGTGCTGCCCCGCCCCAGGGCCTTTTTGCCCTGACGTGCCATCTTCTGCCGACGCTCGAGCGCGGCCTGGCGCCCGTTGGAGGCACCCTGGTGGGCGCCCGGAGGCGGCGCGTCGGACCCATCGGTCTGCCGCTCCGCCCGCGGCTCGGTGAACCGGGGCTCGGGCTGCGCGGGCGCGTCGGATTCACGCGCCGATTCCGGAGCCGAGGGAGCCGGCTCGGGCGCAGGCGCCGCGGGCGCAGGGTTCTGACGAACCACCTGGGACCGCGAGACGCCCTGGTTCGAGCCCTTCACGGCGGCCTTGCCATTGCGGGACATGGCCTTGCGCCGTTCGCGGGCCAGCTCGCGACCGGAGAGGCCTGCAGACGCGGATGTCGGATTACTCATGGCACTTCCTTACAGTTGGCGACGGCAACAGTAAAACCCTGTATGGAATGGCCGGGCCGGCGACAGCCGACCCGGCCGCAGCCGGATCAACGGCCGCGATCGACCACGAAGGCCATGCCCAGGCTCTGGGCGTAGTTATCGTACGCGACGAAGCGCACCATCATGCCGGGGTTGCTGCGACGGCACTCTTCGATCTCCTGCAGCACGGCTTCCACCGACTGCTCACCGAAGAAGGGCAGCTTCCACATGTACCAGTAGGGGGACATGGCGTGCTCCTTCTCGGAGTACTCCACGGAGGGGTTCCAGCCCTGCGCGAGGCAGTATTCGATCTGCTTGCGCACCTGGTCGGCGTTCATCTCCGGCAGGTAGGAGAAGGTTTCGTACTTCTGCACCGGCTTGAAGTTCTGAATATCGGACATGTCGGTCATCCTGTGTCTGGTTCGTTCAGGGTGCGGACGGCGCCGCCAGCGGCCGTCCGCACTCGGGCGATCACTTGTGCTGGGAATCGAGCTTGTCGACGGTGTCGAACTCGAACTTGATCTCCTTCCAGGTTTCCATCGCAATCTTCAGCTCGGGGCTGTGCTGCGCGGCCTGGGTGAGGATCTCCTTGCCTTCGCGCTCGACGTCGCGGCCTTCGTTACGCGCCTGGACGCAGGCTTCCAGCGCCACGCGGTTGGCCGTCGCACCCGGGGCGTTGCCCCACGGATGGCCCAGCGTACCGCCGCCGAACTGCAGCACGGAGTCGTCGCCGAAGATGGTGACCAGCGACGGCATGTGCCAGACGTGGATACCACCGGAGGCCACGGCGAACACGCCCGGCAGGGAGCCCCAGTCCTGATCAAAGAAGATACCGCGGGAGCGATCTTCCGGGACGAAGGATTCGCGCAGCATGTCGATCCAGCCGAGGGTCGCGGCACGGTCGCCTTCCAGCTTCCCGACCACGGTACCGGTGTGCAGGTGATCACCGCCGGACAGGCGCAGGATCTTCGCCAGCACGCGGAAGTGGATACCGTGCTTCGGATGACGGTCGAGCACGGCGTGCATCGCACGGTGGATGTGCAGCAGCATGCCGTTGTCGCGGCACCAGTTGGCCAGACCGGTGTTGGCGCAGAAACCGCCGGTGATGTAGTCGTGCATGATGATCGGCGCGCCGATCTCCTTGGCGAACTCGGCACGCTTGTACATCTCTTCCGGGGTCGGCGCGGTCACGTTCAGGTAGTGACCCTTGCGCTCGCCGGTTTCGGCTTCGGCCTTCTCGGTCGCTTCCTGGACGAACTCGAAACGCTCGCGCCAGCGCATGAACGGCTGCGAGTTGATGTTTTCGTCGTCCTTGGTGAAGTCGAGGCCGCCACGCAGGCACTCGTACACGGCACGGCCGTAGTTCTTGGCCGACAGACCCAGCTTGGGCTTGATGGTGCAACCCAGCAGCGGCCGGCCGTACTTGTTCAGCTTGTCACGCTCGACCTGGATGCCGGCGGGCGGGCCACCGCAGGTCTTCACGTAGGCGATCGGGAAGCGCACGTCTTCCAGACGCAGGGCACGGATGGCCTTGAAACCGAACACGTTGCCCACCAGGGAGGTGAACACGTTGACCATCGAACCTTCTTCGAACAGGTCGATCGGATAGGCGATGAACGCGTAGAAGGACTCGTCGTCACCCGGCACGTCCTCGATGGAGTAGGCGCGGCCCTTGTAGTAGTCCATGTCGGTGAGGAGGTCGGTCCACACCGTGGTCCAGGTCCCGGTGGAGGACTCGGCGGCCACGGCGGCTGCGGCTTCTTCGCGGTCGATGCCCGGCTGCGGGGTGATCTTGAAACATGCCAGGAGGTCGGTATCCAGCGGCATGTATTCCGGCATCCAGTAGGTTTCGCGGTAATCCTTGACACCCGCGGAGTACTTCTTGGCGGCCATGTGGCTTTCTCCTACGCGTTGGTTAATCGTGACGGTCGCCTAGGTTAGGAAGGTTAACCACTAATAACAAATAAATAATCTAGATACGACCGATTGACGTTCATCTATGGTTTCCCGGGAGCCGTCGTTTACAGGTTCCCGGAGATGGGGGGCACGCGACCTTTCCCGCACGCTCCCGCTGATGAGCCGCCCGCGATTCTAGCCGAAAACCCCGGACGGTGCATGCCAATGACGACCCGGTTTCCCTGAAACCGGCCGGCAGGCAGGCACACGCAGGACGCCGGCCTCGGCAGCGGCGAGGGGTGGCGAGGAAAAGAAACGGGGTAGCACGAAGCGGAGCCGCCCGGGACGCCGGGCGACTCCGGGGAAGGGCAGAGGAGGATCAGGTGCCGCGCAGCAGCCGCACCATGGCGTCAGCGACCGCACGCGCCGACTGTGGGTTCTGTCCGGTCACCAGGCGGCCATCGACCACCACGTGTTCCGCCCAGTCGTCGGCCGTGTCGACCTCGCCTCCCTGAGCCTGCAACCGGTCCTGCAGCATGAACGGCACCGTCGCCTCCAGCCCCACGCCCTTTTCTTCGCTGTTGGTGAACGCGGCGACCGGACGGCCGGAAACCGCCGGGGTCCCGTCCTGCAGCATCGCGCCGACCAGGCATGCAGGGCCATGGCAGACCGCACCCAGCACCTTGTCATTCGCCAGGAATTCACCCACCAGTCGCTGGACATGCGGATTGTCCGGCAGGTCGAACATCGTGCCGTGACCGCCCGGGAAGAAGACAGCCGCATACTGGTCGTGCCGGACCGACTCGCTCAGGGGGATGGTGTCGTCCAGGGCCTGCTGGGCCGAGGCGGATGCGGGATCCGGATGGGCGGCGTCCAGGCTCCGCGGGTCCAGCGGAACCGGGCCGCCGCGGGGACTGACCACCTTGATTTCGTACCCGGCCTCGCGGAACCGCTGATAGGGAACCGCGAATTCGTCAAACCACAGTCCGGTCGCTTGCCCCGGGGCGAGCTCGTCGTGGCTGGTGGTCACGATGAGAATGGTCTGCATCATGATGCCGCCTCCTTTCCGTGCTTGTTGCCGGTGGACAGCCGGCGGGGCGACCACGTTCCCGCGGAAGGCTCAGCCGGTTCCGTCCTCATGGTCCGGCAGGGTGATGTTGAGCTCCAGGACCTCGCAGTCCCCCTCGCGATCAACGTTCATCTGCACCGCGTCGTCGTCCACCTCGACGTACTTGCGGATCACCTGCAGCAGCTCCTGCTGCATTGCGGGGAGATAATCCGGCCCGGAGCGTGCGGCGCGCTCGCGCGCTACGATGATCTGCAACCGCTCCTTCGCGACGTTCGCACTTTTCTGCCGTGGCTGCCGAAAATAGTCGAAGATGCCCATGGACTCAGCCTCCGAACAAGCGGCCGAAGAAGCCCCGCTTCGGCACGTCCACGAAACGCAGCGGACGGTCCTCGCCAAGGAAACGGCCCACGGCGTCGTCATACGCCTGTCCGGCATCCGATTCCGCGTCCAGGATAACCGGCTGCCCCGCATTGGAGGCGTTCAGAACCGCCTGGGATTCCGGGATCACGCCCAGCAGATCGATGGCCAGGATGTCGCCCACATCTTCAATGCTCAGCATCTCCCCGCGTTCGACCCGTTCGGGTGAATAACGCGTCAGCAGCAGGCGCCCGGGCATGGGATCGCCGCCCTGCTCCACCTTGCGGGTCTTGGAGGCGAGGATACCCAGGATACGGTCCGAGTCACGCACGCTGGACACCTCGGGATTGGTGACCACCACGGCCTCGTCGGCGTGGTAAGCGGCCATCAGCGCGCCGCGTTCGATCCCGGCCGGGCTGTCACAGATGATGTAGTCGAATTCCTCGGCCATCTCGCCGAGCACCCGTTCCACGCCGTCCTCGGTCAATGCCTCCTTGTCGCGGGTCTGCGACGCCGGGAGGATGTACAGGTTCTCCACCCGCTTGTCACGAATCAGCGCCTGCTTGAGGTTCGCGTCCCCGTTGATCACGTTAACGAAATCGTAGACCACGCGCCGCTCGCAACCCATGATCAGGTCGAGGTTGCGCAGACCGACATCGAAATCGATCACTGCGGTCCGGTGGCCCCGCTGGGCCAGGCCGGTCGCGATCGCGGCCGAGGTCGTGGTCTTGCCCACGCCCCCCTTGCCGGAAGTCACCACTACGATACGTGCCATGATGGCTGCGTCTCCTTGAGAATCGAGGGAAGCGGAATCCGCTCAGGACTCCGTGATGTTGAGGCTTTCGCCCGCCAGTGTCACCAGCCGGTTGTCGCCGCGCTCGGCTTCCGTGATGTCTTCGGCAATCCGGTAGTGTCCACCGATGGACAGCAGCTCGGCCTCCAGGCGGCGACAAAAGATGCGCGCGGTGACCAGCCCCCGCACGCCAGCCAGTGCGCGGCCTCGCAATGGCCCCAGTACGGTGATGTGGCCGTCCGCCAGCAGCTCCGCACCGGCGGAGACCGGAGCCGTCACCAGCAGATCCCCGCCGCGTGCGTAGACCTGCTGCCCCGAGCGCACCGGCTGATCCACCACGCGTGTCGCGCTGTGCACCGCCACCGGCGCCCCCGACGCCGCGGAATCGCGTTCCTCCGGGGCCGCCGCGGATGGATCCTCCCGCCGCGCACGGCCCTCGCTCAGGGCCACCTCGCCGGAACCGCCGCGGCCACCCATGGCCAGACGCGGCGGCAGTCCGGCGGCATCCGCCGCTTCAAGCGCCTGCGCCGCCTCGCCGTCCTGCAGCCCGATCAGGCGAAAGCCCGCGGCCCGCACCTGCTGCACAACCGCGCGCAGTGCGGCATCCCCGGCATCCGCCACCGGCTGCAGATCCAGCACAATGGGCATGTCGCGCATCAGATCGGGCGCCTCGTCGCGTCGCGCGGCGAGCATGTTGCCCAGGTTGTGCGGCTCGGCGTCGTGCACCCGCAGCACCGAGACCAGCAGCATGCGGCCCTTGAGTTCCATGGCCTGGACGGAGCTGGGGGAAGCGCTCATGCTCGGTTCCACGTTCGGAGGATGGTCGGATCGGCGTCGCCCCGGACGGGGCGGAATCGCGCATTTATAGCGTGCCGGCCCCGGGTCCGGCAAGCCGGTGCGCCGTTCACCGCCGGCGCGGGCGCCCCGGGATCAGCGCCGGGGTCCGTGCAACGTAGTCGGCATAACCCGGGCGGGTCTCGTGCAGGTGTGATTCGAGGAGCGTTACTCCGGATACCCGCAGGATCAGAACGATCATCAGAACCGCCGACGGGATACCCCACCAGCCGCCGGCCGCCAGCGCCAGCAGGCCATAGCCCACCCACACCACGATTTCGCCGAAGTAGTTGGGATGCCGGCTGTAGCGCCACAGCCCCCGGTCCATGACCTCGCCGCGCCGCTGCGGATCGGCGCGGAAGCGGGCCATCTGCAGATCGGCCGCGGTCTCGAAGACGAAACCGAAGGCCCACACCGCGAGACCCGCCGCCAGCAGCAGCGGCTGCATCGACTGCGCACTGACCCCCGCCAGGACCGGTAGGCCGATCACCGCCACCAGCGCACCCTGCAGACCGAAGATCGTAACCAGGCTGCGGCGCGCGAAGGCCGCATCGCTCAGCTCTCCGCGCATCGCGGTGTACCGCGCGTCCTCGCCATGGCCCCAGTTGCGCCAGGTGATGTAGGCCGACAGGCGCAGACCCCACAGGACCACCGGCACCAGCGTCCACAGTCCCGCTGCCGGGAACCCGGCCATCCCCCACCACAGGACGCCGACGACGATGAAGCCGATACCCCAGAAACGATCCACCAGGCTGGCGTCGCGGCGACGCATCGCCGCGCCCCAGACCAGGGTCATCAGACCCAGCGCCGCCAGCAGCCCCCAAAGAAAAGCGACCGAAAGGCTCATTGCACGGCCTCCCGCAGCGGGCGTTCCAGCAGGGTATGCGAGACGAACCACTCACCCCCGCCGTCCCGGGCGAACAGCTCGGCGCAGGCCATGTAGAACATCCGCCAGCGCTGGAAGACCCGCGCCGCCTCCGCCGCGTCCAGCGTCCGGGAGAACAGCGGCAACAGCCGCTGGCGAGCGGCATCCTGGCGTTCCAGCCAGGCGTTCAGGCTGCGCGCGTAATGTTCGCCGCCCACCCGCCACTGGTCACGTACCCGCAGATGCTCCTGGAAGTGGTGCACCAGATCCTCGGACGGCATCAGCCCGTCGCGAAAGAAGTGCCGGGCCATCCAGTCCGCGTCACCGTCGGTCTCGAAGAAATAGGCACGGTCGCGATGGGCGAACACATGCAGGAAGAACCATCCGCCCGGGCGCAACCAGTCATGGATGCGACGGAACAGCTCGGGCCAGTTGCGCATGTGTTCGAACATCTCGACGGAAACCACCCGGTCGAAGTCGCCGTACGGAGGACTGAAATCGTTCATGTCGGCGGTGACCACCTCCAGGTTGGTCAGACCCACGGCGTCCCGCCGACGCTCGATCGCCTCCCGTTGAGTCGTCGAGTTGGATACCGCGAGGACCGTGGACTGCGGAAACTGTTCCGCCATCCAGAGCGACAGCGACCCCCAGCCGCAGCCCAGTTCCAGGATCCGCTGGCCATCCGCCAGCCCGGCGCGCTCCATGGTCAGCTTCAGCATCGCGGCCTCGGCCCCGGCCAGATCGTCCACGCCTTCCGGCCACCAGCCGGAGGAATACTTCATCCACGGCCCCAGGCACGCCTCGAAATACTCGGTCGGCAGCTCGTAATGCTGTTCGTTGGCGGTATCGGTGGACAGCGCGACGGGCGCCTCCCGCATCGCCCGCACCAGCGCCTCGCGACGTGCACGCAGGGTCTCCGGCGACCCGCCACTCTCGCGCAACCGCCGCCGCAGCAGATGCCGGATCCCGGCACGGATGGCCGCATCCGGCAACCAGCCGCGCTCGGCCCAGTCAATCAGTCGCTCCATCGTCCCCTCCATCTGCCGGTGCCCGGGCCGAAGGCCCCGGTCCGCAAGACCATGGACCGACTGCAGCCCAACCCGGTTCCGCGCGACCCGCCGATCATAACCCCGCCCAAAATTGGGTTTGACGTGACCCCGGTCACCTCTCGTCCCCCGACAGCGGTGATAGAGTGAGACCCAACGCTCAATTTCCACGTGATCATGGCCCAGACCTACCGAATCCCGCCCCGGCTGCTGCAGCGCGTCTGGACCCCGTTCATGGATGCGCTCGAGGAAAAGAACCGGGCCTTCATGAACGAGCTCGACGACCGTCTGATGGAGGCATCCGAGAAGGCGATCGACAGCCATCGCGCGCAGCATAGCCTGATGCTCTCGCGACGCATCCGCATGGCCAGCCAGCAGGTTCTACAGCACTTGCGCACGGGCCTCGGAGAACGACTGACGCCGGATGCGCCCGGTGACGTTGCCGGCGAACTCGAGCTCACCCTGATGGACAACGAGGACACCGAACGCGAAGTCGCCCTGCGCAAGGTCGTGGCAGGTGCCCGCGCGGCCATGCCCCGGGAAATCGAGGCCCTGGAACAGCTCACCCGCGACTACTCGCTGGCACCCGCGCCGGAGTCCGCCCCCTGGCACCCACACGCCCTGGGCGAAGCGTTCCTCGAAGCGGTCGAAGCCATACCCCTGTCGGGCGAGGAATCCCTGATGATGCTGCACTGGTTCGACCGCGACGTGGTCCGCGACCTGCAGCCGGAGATGCAGGACCTGATCCACGGCTTCGGCGAGGCTGGACTGGCCGTCCCCGAACTCGAACCGGTAACCCGCTCGCGCAACACCGACGCCGGTGGACCGGCAACCGCCTCGGGGCCGGTCGCGGGCACCGCCCAGGCTGCCGCGACGTCCGACCCGGGCACGGCGGCACCGGAGAGCCACTGGGGCCAGTTCGGCTACGTCGTTCCGGCCGGAGAACGCGGCATGGTCCCCGCCGAGGGCGGAGCCATGCCGCAGGGCATGCCCGGCACGCTGGCCGTGGCCACCATGGTCCAGAACGCCCCCAGCCGCGAGTCGCTGGAACCGTTCATCATGGACCTGCTGCAAGGCCTGTTCGACCTGATCCTCAAGCGCGACGATCTCAACCCGGCGCTGCGCGAACCCCTGGCCGATCTGCAGCTGCCGCTGGTGCGCATCTCCCTGCGCGACAGCAGCTTCTTCCGCGACAAGCAGCACCCGGCACGCCAGATGACGGGTCAGCTGCTCAATATCGCCCTGCGCGTGGACCCCGACCTGGACCTGAAAGATGCCCGCGAACTGCCACTGGCACGGCTGGTCGCGGAACACGTCGAGCGTCTTCGGGGTGCCGGTCTCGACAGTGCCGACGCCTACCACAGCGCGCTGCAGGCCCTGCGCGAAGATCTCGAGCAGGTCGAATCCGAGATCGAGACCGAAGCGGCCGAAGAACGCCGCGCGGCGGAACACGAAGAGACGCGCATCGAGGTCTCCTGGCAGATGGAGACCACCGTGCACCAGACGGTGGAGACCGCCGGCCGGGGCCTGCCCGACCAGGCCCGCCAGCAGCTGATGGACGCCTGGGTCCCGCTGCTGACCGCCGAGGAAACCGCCCGCCTGGAAACGACCTCCGAACCCCGGGGCCGGGGGGACGCCGCCACGGCGGCCCCGATGGAGGACAGCGAACCGGGGTCGCCTCGGGAGTCCGGCGACTCCGCCCGCTCCACGGAGGCGGCCAATGCGGGCGGGACTGCCGACGAGGCCCCGACCGCGGACACTGGCACATCCACCGCCGATGACGCGCCAGAAGCTGACGACGGCCGGGAGTCCCCCGCCGGCCTGGCCCTGCTGGAAGAACTGCTGCAGCTGATGCGCGAAGCCCCGGACTTCAAGTCCTCGGCACCGCTGCTGGCCCGGATCCGCGGGTATCTGGACAAGGCCCCGCTGTCGGCAGAGGAGCGCGCCCGCATCAAGTCCGACCTGGTCAGCGCGCATCTGATGGCCGCCGGGCGCAAGCCGACCCACACCGAAGAGGCAAAACCGGCCGCGGAAGAGGAAGCCGCCACTGGCGAAGCCCCCGCAGCAGACAGTACCGACTCCACGGACACCGCGAGCCGCAGCGATCAGGCCTCCGACAAAGGCAGCGAACAGCGCACTCGCGAACACGGCCGCCGCAGCGAGGGCCGCTCGGCGGCCAGCCCGTTCGCGACCGCGGCGCGTCTGCCGGATGACGACCCGTCGCTGATGCGCGACCACGACGACGAGCACGTGGACACCGCCGACAGCCTGGAATCGGGCACCTGGATCCAGTTCACCTCGCCCGCCGGCACCCGGGTCACGCGCATGAAGCTCGTCTGGCGCGGCACCCACTCCGGGCGCTTCCTGTTCACCGATGCCGCCGGCCGCAGCAAGCGCCAGCACAGCCTCCAGGGACTGGCCCAGGAGTTCCGCACCGGGCGCGCGCAGATCATCCCCGAGGAATCCCTGTTCGATCACCTGATGGAGCAGAAGCTGGGCACGGAGGGGTCGGCCGGCGCCACCGGCTGACATCTGCCGACTTGCCCCCTCCGCGAGCGAACTCTTCGCGGCGAGGGCCGCCCCGCCGAACGACCGGCTCTACTCGGTCTGCGGGTCGGTCTGCGGGGTCCCGTATCCCCCGCCGCCCGGCGTATGGATCTCCACCGCATCGCCCGCTTCCAGCGCACGCCGATCGCAGCCCTGCAGGCGCTCGCGGCGCCCGTCCGCGCGGATCAGCCAGTCCTCGCCGGGTTCCGCATCGCCACCACCGCACAGGCCGAAGGGCACCACGCGGCGGCGATTGGCCAGCAGGGTCAGTTCTATCGGTTCGTCGAAACCCAGACGGCGTATAACCCCGTCGCCGCCCCGCCAGACCCCCGTGCCACCCGAGCCCGTGCGCAGCGCAAAGCGCTCCACCCGCACCGGGAAGCGGCTCTCGAGCACCTCCGGGTCGGTCAGGCGCGAGTTGGTCATGTGGCTCTGCACCGCACTGGCGCCATGGTGGCCGGGCCCCGCGCCGGCACCGCCGGCGATGGTCTCGTAATACTGGTGCCGGTCGTTGCCGAAGGTCAGGTTGTTCATCGTCCCCTGCGCGGCCGCCTGCGCCCCCAGGGCCGCGAACAGGGCGTCGGTCACCGCCTGCGAGGTCTCCACGTTCCCGGCCACCACCGCGGCCGGCGGCACCGGGTTGAGCATGCAGCCCTCCGGCACCCGCAGCTCCACCGGGTCCAGGCAGCCATCGTTCAGCGGCACCGGGTCGTCCAGCAGGCAACGCAGCACGTACAGCACCGCCGCGCGCACGATGGACACCGGCGCGTTGAAATTGTCCGCGCGCTGGGCCGAGGTCCCGTCGAAATCGATCACCAGCCGCGCATCCTCCGCCGATCCGGGCCGATCCGGGGTCACCGACACCACGATCTCCGCCCCGTTGTCCAGCGCACAGCGAAAGTGGCCGGGCTCCAGTTCGGGGATGAGCCGGCGCACTGCCGCGGCCGCGTTCTCCTGCACATGCCGCATGCTGGCGGTCACCATTGCGGGCCCGCTCTCGCCCAGCAGGCGATCCAGCTCTTCCAGACCGCGCCGATTGGCCGCCACCTGCGCCTCCAGATCGGCACGGTTCTGCGCCGGATTGCGCGCCGGCCACGGACCGGACGTCAGCAGCGTCTGGAGGATCTCGCCATCGAACTGGCCATCGCGCACCAGCCGCACCGGCGGGATGCGCACGCCTTCCTCCTCCGGAGCTGAAGAGAACGCCGGCATCGACCCCGGCGTGATCCCGCCCACATCGGCGTGATGCCCGCGCGAGGCCACGAAGTAGCGCAGTACCGCCGGGGTCGCCGGGTCACTCGTGACACCGCCCGCGGCGTCCAGGAAGACCGGCGTCACCACCGTGATGTCCGGCAGGTGGGTCCCGCCGTTGAACGGATCGTTGAGCATGTACGCGTCACCCGGACGCAGGTCGTCGCCGAAGGCCGCCACGATCGCGCGCACGCTGGCGCCCATGGAGCCCAGATGCACCGGCATGTGCGGCGCGTTCGCCACCAGCCGGCCGGCCCCGTCAAACAGGGCACAGGAAAAATCCAGGCGCTCCTTGATGTTCACCGAATGGGCGGTGTTCTGCAGGGTGAAGCCCATCTGGTCGGCAATCGCCATGAAGCGGTTGTTGAAGACCTCCAGCCGCACCGGGTCGCGGCGCTGCGGGTCATCGCGCCGCTTGCGATCATGCGCCGCCGCGGCAGGGTGGTGCTCCAGCACCAGCGTGCCGTCCGCGGCCATGTGGCCCCGCCAGTCCGGCTCCAGGATCACCGTGCCAGTGGCCTCGATCACGATCGCCGGCCCGTCCAGACGCATGCCGGGGCTCAGGGCCTCGCGGCGGTACAGCGGCACCTCGCGCCACTGCCCGGCGGTGAACATCGCCACCCGCTCGCCGGCATCCGCCGGAGTCCCGGCCGGGTCAGCCCCGGTTTCCGCGCCGCCACCGTCCGCGGGATTCTCCGCCCCCGGGCCGATCGCCTCCACCGTGGCCACCGCCACCACCAGGCGACGATCCGGCGGCGCAAAGCCGTAGCGCTGGCGCCAGGCCTGCGCAAACGCGTGCAGCATGGCCTCGGCCGACCCGGCATCCACCTCCAGCGTGGAGTCCGATCCCTCCACCCGCAGGTGCACGCGCCGGCGCAGCTGCAACTGCGCAGGATCCACCCCCTGCGCGGTGAGTTCGTCGCGGGCCGCGGCCTCCAGCTCGCCCAGCGCGGCCTCCAGGCCGGCCACGCCGTCGCCTTCCAGCGGCAGTTCCAGGCTCGCCTCGTGCAGCGCGCGCAGTTCCGCCAGCCCCATGCCGAAGGCCGACAGCACCCCGCCCAGGGGATGCAGCAGCACGTGCCGCATGCCCAGGCGTTCGGCCACCCGGCAGGCATGCTGCCCGCCGGCCCCGCCGAAGCAGACCAGCGCATAACCACCGACATCGTGCCCGCGCTGCACCGAAATCGTCTTGATCGCGCGCGCCATGTGTTCCACCGCGATCTCCAGCAGGCCTTCGGCCAGCGCCTCGGGCGACGGCGTCTCGTCCTGGGTCGCCCCCACCTCGGCCGCCAGCGCGGCAAAGCCCTCCGCCACCGCCCCGGCATCCAGCGGCCGGTCGCGATCCGGCCCGAACACCGCCGGGAAATACTCGGGCCGCAACCGCCCCAGCTGCAGGTTGCAGTCGGTGACCGTCAGCGGGCCGCCCTGACCGTACGCCGCCGGACCCGGCTGCGCCCCGGCCGACTCCGGCCCCACGCGCAGGCGCATGCCGTCGAACCGGCAGATCGACCCGCCGCCGGCCGCCACGGTGTGAATGTCCAGCATCGGCACGCGCAGGCGGACCCCGGCCACCTCGCTCTCCTGACGCCGCTCCAGCTCGCCCGCCAGATGCGCCACGTCGGTGGAGGTCCCGCCCATGTCGAAGGTGATCAGGCGCTCGAAGCCCAGCGGGCCCGCGGTGCGCAGCGCACCGACGATGCCCCCGGCCGGGCCGGACAGCACCGCATCGCGCCCGCGGAAGTGTTCGCCATCCACCAGTCCGCCGGAGGACTGCATGAAGCGCAGCGGTACCGTCCCCAGCTCGGCGGTCACCTGACGCACGTAGCGTCGCAGCACCGGCGACAGGAAGGCGTCCACCACCGCCGTCTCGCCGCGCGGCACCAGCTTGATCAGGCCGCTGACCTCGTGGCTGGCGACCACCTCCTGGAAACCCAGCTCGCGCGCCAGCGCGGCCACCGCCTGCTCGTGCGCCGGGAAGCGATAGCCGTGCACGCAGGCCACCGCCAGCGCGCGATACCCCTCCGCCCGCGCCGTCTGCAGGCGCGGGCGCAGGTCCTCCAGATCGGGCGAGCGCAGCACCCGTCCGGCGGCATCCACGCGCTCGTCCACCGGTTCCACCCGGTCGTACACCGGGGCCGGCAGGCGGATGTCGCGCGCAAACAGCTCCGGTCGTGCCTGATGCCCGATGCGCAGCGCATCCTCCAGACCCGCGGTAATCACCAGCACCACCGGCTCGCCCTTGCCTTCCAGCAGGGCGTTGGTGGCCACCGTGGTGCCCATGCGCACCTCATGAATGCGCGACTGCGGGACCGGCTTGCCCGGCCTGAGCCCGAGGAGATCGCGAATGCCCTGCACCGCCGCGTCGGCGTAGGCCTCGGGGTGCTCCGACAGCAGCTTGTGCGAATGCAGCCGCCCGTCCGGATCGCGCGCCACGATGTCGGTGAAGGTGCCGCCGCGGTCGATCCAGAAATCCCAGGCCCGCGTATCCGCGTGCCGGCCGCGGGCTTGTGCGTGAGCGTCGCCGCCCGCCATCATTGCGCCCCGACCCCACCCACGCATCGCAGGGAAACGCAGACCCCCATGGATCCCGTCACCCACGCCAGTCTCGGTGCCGCCGTCGGCGGCCTCGTCCTCGGTTCACGACTGGGCCGCAAGGCCCTTGTACTCGGCGCGCTGGTCGCCCTGATTCCGGATCTCGACATCCTCATAGCTTACGGTGATGCGGTTTCCGATTTCACCCTGCACCGGGGTTTCAGCCACTCCATCCCGGTGCTGCTGTTATTCTCGGCGGCGGCCGCCGGGGTGCTGTCGCGGACCCCGACAACGCGCGACATCGGCTTTGCCCGCTGGTGGTGGTTCTTCGCCCTGGTGCTGATCACGCATGTCCTGCTCGATGCCCTGACCACCTACGGCACGCAGATCCTGTGGCCGCTGCCGGTGGGCCCGGTGGGGACCGCCTCGATCTTCGTCATCGACCCGCTGTACACCCTGCCGCTGCTGATCGGGGTGATCGTCGCGGCCTTCTGGCGCTTCGCGCCCCGGGCGCTGGTGGCCGGGCTGGTGCTTTCCACCGCCTACGCCGGCAGCGGCCTGGCCCTGCAGGCGTGGCTGGACCGTCACATCCAGCCCGCGCTGGCCCAGGCCGGACTGGAGGAACAGCCCCGGCTGATCCAGCCCACCCCGTTCAACATGCTGGTCTGGCGGGTCACCGTCATCAACGGCGACCACTTCCACGAGGCCTGGGTCGGGATCTTCGACCAGCCGATCCGGCCCGATTTCGAGACCTTCCGGCGCGATCCGCACGGACTCGAGGAAACCGCGATGGACCTGGAAGACGGCCGGCGCCTGCGCGAATTCAGCGGCCCGTTCCTGCGCTTTCACGCGCAGTACGACGAGGACCGTCCGCCGCGCCTGGTCGCCACCGACATCCGCCTGGGCGGCCCCGGCTACTTCCCCTTCGGCTTCGCCATCGCCGAACGCGAAAACGGTGAATGGCAGCCGATCAGCAGCGAACGGGTGCGCGAGGAAGGGCCGCTGGACGACGCCCTGCACGCGCTGGCGCGGCGCGCCTTCCAGCCCGATCGCATCGGCTGCATGGGTGATCTGGCCGGGCCGGAGTACTTCGTGACCAATCCTCCACCGCGCTGCCGCATGCGCATGGGTCTCCCCGGCGCCCACCCCGGCGATCCGATCCGGCCGCGCCTGTAGAGAAACGCCGATCCATGTGCCCACCCGGAGACCGCCATGGTGGACACTCGCCCGGGACGCCCCCGGAGGCCCCGGCCAGCGGGATCTGCGAGCTGTGCGGGCGACACGAAGGCCTGACCCGGCACCACCTGATCCCACGCAAGCAGCACCGGCGTCGGCGCATCCGCCGCCGGTTCCCGCGCGCCGAACGCGAGGGCCGCCTGCTGCAGGTCTGCCGCCCGTGCCACGATCACATCCACCGCCAGTTCGACGAACAGACCCTGGCCGAGCGTCTGAACACTCGCGAGGCCCTGCTGGCCGAGCCTGTCATCCGGCGCTTCGTGGAATGGATCGCCGAACGTCCGCCGGGTTTCCGGCCCCGCCGCTGACCCCTGCCCCCGACACCGGCTCTTGAGCCCGGCGCCGCCGCGGGGTAGCGTCTGGGTCATGCTGTTCTCCGAACTCACCTCCGATGGCCTCACCTATCGCATCACCGGGCATGCCCCCGGGGCGATCGGGATCAATGATGTCGCCTATCACGCCAGCCTGATCGTGCGGCCGCGCTCGCTGCATGCGGACTGGCCGGTGCGCGCGGCCGGCGAGCTGGATCTCGCGGCCCTGGAGCCGGTCCTGGAAGAGCCCCCGGAGGTCCTGCTGATCGGCACCGGCGAGGTCAGCCGCTTTCCGCCGCGCGAACTGCGGCGCGAACTGCAGCGGCGCGAGCTGGGGGTGGAGATCATGGACACCGCGGCGGCCTGCCGCACCTACAACCTGATCATGGCCGAGGGCCGCGACGTGGCCGCGGCCCTGATCGTGGAACCGGCAGAAGCCTCCGCCGGCGATTGAGTCGATGCCCAACCGGGCTCGGGAGCCCGGCAGCACTCAGGACCCGGGCAGCACCTCGTCGCCCTTCATTCCGCGCGATTCCAGAAGCCGCCGCAAGCGCTTGAGCGCGTCCATCTGGATCTGGCGCACGCGTTCGCGCGTGACCCCGATCTCCGCGCCCACCGTCTCCAGCGTGGAGCGCTCGAAGCCGTGCAGACCGAAGCGGCGCACCAGCACCTCGCGCTGCTTCTCGTCGAGCAGGCCCAGCCATTCCTCCACCAGATCCTGGATATCCTGATCCTCGAGGATGGACGAGGGTTCCACCGCATTCACGTCGGCGAGGATATCGGTCAGCGAGCGATCGCCCTCCGGCCCCGGCGGCAGGTCCATGGAGGTCGAGGGTTCGGACATCGCCCGCAGTCTCTGGATCTCGGCCACCGGCTTTTCCAGGCGCGCGGCCAGTTCCTCTTCGCTGGGATCGCGCCCCAGCTCCTGGGTCAGCTCGCGGGCCACCCGCGCATGCATGCGCAGTTCCTTGGAGACATGCACCGGAATGCGGATCGTGCGTCCCTGATTCATCAGGGCGCGTTCGATCGTCTGGCGGATCCACCAGGTCGCATAGGTGGAAAAGCGAAAGCCGCGCTCGGGATCGAACTTCTCCACCGCATGCATCAGCCCGAGGTTGCCCTCCTCGATCAGATCCAGCAACGCCAACCCCCGGTTAAGATAGCGCCGGGAGATCTTCACGACCAGACGCAGATTGCATTCGATCATACGCCGCCGGCCGGCCTCGTCGCCCTGTCGCGCGAGGCGCGCATAGTGGCGTTCTTCTTCCGGAGTCAGCAGGGGACGGAATTCGATGTCGCGCAGGTAGAGCTGGATGGCATCCAGCTCCGCGGGGCGGGCGTCACGCAGGGTACGGGGCCGCACCTGCACCTCGTCCTCGGGCACCCCGGATTCGACGGGGTCGGGGGCTTCTTTTTCCAGGGCGAACCCGCCACCCTCGTCCCGCTCTTCTTCCGCCGGTTCGTGCAATGCCGGCTCTTCCAGCGGAGATTCCGGATCCTCGCCTTCAGCGCCGTCGAGATCGACCGGGTTCCGGGGCTCTTTCATGCGTGATCCTGTAATTTGACTGCTTCGATTCATCGATCCGGAAGGTAGCTCGCCGGGTCAACCGGGGAACCGTCCACGCGGATCTCGAAATGCAGCATCGGCAGATCCGTCCCCGATGCGCCCAGGCGCGCAATTTCGTCGCCGCCTTCCACCGTGTCGCCTTCTTCCACCAGCAGCCGGTCGTTGTGGCCGTAAGCCGACAGGAAACGCTCGTCATGGCGAACGATGATCATCCGACCATACCCCACCAGACCGCCGCCTGCATAGACGATCTCGCCACTGCGCGCGGCGCGCACCGGATCCCCGACCTCGCCACCGATTCCGAGTCCCTGTCGGGTGCTCGCGCTGTCGGAAAAACCCCTGACCACCTCGCCGTCGGCCGGCCACACCCACTGGCCGTCGCCACGCGGTGCAGGCGGCGGATCGGGTTCCGGCTCGGGATCGGGTGCGGGCGCCGAAGACGCCCCACCGCCGTTTCCGGACGCTTTTCCGCCGGAAGAAGACGATCTCGAGCTCCCCGCCGTCTCGCGCGTGGGTGCCGGCGGTGGCGAGGAACGGGCCGGACCGGTCAACCGCAGACGCTGGCCGGGATGGATCGTGTAGGGCGCGCCGATCGCATTGCGCCGCGCCACCGCCCGCCACTCCAGGCCGTACCGACTGGCAATGCTGTACAGGGTTTCGCCGCGCGACACGGTATGGGTATCGGGGATCCGGGACTCTCCCGGTGTACGCAGGGCACAGCCATTCATGGCCGCGACCAGCAGGGCCGCCAGCAACAGGGGGATCAGGCCGCGCAGCAACCCACTGTGCATGCTCACTCCAGGGCCAGGTACACCGCGATGGCCGCCGCGAGGACCCCGATTCCGGCCCAGCCGATGCGTTCCATGTAGGGTCGCAGGTGCCGTTCGGCACGGGGCCCCGCCCAGGCCATGAACAGGGCCACAAGGAAGAAACGGGCGCCCCGGCCCAGCAGCGACGCGAGCACGAACGGCAGCCACGCCATGGCCAGGGCCCCGGCGGTGATGGTGAAGAGTTTGTATGGCAGTGGCGAAAACCCGGCGATGAGGACCACCCATACCCCCCAGGTCCCGAACCAGTCCTCGGCCTGCGCGAGTTCGGCGGCATACCCGATGTCCCGGAGCCACGGTCCCAGCCACTCGAACGCCAGCCAGCCCGCCAGATAGCCCAGCACCCCTCCGACCACCGAGGCGACCGTTGTCAGCGCGGCCAGGTACCAGGCACGTGCCGGCGATGCGGCCGCCATCGGCGCGAGCATGACATCGGGGGGCGGGAACGGCAGGACGAAGGACTCGAACAGCGAGAGTCCGGCAAGGTAGCGCGGCGCGTAGCGATGCCGCGACCAGCCCATCACGCGATCATAGACCGGTTCGAAGAACTTCATCGCAACGCGACTCCGGGCACGTCGTTACTGCTCCGCGCCCGGCAGCATCGGGACGAACATCACCGCGTCGAGAACGTCCCGCACGAACGCCTCCTCGGTACGGGTGTAGCGCACCAGCTGCTGACGTCCGTCGGGGCCCTCCACCGGGGCCACCAGACGCCCGCCGGGGGCCAGCTGGGTCAGCAGGGTCTCCGGCACCTCGCGCGGGGCCGCGGTCAGGATAATGCCATCATAGGGTGTCTTCTCGGGCCAGCCCTCGGCCCCGTCCCCGTGGCGCAGATTCACGTTGTTGATGCCCAGCCGGCTGAGCAGCTCTCGCGCGCTGCGGGTCAGCGCCTGAATGCGCTCGATCGAGTACACCCGGTCGACGATCTGCGCCAGCACCGCCGCCTGATAACCGGACCCCGTGCCAATCTCGAGCACAGTGCTCACCGGCCCGCCCTCCAGCAGGGCCTCGGTCATCCGGGCGACGATGAACGGCTGGGAGATCGTCTGGCGGTGCCCGATGGGCAGCGCGATGTTCTCGTAGGCGCGGTGACTCAGCGCCTCTTCCACGAACAGGTGCCGGGGCACGCTGCGGATGGCCTCCAGCACCCGCGGATCGCGGATACCCTGCTGCTCGAGGATCCGGACCAGGCGGTCGCGCGCCCGTCCCGAGGTCAGCCCGGCACCCGAGGCGTCGCTCACCATGGTGTACCTCCCTGGTGGTGACCCCCTGGCGCAACGCCCTCCAGCCAGCGCCCCACGGTGTCGATGGCATCGTAACGAGTGAGATCCACCTGGATGGGCGTAATCGAGACGTAGCCCTCGCGCACCGCATGGAAATCGGTCCCGGGACCGGCGTCCTGCTCCGGACCCGCGGGACCCACCCAGTAGATCTCCCGCCCGCGCGGATCCTGGTCGGCGACCATCGGCTCGGCGCGATGGCGGTTCCCCAGGCGGGTGGTCTGCACGCCCTGGATCGATTCGAACGGGATATCCGGGACGTTCACGTTGAGGATGGTGGCCGCCGGCAGCGGGACCTGCCGCAGCCGATCCAGCAGGTCCAGCACCACGCGCGCCGCGGTGTCGTAATGCCGCAGATCGGTCCCCACCAGCGACACCGCGATCGACGGCAGGCCAAGGAAGCGGCCCTCCATGGCCGCGGCCACGGTACCGGAGTACAGCACGTCATCACCCATGTTAGCCCCGGCATTGATGCCGGAGATCACCAGATCCGGTTCGTCCTCCAGCAGCCCCGTCAGCGCCAGATGCACGCAGTCGGTAGGCGTGCCATCCACTTGCACACCGGCGTCGCCCACCGATCGGGCGTGCAGCGGCCGCACCAGCGTCAGACTGTTGCTGGCGCCGCTGCGGTCGCGGTCCGGTGCCACTACCCGGACCTCGGCCACCGTTCGCAGGTGGTCGGCCAGGCACTGGATGCCGGGGGCATGGATTCCATCGTCGTTACTGACCAGAATGCGCATTCGGGAGCCGGAGGCTTTAAAAGGGTCTTCAATATACTGGAAACGGCTTCGGGACATGCAGTTTCCTGCCTGTGCCGGAGCCTCGGAAAGCGAGTATCCTGCCATGAATTCCGGGGACGGTCCCAGCGATTTCGACGAGTTTCTGCGTGCGGTGGGCCCGGTGCGCCGGATTCACAGCGACCGCGCGGAGAAGGACACGCCGCGCCCGCCCGCCCGCGCCGCCCAGCGCGACCGCGACGAGGAACAGGCCCGGCGCGACTGGATGAGCGATCCGCTGGAATTCGGCGACCTCCAGCCCGGCGACGAGCTGCGTTTCAGCCGCGCGGGCATCAGCCAGCGGGTGTTCCGCAAGCTGCGCGGCGGCCATTACCGGATTCAGGACGAACTGGACCTGCACGGCCTGTTCGCCGACGAGGCCCGCCAGGCGGTGGCCGGCTTCATCGACGAGGCGCGCGCGGATGACCGCCTGTGCGTGCGCATCATCCACGGCAAGGGCCAGCGCTCGAGCCCCCGGGGCCCGGTCCTCAAGGGGCTGACCGACCACTGGCTGCGCCAGCGCGACGACGTGCTCGCGTTCTGTTCGGCACGTCCGGCCGACGGTGGGACCGGCGCCGTATACGTCCTGCTCAAAAAACGCCGGGATCCGTCCTGAGTGACGCCGCTATCGCCGCGGAACATTAGCACTGGACGGCATGTTGATTTAGATCAAGTCCAGAGTTACCTTGACCGTTATCAGCGGATTGCCGCAGCCGCATGCCGCCCGGGTTGCAATCCCGCACGGGCTGCGAGACCATCCTGTACAAGCCTTGTACAATGAATGCATCCAAAGGCAACGGAAACTGCGACGAAGAGGTCCTGCTCATGAATCACTGGAAACTTGCCCCCATCGCCCTCGGCATCGCGGCCCTCGCCGCAGGCTGCTCCAACAACGAGGCAACCACGACCGCCGAAGAACCGGCAGCCACCGAGGTCAGCGAAGAGGAAATCGAACAGCGCGCCATGGAGAGCCGTGAGGCCATCCAGCAATTCGCCAGCACCCTGCAGGGCGAACTGATGAGCGCGATGGAAACCGGCGGCCCCACCGAGGCCATCCAGGTCTGCAACGAGGTGGCCCCGGAGATCGCCGCGGACATCTCCGCCGACACCGGCTGGGACGTCGGGCGTACCAGCCTCAAGCTGCGCAACCCCGACAACGCCCCGGACGAGTGGGAGCGCGCGGTGCTGGAAAGCTTTGACGCCGAAGTCGCCGCCGGCACGCCGGCCGACGAAGTCGCCCCGTCGCACGAAGTGATCCAGACCGAGGATGGCGCGCGGTTCCGGTTCATGGCGGCGATCCCGACCGGCGGTCAGTGCCTTGCCTGCCACGGCGAGGACATCGACTCCGACATCAAGCACGCGCTGGAACGTCTGTACCCGGAAGACGAGGCTACCGGCTACCAGGCCGGGCAGGTGCGCGGGGCATTCACCATCACCCAGGAGATGTAACACTCTCCGGAAATGGCGATACGAGAAGGGCCGCATCAGTGATGATGCGGCCCTTTCTTTTTGCGCTCTACTCCAACAGGCCCCCGGCAGGACGATTGAACAAACCGAATTCCTGCAGGGACAAAGGGACAAACAAGTGGCTTTATGACAGTCTGTAAAGTTGACGGATGGAACCTATAGAATCGAAGACATGACGCGAACCATTGATGCCGAGCTGCTCGCCCTCGCGGTCGACGCCTCCAACGACGGCGTGGTGATTGCCGAACGCGAAGGCAACGACAATATCCTGATCTACGTGAATCGCGCGTTCGAGGAGCTCACCGGGTATCGTTCCGAGGAGATCCTCTACCGCGATTGCCGTTTTCTGCAGAACGACGACAACGACCAGGATGCCGTGCGCGAAATCCGCGCCGCGCTGGACGAGGATCGCCCCTGCCGCGTGACCCTGCGCAACTATCGCAAGGACGGCTCGCTGTTCTGGAACGAGCTGTCGCTGACGCCCATCTTCAACGACGAAGACCGGCTGACCTACTACATCGGGATCCAGAAGGACATCACCGCGCGCGTCGAGGCCGAAGAACGCGCCGAACGTGCGGAGCGTCAGCTGGCCGGCTCCGGCTGACCCGCCAGCAACCCCGGAGCGACCCGGAGTGACCCCGGGGGTCACTCCCCGGCCGACGTGCGCATCAGGGCCTCCACTACACTCGTGGCATATTCTCCCGGGCCCAGTTCCAGCTGCAGACGCAGCACCCGCGACGTCTCCCATTCCCACTCCATGGATCGCGGCACCAGACGCAGCGCCCGGCGCGCGGCCTTCAGACCCTCGGCCTCCAGGCCACGGACCAGCACCTCGTGCTGCGCGGCCACCGCATCTTCCAGCTCGCGCACCTCGCCCCCGGTGCCCGGATCCCCGCGCCCCCACAGCGGCCCGGTGGGATGCACGTCGAGCCGCGCGGCGCGCGCCTCCAGCTCCGCATCCACCGACTCCGCGGTGAACACGCTGCCGGTGCCATCCAGGTTGACCCGCTCGCCCGGCAGGATGCGGTCCCAGTCGCCACGGCGCACGCGCTCGGCCAGTACCGCGTTGAACAGTTCCGCCCGCGCCGCGGACAGCAGCAGGCTGCGCTGATTGCGCCCGCGCGGACGCCGACCGCCGCCCAGCCAGTCGTACGCCCGCTCGCGGTTGGCATGCCCGAAGCGCTGTTCGCCGAAATACGCCGGCACGCCGCCGGCGCGGATCCGTTCCAGGACCTGCTCGGCCATGTCGCCATCGCCCTCCAGCTCGCGCAGGCGCAGGGTGAAACGATTGCCCGCCAGGTGCCCGGTGCGCAGCTTGCGGGCATGGCGAGCGTGCCGACAGACACGCAGCCAGGCGTCCGCGGCGATCGCCTCGCCGGGTTTCGGCACCGCCCATGACGCCGAATCCACCTCCGGCGCGCAGGCCACGCTGAACCACTGCCGGGTCACGGCATGACGATCCTTGCGCCCGGCGTAGCTGACCGCGCCGCGTCCCACGCCCGCGGACCGCGCGATCCACACGGCCACGTCCTCGGTGTTCAGGCCGCGCTTCTCGATCTCCAGCCACAGATGCTCGCCCGCACCGTCCGGCAGGGTAGCCGGAAGCTCCTCCACCCGGAAATCCTCCGGGCTCGCCTTAAGCCGGCCTTGCAGCGGGGCCTCCCAGGGCCACACCGGGGCATTCCCGGGCGCGGTCACGGGCTCGCCGCCGGTCGTGCCACGTCATCGCGCAGATAGACCGGCTGCGCATCCGCCGGATCCACCGCCTCGCCGCGCTCCCAGGCATCCACCGCCAGCAACGCCAGGTCAAAGGCGTCCGGCAGGGCATCGGGATCCACCCGTTCGTCGGCCAGTCCGCATTGCCCGGCGAGTTCGGGGAAGGCACGAAAGCCGGTCCCCAGCCCCAGCCGCTCCCCCGCCGGCCATTGCGCAGCCACCGCCTCCGGCGGCGCCACGGCCTCCGGTGCCGGCAGGACCCGCTCCCCGGCCACCGGGCACAGGCTCCAGTAGACCTCGCCCATGCGCGCGTCCAGCGCGGCCAGCACCGCCGCCGGGGCCGGCTCCGGCGCCAGCCGCAGGCCCTGCTGGGCCAGCACCTGCAACGACGACACCGGGACCACCGGGCAATCCAGGGCGAACGCCAGGCCCTGCGCCACGCCCAGTCCCAGCCGCACCCCGGTGAAGGCCCCCGGACCGCGTCCCACCGCCACCGCATCCAGCGAATGGCGGTCGATCCCGGCCTCCGCCAGCAGGGTCTCGACCTGCCCCAGGATCAGGTCACCGTGACGCTGCGGTGCCCGCTCCGACAGCGAATACAGTTCGCCGTCCACCCACAGGGCGGCGGAACAGCGTTCGGTGGCGGTATCGATGGCGATCAGGCGCATGCGTGGCGCTCCCGGGCCCGTTGCAGAAAATCCAGCGCCGCCCGCGGGCGGGTCGCTTCGTGGAACGGCGGCAGGCTGTTGAGAAAGCGCTTGCCGTAGGGCTTGCCGTCGATGCGCGGATCGCACAGCGCGAGAATTCCGGTGTCCGAGCCGTCGCGGATCAGGCGCCCGGCGCCCTGCTTCAGCGCCAGCACCGCCTGCGGCAGACTGAACTCCATGAACGGGTGCCGACCCTCGGCTTCCAGCGCTGCGGCGCGGGCCTGCAGCACGGGATCGTTGGGCGCGGCGAACGGCAGGCGGTCGATCACCACCACCGACAGCCCGGTCCCGCGGATGTCGACGCCTTCCCAGAAACTGTGCGCGCCCAGCAGCCAGGGCCGTTCGGCCGCGCGGAAACGCTCCAGCAGCTCGCCACGCGACTGCTCCCCCTGTACCAGCAGTTCACGGTCCTCCGGCAGATGCTCGCGCAGCAGGGTCGCGGCCTCCTGCAGCGCACGATGGCTGGTGAACAGGAAAAATCCGCCGCCCGGTCCGTCCTTCAACAGCGGCCAGGCCCAGCGCAGGCAGGCACGGGTGTAATCCGGCGCGTTGGGGTCCGGCAGCGGCGGATCCGGGCGCAGCAGACAGGCCTGACGGGCAAAGTCGAACGGGCTGTCCAGACGCGCGGTAGCGACGTCTCCGGGCAGCCCCAGGCGGCGCGCCGCGTGGGTGAAGTCCTCGCCCACCGCCAGGGTCGCCGAGGTGAAGACCCAGGCGGCCGGGCGCGCCGCGCGGCGCTGCGCCAGGGGTCGCGCGGCATCCAGCGGGGTGCGATGCAGGGTCAGGCTCTGACGGAAACGCTCCAGCCAGGCGACCGTGTCTTCGGTATCCTCGCGCCACGCCGACAGTCGCTCGCGCAGCAGCTCGCAGCGCGCACGCAGCTGTTCCAGCCCGGGCGCCCGCGGCGCCGCGACCTGGAGGGCATCGTGCAGCCAGCGCAGCGCGTCGTCCAGGGCGTCCAGCTTCGGCCCCAGCGCCCCGTCGGGGTCGGCATCCTCCAGACCGGCGCGCCCTTCGTGCCCCTCGGTCACCTCGAGCAGACCGCCCGCCGCGGCCTCCACCTCGGCCACGCGCTGGCGCATGTCGGTCATCTCCGGGGCATGCTGCTCCTGCTCGCGGCGCGTGTCGCGCGCCAGTTCGCGCAGGGCCCGCGTGCTCAGGGCCACGCCGAAGAACGCCCCGGCGATCTCCGGCAGCTGATGCGCCTCGTCCACGATCACCGCGTCGACCTCCGGCAGCAGCTCGGCGAAGCCCTCTTCCTTCAGCGCCATGTCCGCCAGCAGCAGGTGGTGGTTGACCACGATGACATCCGCCTCCTGCGCCCGGCGCCGCGCGCGCACCACGAAGCAGTCGTCCAGATGCGGGCATTCATTGCCCAGGCAGTTGTCCACCGTCGAGGTCACCTGCGGCCACAGCGGCGAATCCTCGGCCAGCAGGCCGGACTGGCTGAGATCCCCGCTGTCGTCGGTGCGCGCCATGGCCTGCAGCTCCTGCAGGGTATGCAGACGCTCGGCCCGCGCGCCGGCGCCGGTGGCCCCGGCGGCATCCGCTTCCGCGACCTCCAGCCGGTAGTGGCACAGGTAGTTCGAGCGCCCCTTGAGCAGCGCGGTCTTTGGCTGATACCCCAGCGCTCCGCAGACCACCGGAAGGTCCCGATGGTAGAGCTGGTCCTGCAGGGTTTTGGTGCCGGTGGAGATCAGCGCCCGCTTGCGCCGCTGCAGGACCGGGACCAGATAGGCATAGGTCTTGCCGACCCCGGTGGCGGCCTCCACCAACAGGGCCGATGGCGCGGTGGCCACGCCTTCCTCCACCGCCGCGGCCATCGCCTGCTGGGGTTCGCGCGGCCGGAACCCGGGGACCGCCTCGGCAATATCGCCGCCCGGGCTCAGGGCCCGCACGGCCGGCGAAGCGGCGGACTCAGACACGTTCGCCCCCGAGCGCGCGCAGGGCTTCGCGCGCCTCGCGCGCGCCCTCCGTATCGTCCCGGCCCTCACGGGCCTGCAGGATCACGGTCCAGTTCTCCCGTTGCAGGTCACGGTCGTTCCCGGCCATGCCCAGCGAACGCTGCGCCAGCCGCTCGGCCTGATCGAAGTTACGCTGTTCCAGTCGCACCACAGCCAGGCGCTGCCACAGCCGGGCATCCCGCGGCGCGATGCGCAGGGCCCGCTCCAGCAACTGGCCGGCGCGCGCCAGCTCGGCATCCGCGCGCGCCTGTTCGGCGCGCTGCGCCAGACCCGATGCTGCGCTGTCCACCCCGGCGGCCAGCTCCGGATCCTCGGCCGCCCCGGGCTCGACCTCCAGGACCTCGGGCTCGGGCACATCGGTCGCGGGTTCCTCCGGCGCGGGACGCGGCTCCGGGGTCGCGCAGCCGGCCAGGATCGCGAGCACGGCACAGCCGGCCAGCAGCCGCACGGCGCGCGGGGTGCGGTGCACGGAATGTTCGCCTTGTCGCAGCTTCATCATCATCGGATATACCCGCTCAATCCTGATTGCGGAACATGCGGCCGAACCAGCCGCCGGCGTCGCCGTCCGCCTCGCCCTCGCACTCGGCCACCGCCTCGGGGGCCGAATTCTGCCAGAACGGCAGGCGCCTGACGCGTTCGCAGGCGTGATCCTCGTCCACGATCCGTGCCCCGGACTCCAGGTCGATGTCGTGATATTCGATGGAAGGATGCCGACCGTCCTCGATCGATCCACCCGGCAGCTCCCCCATGATGCCGGCCCAAACCGGCGCCGCCCCGGAACCACCGGTCAGGCCGGTCGCCCGATTGTCGTCCATGCCCAGCCAGACCACACCCACATGGCGATCGTCGTATCCGGCAAACCAGGCATCGCGAAAATCATTGGTGGTCCCGGTCTTGCCCGCCAGGCGGCGCTGCGGCAGGCGCTGACCAATCACCCGACCGGTGCCGTCCACCGTCACGTCATGCAGGGCCTCGCCGAGCAGACGAATGGCCCCGTCCGGCACCGCGCCGCGCAGTTCCAGCCCGTAGTGCGACAGGACCTCGTCGTCGGCATCCAGGACGTCGCGGATGGCGCGCGTGCCCGTGGCGTAACCGCCGCTGGCCAGCCCCTGATAAAGCCCCGCCACCTGCAGCGGGGACAGCTCCAGTGCGCCCAGCGCCAGCGACGGGTTGGGGGCCGGGGTGGCCTGCAGCCCGAAGGTCTGCAGGATATCCACCAGCTGAGAAACCCCGATGCGATCGGCCAGGCGCACCGTGGGCACGTTGTAGGACTGTACCAGGGCCTCCCAGGCCGTGACCTCGCCACGGTGTTCGCGGTCGAAATTGCGCGGGGTCCAGGGTTCCCCGTGCGCCAGCTGCAGGGTCACCGGCCGGTCCTCCAGCAGGCTCGCCAGGGTATAGCGCCGGGGGTTGGTCAGCGCCGCGAGGTAGACGAACGGCTTGACCAGCGAACCGATCTGGCGGCGCGCCTCCACCGCGCGGTTGAACCCCGGATACGCCGGGTTGCGGTCCCCGACCAGCGCCAGCACCTCGCCGGAGCGCGCGTCGGTCACCACCGCAGCGGCCTGCAGCTCCTCCGCATGTTCGCCCGCCCGCGGGGCCACCGCCGCCACCTCTTCGCGCACGCGCTCCTCCACCGCCAGCTGGATCACCGGATCCAGCGAGGTAAAGATGCGCAGCCCGTCGGAGCGCAGGTCTTCGTCAGCGTATTCGGCGCGCAGCTCGCGGCGCACCAGATCGAGGAATGCGGGGAAGCGGCTGCCGCCGGGCATCGCCGGCGAGACATCCAGCGGCATGCCACGAGCCGTCGCCACGGTGTCCGCGTCCGCCAGGCCCGTCTCGTGCATCGCGTTCAGCACGCGGTCGCGCCGGGCCCGGGCCCGCTCCGGATGGCGGCGCGGGTCGTAGTAGCTGGCCCCGCGCGCCAGCCCCACCAGCAGGGCCAGCTGATCCAGGCGCAGTTCGTTCAGCGGACGCTGGTAATAGAACCGGGCCGCCTGCCCGAAACCATGGATGGCACGTTCGCCGGCCTGCCCGAGAAACACCTCGTTGACATAGGCTTCGAGGATGGCTTCCTTGGAGTAGCGATGCTCCAGGATCAGGGCCATCACCGCCTCGTTCAGCTTGCGCGACAGGGTCTGTTCGCGGGTGAGGTAGAAGTTCTTGACCAGCTGCTGGGTCAGCGTACTGCCTCCCTGCACCGTGCGGCCGGCGCGCAGATTGGCCCAGGCCGCCCGGGCGATACCGGCCGGGTCCACCCCGCGATGTGACATGAAACGCCGGTCTTCGATCGCGATCAGGGCACCGATCAGCGCCGGCGGGACCTCGTCGAGATCCACCACCACGCGGTCTTCACCGTGCGTCGGGTAAATACTGCCGATCAGCAGCGGCTCCACCCGCATCAGGTCGACCGCCGCGCCCGTGTCGCGATCCGTGATCGAGCGCACATGGCCACGGTCCATCTGCACCCGCACCGAACGCGCCGGCTCGGGCCCGTCGCCAAAAGTGAACGGGCGCGTGGTCAGGGCCACCGTGCCGTCGTTGACCTCGTATTCCCCGGCCCGGGCGCCCTGGCCGCTGCGCTGATAATTCAGCGCCTCCAGCTCCGTCACCAGGCGCTCACGGTCCAGGCGCCGACCGGGATACAGCTCCAGCGGCCGTGCATACACCCGCGCCGGCAGGGCCCAGCGCTGACCTTCGAACTGGGCGCGGATCTCGCGATCCAGGTTCTGCACATACAGCACACCCACGCCGGCACCGGCCAGCAGCAGACCGAGCAGGGTCCAGGTGCCGGCACGCAGCACGCGACGCAGCCGGCCGCCGGCGGGGCGGCGCTTGCGCGAAGATCGGGAGCGGGAGGAACGCGGCATGGCTCTCGCGGTCTGCAACAGGGACGGGTGAACACGGGCATCTCGCCCGCAACTCGCGCAATGATAACCTGACCCGGGGCAACATTGATGGAGGCCGCATGACCGCGCTGGACGAGCAGCACCGCATTCTCACCCGACTGATCGAGAGCGGGGCGTTCCCCGATGGCGGTCCGGCCGAACGGATCCGGCGCATCGAAACGCACATCTCCACGGTGATCCTGGCCGGGGACTGGGCGTGGAAATTCAAGAAGCCGCTGGACCTGGGCTTCCTCGACTTTTCCACCCTGCAGGCGCGCCGCCATTTCTGCGAGACGGAGCTCGAGATCAACCGCCGGCTGGCGCCGGAGATCTACCACGAGGTCGTCAGCATCAATGGCGATCCCGAACACCCGGTGATCAACGGGACCGGCGAAATACAGGAATACGCGGTACGCATGCGCCGCTTCGACCGCGACCGCCAGCTCGACCGGCTGCTGGAGCGCGGCGCCCTGCCACCCGAGGCGATGGACGAGCTGGGCCGCTACATCGCCCGCTTCCACGAGAGCGTGGAACGCACCGGCCCGGAATCCGCCCACGGCACCCCCGAGGCCGAGGCCGCGCCGATGCGCGAAAACTTCCCCAGTCTGTTCGAATCCGCCCAGCAGCCCAGTGAACGCGAGCGGCTGCAGCGCCTGCAGACGTGGACCGAAAAGGAGCTGGACCGCCTGCGCCCGCTAATGCAGGCGCGCCATGACGGCGGCCACGTCCGCCACTGCCACGGCGATCTGCATCTGGGCAACATGGTCTACATCAAAGCCGGGGACGAAGCCGGCGGCGAGCGCCCGGTGGCCTTCGATGCGATCGAGTTCGACCCGGAGCTGCGCTGGATCGATGTCATTTCCGAAATCGCCTTCACCACCATGGACCTGCTGGCCCGCGAGCACCCGGCGCATGCCTGGCGGCTGCTGAACGCCTGGCTGGAAGAACGCGAGGATTTCGACGGCCTGGCCCTGCTGCCGCTGTACCAGGTCTATCGGGCGCTGGTGCGGGCCAAGGTCCAGGGCATCCATGCCGCCGAACCCAGCCTGCCCTCGGACGAGAAGGCCGCCCACCAGGCCGAGATGGGGCGCTACCTCGCGCTGGCCGAACGCCTGACCGAACCGCGGCGGCCCCGCCTGATCCTGATGCACGGGGTGTCCGGGTCGGGCAAGACCGTGATCAGCACCCGCGTCCTTCAGGCCCTGGGCGCGGTGCGCCTGCGCAGCGACGTCGAACGCAAGCGCATGGCCGATGCCGTTTCCTACAGCGAAGAGGCCCGCACGCGGATCTACGACCACCTGCTGGAACGCGCCGGGGAACTGCTGGAGCTGGGGCATACCGTCATCGTCGACGCGACCTTTCTCGAACGTGGGCAGCGGGAGCCGTTCCGCGAGCTTGCCGCGCGCATGGAGGCCGGCTTTGCGGTCGTCGCCTGCCACGCCGACGAAAACCTGCTGCGCGAACGCCTGGAGGCCCGCGCCGCGCAGGGCCGGGATGCGTCGGATGCCGACGTGGAGGTCATGCAGCAGCAGCGCCCGCGCCAGGAATGGCCCGGCGCCGACGAGCATGCCGTGGAAGCAGGCCCCGGACAGCCCCTGGATGTCGAGCTTCTGGCTCAGCGGCTGGAACGCCCGGCGTGACGGCGGTCAGTTCATTTGACGTAAAATAGAGATACCATCGGTTGTCCGCCAGCCACACAGGAGTCACCCCATGTCCGAATTCCGCACCAGGACCCGCCAGGCTGCCCGCCGTGTCACCGCCGGATTGCCCGCGCTGGCCCTGACCGCCGCACTGGCCTTCCCCCTGCCCGCGCTGGCCTATGAGGTCGTCGAGGAGAGCGAGGAGCGCGTGATCTACAGCGTCGAAGGGGACTTCGACCACTACTTCGAGATGGTCGAGTTCGCCATCGAAACCGAGGGGCTGGTGATCAACAACGTCGGCCACATCGCCGACATGCTGGACCGCACCGCGGGCCAGGAATCCGGCGAGGGCATCTACCTGAACGGCCGCTCGGTGGACTTCTGCTCCGCCACCTATTCGCGCGCGACCATGGAGGCCGACCCGCACAACATCACGTTCTGCCCCTATGTCATCGCCATCTACGAGCTGGCCGCGGAGCCGGGCACGATCTACATGAGCTATCAGCGCGTGCCGCAGATCGGCGACGAGGCCTCGCAGGAGTCCCTCGGCGATGTCAACGAACTGGTGGACCGGATCGTCACCGAAGCCCTGATGTTCTGAACCGGCGGATCAGCCCGGCCGGACGGAGGCCAGTGCCGCCACCCGGCCGGGCGCCTGCAGCCAGGCCTCGGCCCGGTCCGCGGGCAGCCCCGGGCTGTACAGGAATCCCTGCCCGATATCACAGCCGTGGGCGTTCAGCCATGCCGCCTGGGCCGCCGTCTCGACGCCCTCGGCGATCACCTCCAGATGCAGATTGCGCGCCATCGCGATGATGGTCGCGGCAATCCAGCGCCCCCGGCCCTCGCGGTCCACCTGATCCACGAAACTGCGGTCAATCTTGAGCACGTCCAGCGGGAAGTCCTGCAGGGCCGCCAGTGACGAATAACCGGTGCCGAAATCATCGATCGCCAGGCGCACGCCCAGCGACTTCAATGCGTTGAGCCGGGAGACCGCCTGATCGCCCTGACTCATGATGGCGGTCTCGGTCACCTCCAGTTCCAGCTGTTCCGCCGGGAACCCCGTCTCCGCCAGGATCTCGCCGACCCGGCGCACGAGTCGGGCACTGCGCAGCTGGACGGGCGAAAGGTTGACCGCCACCACCAGGTCGCTGCGCACCTCGCGCAGCAGGCGAACGCCATGCCGGCAGGCCTCGCGCAGCACCTGTTCGCCCAGCGGGACGATCAGGCCGGTTGCCTCGGCGACCGGAATGAACCGGTCCGGCGTAATGCTTTCGCCCTGCGGGGTCTCCCAGCGCGCCAGACACTCCACGCCCGCGGGTACGCCATCGCTCAGGCGCACCTGCGGCTGGAGATGCACGTGCAGCTCGCCGGTTCCGCTCGCCAGGGCCTCGCGCAGGCGTCCTTCCAGTTCCAGCCGTTCGCTGGCCGCCCGGGTCAGCTCCGCCTCGTAGAAACTCCAGACCTCGCGCCCGTTTTCCTTGGAATGGAACATGGCCGCGTCGGCATGCTGGATCAGTTTGGTCGCGGTGTCGCCGTCCTCGGGGAAGCGGGCAATGCCGATGGAAGCATTGAGATGCACGCTGTGCCCGCTGTCCAGCAGCACCGGGGTATCCAGCGCGGCCTGCAGCTCGCGCGCCACCTCGCTCAGCGATTCGTGGTCGGCGGCCCGCTGACTGACCACCATGAATTCGTCGCCACCCAGCCGGCCGAGGATATCCGGCGGGCGCACCGTGTCGCCCAGGCGCCGGGCGACTTCGACCAGGGCCTCGTCGCCGGCCGGATGCCCCAGGCTGTCGTTCACGTCCTTGAACCGGTCCAGGTCGAGGCTCAGCACGCCCAGCGGGTGGTCCTCCGCGCGCGCCTCGTCCACCGCGCGCGACAGCAGCGCATGCAGCCGCGTTCGGTTAGGCAGGTCGGTCAGCGGGTCATGCTCGGCCAGATAGTTGAGCTCGCTCTCCGAGCGCTTGATTTCGGTCATGTCGGTGATGGTGCCGGCGTAATGGATCGGCTGCCCGCTCTCGTCCACCACCACCGACAGGCTCAGCCATTCGGGGTACACGGTTCCGTCGCGACGGCGATTCCACAGCTCGCCGGCCCAGTAGCCGGTACGCTCCAGCTCCTGCCACATGGCGCGATAGAACTCGGCGTCGTGATACCCCGACTGCAGGATGCGCGGATTCTTCCCCAGCACCTCGGATTCCGCGTATCCGGTGATCTCGGTGAACGCCGGATTGACCGCGATGATGCGCGACGACAGGTCGGTGATGACCACGCCGTCGCGGGTACTGCGGAACACCGCCTCCAGCCGGCGCAGGCCGACCACGGTCTCGCGCCGCGCCAGCGCGGCCCCCAGGCTGCTGGCAAAGATGCGCGCCACGCTCACGTCGGTCGCACTCCAGTTGCGTGCCCGCACCAGCGCATCCACCGCGACGAACCCGCGATATTCGCCCTCCAGGAACACCGGCGCCAGCAGCAGGGACTGCAGTCCCTGCTGCTGCAGCAGTGCCTGTTCCTCCGCGGGGAACTCCGCCCGGGTGCCGGCGACCGCCTCGCCGGCCCGCAGGCGTTCGGTCCAGCGCGCATGCAGGCTGTCGGGTGTCAGATTGCGCAGGGCGGGTGGCCTGACCGGAACGGCCGAATCGCCGCGCAACCAGTAGTAACGATGCGTCTCGCGGTTCTCCCGACCCGGTTCCTCGGCGGCCATGACCACCACCCAGGCGCGATCCCCGGCCAGGGTCTCGCCCAGCCGCCCCAGCAGTGCATTCATGACCCGGTCCGGGGTCTCCGCCTGCAGCAGTGCCAGGGTCATGCGGGCCGAGCTCTCCAGCGCCTGCTCGCGCTGGTCCAGGGCCTGCGCCGCGTGCAGCTTCTGTACCGCCAGACCGGCCAGTTGAGTGAACTCGTCGATCAGACCCTGTTCCTCGTCGCGCGGCTCGCGCGCCTCGTTCAGGTAGGTGGCCAGCGTGCCCAGCACGTGCCCGTCGTCATCAAAGAACGGGAACGACCAGCAGGCCTGCAGCCCCGCGGCCTCCATGGGCGCCTCCAGGCCCTCCCAGTACGGATGGCCCGTCACCTGCGGCACCACCACCGTTTCGCCGCGGAAGGCCGCGGTGCCGCAGGAGCCCACGCCATCACTGGCCGGCACCGGGCTGTGCAGCCACGGCAGCGAACCCGGCAGGGACGGCGCCGCCACGCATTCGAGCATCCCGGTCTCGCGGTCCCGCAGCATGATGGACGCCGACAGCTCCGGCAGCAGCAGCTCCAGCTCCTGGATCACGTCCGACAGGAACCCCGGATCACGTGTCCCGGTGGCCAGCCGGTCGAGCACCCGTGCGCGCACGGCCGCCAGTCGCTGGTCGCGCACGCGCCGGGTCACGTCCACCAGGTTGCCGGAAAACCCGGTGGGCTGCCCGTCGGTACCCTTTTCGCAGCGCCCCTCCAGCTCCATCCAGTACAGCCCGCCCCAGCGGGTCACGATGCCGATCGCGGCTTCGTCCGGGAGCGTCGACACGGCCGCCTCGCCGCGCAGCACATCCGCCAGCACCTCGCGCTCCCCCGCCTCGACGAAGTCCGTCAGCGGATGCCCCAGGGCCTCTTCGACCGAACGTCCGGTCATGCGGGTCCAGGCGGGGTTGAGGAACGTGAGCCGCCCCTGCGCATCGGTCTGAAAGATGATGTCACCGGCGCTGTCGATGACCTGGCGATAGCGACGTTCGCTCTCCGCCAGGGCGGCCTGTTCGCGCCGCAGCCGCCCGCGGGCCACCACCTGATCGACCAGCACCGGCAGCCCCTTGAGATAGCCCCCGCTCTTGAGCACGTAGTCGTCGACCCCCAGGCGCAGGGCTTGTGCGGCCAGTTCCTCGGTCCCCTGCCCGGTCACCAGGATCACGGGGATATCGAGACCCCGCTCGGCGCGTATGCGGCGCGCCAGCTCCAGGCCATCCATCCCCGGCAGGCGATAATCCAGCAACAGGATGTCGGGGTACGCTGCGTCCGCCGCGGCCCCGCCGTCCAGACGCGCCAGGACCTCGTCGGCCGAATCGACCACTTCCAGTTGCAGATGCGGCGCCGCGCGGGCGAATTCCCGCCGGGTCAGGCTGACATCGAAGCTGTTGTGCTCGGCGTAGAGCACGCGCACCGTTTCCAGCTCCTCCGGCCGCCGGTGGCGACGCCCGAGGGCGTCCCGCACACGCGCCGGCAGGTGCTCCAGGTAGGTCTCGTTCTTCGGCAGATAGTCGTCGGCCCCGACGCGGAAGGCGGTCACCACGGTTTCCTGTTCGCCGTGGCCGGTCATCACGATAATCGCCTCCTCGCGCCCGCCCTCGCGCAGACGCGGGATCAGGTCCATGCCGTTGCCGTCCGGCAGCCGCAGGTCGAGCAGCACGCAATCGAAGCGCGCCTCCTCCAGCGCCGCCCAGGCTTCGGCCATCGACCCCGCCGTGCGGATCTCGACCTCCGCCCCGTCACGGCTCAGCGCCCGACGCTGCAGATCGGCATCCACCGGATTGTCTTCAACGAGCAGAATCTTCATCTCGCGGGGACCTCCCTGAGGTAAACACCGAGGCCGGAGGCTGGTTCAACACGCACCAGTAGAGTTCGATCTGTTCGGCCACATCCATGAACCGGTCGAAGTCCACCGGCTTCACGATATAGGAATTCGCGCCGCATTCATAAGCAGTACGGATGTCGGCGTCATCCGCCGACGACGTCAGCATCACCACCGGGATGCGCCCGCAGTCCGGATGCGCGCGCAGTGCCCGCAACACCTCCAGACCGTTGATCCGCGGCAGCCGGATGTCCAGCAGGACCACCGCCGGCACCGGTTCCTCGCCCCGCGCCCAGCGTTCCAGCCCCGCCAGGGCCTCCTCCCCGTCGCGCGCCACCGTCAACGGATTGGCCAGGCGGCGGCGACGGAAGGCATGGCGCAGCAGATCCAGATCCACCGGGCTGTCCTCGACTACGCAGATGGGCGGTGGCGAGCCCGGGTCACTCATTGGGGCGCTCATTGCGGCAGCTCCACACGGAAGGTCGCGCCCTCGCCGGGGCGGCCCTCGGCCTCGATCCGGGCGTCCAGCCGGCGGGCCGCGCGACGCACCAGGGCCAGGCCCACGCCGGTGCCGGGGTAGTCCTCGGCGCGGTTGAGACGCTGGAAGATCTCGAACATGCGCTCCCGGAACGCCTCGTCGAAGCCGATCCCGTTGTCCTCCACCTCCAGACGCACCACCGACGTCCGCCGCTGAGCGGCGACCCGGACCCGGGGTTCGTCGCGACCGGCACTGAACTTGAAAGCGTTCTCCAGCAGGTTGCGCAGGATCAATCCCAGACCGTCGGGATCGGTCTCGACCTCCAGTTCTTCCGGCACGTCGATCGCGGTCGTCGCCGCCGCCGGGTATTCCGGCTCCAGGGCGCGCAGAGTCTCCGCCACCAGGTCACGCAGCCGGATCCGGCGCTGTTCCAGCGGTCGCCGCTCCATGCGCGAGTACGTCAGCAGGTCGCCGATCAGTTCGTTCATCTGCGCCACGCCCTGGCGGATATTGCGCAGGAATTCGCGCCCCTCGTCGTCCAGGCGCCCGGCATGCTCCGCCTCCAGCAGCTGGCTGTAGCCCTCGATCCCCCGCAGCGGCGCCTTGAGATCATGGGAAACCGCGTAGGAAAAGGATTCGAGCTCCTGGTTGGCGATTTGCAGTTCCGCCGTGCGCCGCTCGACCCGGTGCTCCAGATCGGCATTGAGCGCACGCAGTTCCAGCTCGGCCTGGTGCAGTTCGGTGATGTCCAGCGCCGTACCCTGCACCCGCCACGCGCCACCAGGGCTTTCACCCGTAAACGACGACGCGCGCTGAATGCCGAACCGCAGCCAGGTCTCCGGCCCGCGCCCCGGGTGTCGGCGTACGTGCAGGTACTGGCTTTGCGGCGGGGTACCGGCGGCCATGCCCCGCAAGGTGGCAGCCAGGCGTGGCCCGTCGGCGGACTCGGTGTCGAGGTCACGCTCCAGCAGCGTGGCCACGTCCGGTTCGGGACCGTCGGGCGGGCGCCCCAGCAATCTGAACAGCTGGTCCGACCACCAGAACCCGTTCACCGGATCGTATTCCCAGCTGCCAAGGCCCGCGTCGCGTTCGGCCCGTTCCAGCCGCTCCATCTGCCGCTGGCGCTCCAGCTCCAGCCGCCGGCGTTCGGTGACGTCCAGCAGCACCCCGTGGATGCGTGTCACACGACCGTCCGTGTCCCGACTGAGCCAGGTCCGGTCCTCCACCCAGACCGTACCCAGCACGGGCAGCACCAGGCGGTAGAGCTGGGTATAGCGATCGGGGCCGTGTGCGAGGTGCATCTGCACCTCCTCGACGATGGACGGCAGATCGTCAGGGTGAATGAGGCTGGCGTAATCCGGATCGCCCGCCAGCAGGGCCTCGCGATCCAGCCCCCAGTCCGCGGCATTGGGCGAGACGTAGGTGACCGGCCAGCCGTCACGCGCCTCCCATTCGATCGCCAGCACCGGCGAGTGTTCGATGATGCGCGCGGCCCGGCTCGCCTCGGCGGCCGCCCGGTCGCGGGCGGCCAGCGCGCGATGGATCAGCACGAACAGCAGCCCGGCGGTCACCACCACATAGGCCCAGCCCTTCCCGGTCTGCAGCCGGGACAGCAATTCCACATCGTCTACCAGCGCCAGCAGCGCCCGGTCGGAAAACCCGATCCACATCAGGCCGAGCACCAGATAGATCAGGGTGATGCCCAGCGCCGTGATTGCGGCACCGCGGCGGATCCCGGGACTCGCGTCGCGTGTCATGCCCCCTCCTTTCTACGCGGTGCTTCCTTCCCCCAAGAATCCGCCGGACGGCCACAAGACGCAAGATCCGGCCGCGCCGCGGCGCGGAATGTTATTCTCTGACGTTTGCGAACAAGCCGAACGACCCGCCATGTTCAAGAACCTGGAAAAAGCCCCGGCCGGCCACCACGAACCGCTCGCCGATGTCCTCGACCGCGTCCGCTTCAACGCCGACGGGCTGGTGCCCGCCATCGCCCAGCAGGGTGACAGCGGCGAGGTCCTGATGATGGCCTGGATGAACCGCGAGGCCCTGGAGGAGACCCTGCGCACCGGGCGGGTCTGCTACTGGTCGCGTTCGCGCGGGGCGCTGTGGCGCAAGGGCGAGTCATCCGGCCAGGTCCAGCAGCTGCGGTCGCTGCATCTGGACTGCGACGGCGACACCGTGCTGGCGAAGGTCGATCAGACCGGCCCCGCCTGCCACACCGGGCGGCGCAGCTGTTTCTATCTGCAGGTCGACGGCGATCAGGTTGCCGTGACCAGCGATCCGCAGATCGACCCCGAGACCCTCTACGGCGCCTCCTGAAACCGCGACAAGGAACACCGACCATGGCCGACGCCAGCGCACCGCAGCTCGTCATCCACAACACCCTCGGGGGGCAGCTCGAGCCCTTCGTTCCCGCCGACCCGCAGCGGGTGACGATGTATGTCTGCGGGCCGACCGTGTACAACCGCGTGCACGTGGGCAACGGCCGCCCGGTGGTGGTGTTCGACGTGCTGTTCCGCGTGCTGCGCGCACTCTACGGCCCGGAGCACGTGGTCTACGCCCGCAACATCACCGACGTGGACGACAAGATCAACCAGGCCGCGCGCGAGAACGACGAACCCATCGCCGCGCTGACCGAACGCTTCACCCGGGCCTTCCACGAGGACATCGCGCGGCTCGGCACCCTGGAGCCGACCCTCGAGCCCCGTGCCACCGATCACGTGACCGAGATGATCGCCCTGATCGAGGACCTGCTCGCGCGCGGCCACGCCTACGCGGCGGACGGCCACGTGCTGTTCGACGTGACCTCTTACCCTGCCTACGGCGCCCTGTCCGGGCGCACCCTGGAGGCGATGCAGGCCGGGGCCCGGGTAGAGGTCGCCGACTACAAGCGCCATCCCGGCGACTTCGTGCTGTGGAAGCCCGCCGGCGCGGACGAACCCGGCTGGGACAGCCCCTGGGGCAACGGGCGCCCGGGCTGGCACCTGGAGTGCACCGCGATGATCCGCACCCATCTGGGCCGCAGCATCGACCTCCACGGCGGCGGCCACGATCTGGTGTTTCCGCACCACGAGAACGAGATCGCCCAGGGCTGCGCGGCCGAAGGCTGCGACGAACACGGCGGCCATTACGCGCGTTACTGGATGCACAACGGACACGTGACCATCGAAGGCGAGAAGATGTCCAAGTCGCTGGGCAACTTCCGCCTGCTGCACGACCTGCTGCAGGTCTGGCCCGGCGAGGTCCTGCGCCTGGCGCTGCTGTCGCGCCATTATCGCGCGCCGCTGAACTTCTCCGAGGACACCCTGGAACAGAGCCGCAACGCGCTGGACGGCTTCTACCGTCTGCTGCGCGAACATGCCGGGGTCGTGGCCACCCCCGCCGATGCGGCGGACACCCCGGTCTTCACCGCATTGCTGGACGATCTCGACACCGCCGGGGCGCTCGCCGCCCTGCACCGCATGGCGGATGCCCTGCACGCCGCCGACAGCGCGGACGAACGCGCCCGCCGCAAGGGCGAGCTGCTGGCCGCGGGCGAACTCCTGGGCCTGCTGCAGCAGGACCCGGAGGCCTGGTTCCGCGGCGACGTCGCCGATGATGCCGATCTCGCCGCATGGGTGGAGGAACGCATCGCCGCGCGTGCCGAGGCGCGGCGCGCGCGGGATTTCGCCACCGCCGATGCGATCCGCGACGAGCTGACCGCCAGCGGCATCGAACTGGAGGACACGCCGGATGGCACCCGCTGGCAGCGCGCCTGAGCGGGCTGTCCGCAGCGCCACCCGGGCACGCGCCCGGCTGGCGCTGGTTCTCCTGATCGCGGTGGCCGCCGGTCTGCCCGCGATGGCCACCGCCCACCCGCATGCCTGGATCGACCTGCGTGTCACCCTCAACTTCGACGGCGACGGCCGGCTGGCCTCGATGCACCAGCTGTGGGTCATCGACCCGACCTACAGCCACATGCTGCTGGAGGAGATGACCCGCGACATGGACGGCGACGCCGGTATCGACTCGGTGCTGAAAAAGGTCGGCCCGCGCATGCTCGACAACCTCGCGGAATACGACCACTTCACCGAGTTCGAGGCGGGCGGCGAAACGCTGGACACCCCGCCCGCCGAGTCCCCCGAACTGCGTCTGGAGGACCGGCGCCTGCACCTGGGCTTCGAGATCCCGCTGGACCGGCACGACATCGGCGCCGAAGAGGATTTCACCTACCGCGTCTATGATCCCACCTACTGGATCGAGATCCGCCATGACCCCGGTGACGTGATCCAGGTGAACCGCGGCGACGGCTGCCGGGTCGAACTCGAGGAACCGCGCCCCGATCCACAACTGGTGCGTTATGCCGCCACCCTGGAACGCGAATCCCGCAGCCCGATCGAAGATCTCGGACGCCATTTCGCCGAGATTGCGCGCCTGGAATGTGAATGACATCGGGTTCTTCGCGCCATTGGAGCGTTATACAATAACGATATGATCCGACACGCCCTCTCTCGCAACCGCCGCCCGGGACGGCCCGCAGCGGTTCTGCTGCTCCTGCTCGGCATCCTGCTGCCCGCGCTCGCGCTGGCCGGCCACCCCCTCGGCGGCGGCCCGGAGCCCGACGCGGATGCCGATGCCACGGAACAGCCACCGCCCGCCGAAACGACGAGACCCGCCGATGCCCCGGACGCTCTTGCCGACGCCGGGCTCCCGGGAGGGAATGACGCCGGACCGCTGGAACGGCTGGTCGGCTGGGTCCTGCATACCCAGCGCCAGCTGCACCGCGAACTGACCCGGGGACTGCACGGGCTGCGCGACGCGCCATCGGCGCAGGCGGGCGCCCTGCTGATCCTCGTGAGCTTTCTCTACGGGGTCTTCCACGCCGCAGGACCCGGGCACGGCAAGGCGGTGATCACCACCTACCTGCTGACCCAGCCACAGAACCTGCGCCGCGGCATCGCCCTGTCGGCGGCGTCATCGCTTGCCCAGGGCGTCACGGCCATCCTGCTGGTCGGGCTGCTGGTGGGCCTGCTCGGCTGGCTGACACGCGAGACCCTGGGACAGGTCCGCCACCTGGAGATCGCCAGCTTCGCCCTGGTGGGACTGCTGGGCGTCTGGCTGATGGGGCGCGCCCTGCGGCAGGCCTGGCGGCGCCGGGCAGCCGCCGCGCACGGGCATGACCACGGGCATGACCACGGGCATGACCACGAACATGACTGCGGCTGCGGCACCCCCCACCACGTCGACCCCGATCACAAGGGCACCTGGTGGGGCACCGTGCTGGCCGTGGGCATCCGCCCCTGCTCCGGCGCCGTGCTGATCATGGCAGTATCCGCGGCCGTCGGTCTGGTCTGGGCCGGCGTGGCGGCCGTGCTCGCGATGTCCGCGGGTACCGCCATCACGGTCTCCGTGCTGGCCATGCTCGCGGTCTACGCTCGCGACTGGACCCGGCGGCGTTTCACCGGCACCCGCGCCGCGCGCCTGGCCTGGATCGGGCCGGCCTTCGGCCTGACCGGCGGCGCGATCATCGCGGTGCTGGGCTTCAGCCTGGTGCTGGGGGCGGTGGCCGCGGGTCCGGCGATGCATCCGCTCGGCATGTAGGGCTCCCGCCCCGCGCTTGCCCCTGCCCCGCGCCGTCCTCTACTTTGCAGGGCAAGACAAGTCCAGCGAGACCGCGCATGTCCAACCCCCGGGTCCACCCCGCAACCATCCGTCCGGAAGACGCCCCCACCCTGCCGGCGCTGTTCCGCGCCCGCGTGGCCGCGACCCCCGATGCCCCGGCCTACCGCCAGTTCGACCCCGAGCGCGAGGAATGGACCTCCAGCAGCTGGGGCGAGATGGGCCGCACGGTCGACCGCTGGCAGGCAGCGCTGGCCACCGAGGGCCTGCGGCCGGGCGACCGCGTCGCCATCATGGTCGGCAACTCGCGCGAGTGGATCGCCGCCGACCTCTCCGCCATGGAAATGGGCCTGGTCACGGTCCCGCTGTACACCGATGACCGTCCCGAAAATGTCGGTTACATCATCGGGCAGACCCAGGCGCGCGCCCTGCTCATCGGCGACACGGTGCATGGCCGCCGCCTGCTGGAGCATCTGGAGAAGATGCCGTCGCTCAAGCGCGTGGTGCGCCTGAGCGACAACGCGGGCACCTCGGGCGATCCGCGGGTCCTGCCACTGGAAGACTGGCTGCAGGGCGGCGACCCGTCCGCGATCCGCTATCCGGAACTGGACCCCGACGCCCTGGCGACCATCGTCTACACCTCCGGCACCACCGGACGTCCGAAGGGCGTGATGCTCTCGCACCGCAACATCCTGGAGAACGCCTGGGCCTCGTCTCTCACGGGCCCGCTCGGGCCGTCGGACCGGTTCCTGTCGTTCCTGCCGCTGTCGCACATGATGGAACGCACCGCCGGCTGTTACATGCCGATGATGGTTGGAGCCGAGGTGGCTTTCGCCCGCTCCATTCAGCTCCTCGGCGAAGACCTGCAGACCATCCGGCCGACGGTGCTGATCTCGGTGCCACGGATCTACGAACGCGTGCGCGGGCGGATCCGGGCCGGTCTCAGGCAGAAGTCGGCGCTCGGCCGCTGGCTGTTCGAGAAGACTGCCGCCGTGGGCTGGCGCCGGTTCGAACACCAGCAGGGCCGCGGTGGCTGGTCCCCCGCCTTCCTGCTGTGGCCACTGCTCGAGCGCGTGGTCGCGCGCAAGGTGCTGGACCGCCTCGGCGGCCAGGTCCGGTTCGCCGTCTGCGGCGGGGCACCGCTGCCGCCTCCGGTGGCGCAACTGTTCATCGGCCTGGGGCTGCCGGTGCTGCAGGGCTACGGCATGACCGAGGCCGGCCCGGTGGTCACGGTGAACACCCCGGATGACAACCTGCCGGCCTCCATCGGCAAGCCGCTGAAGGATGTCGATGTACGCATTGGCGAAAACCACGAGCTGCAGACCCGCTCGAACTGCGTGATGCTGGGCTACTGGAAGAACGAAGAGGCCACGCGCGAGACCATCGACGCCGACGGCTGGCTGCGCACCGGCGACCAGGCGCGCATCGACGACTCCGGCCATGTCTACATCACCGGCCGCATCAAGGACATCCTGGTACTGACCAACGGCGAGAAAGTACCGCCGGCAGACATGGAGATGGCCATCGGCCTCGACGGCCTGTTCGACCAGATCATGGTGGTGGGCGACGGGCAGCCGTTCCTCACCGCCCTGATGGTTCCCGAACCGGACGCCTGGCAGACCTTCGCCTCCGACCAGGGGATCGACCCGGCGACCGCGGGCGAGCCCCCGCGCAAGGTGGAACGCGCGATCCTCGACCGCATCCACCACCAGCTGGAGGACTTCCCCGGCTACGCGCGCATCCGCCACGTGTACGTGATCCACGAACCGTGGAGCGTGGAAAACGGCATGATGACCCCGACCATAAAACTCAAGCGGCCGGTGATCCGGGAGCACTACCGCGAGGCGATCGAGACCATGTACAACGGCCGCGACCGCTGAAGGAAACGCTGATCAGGACGGTTCCCGGGATTCGCCGGCTTCCGCTGCGTCCCCCTCCCCGTCGCCGTCATCGTCGGCCTCGTCGGTCGCCAGTGACAGCCCGGCGTCGGTGGCCACGTCGGCCAGATCGCGGATCTCGTCCAGCGGCGGTAGCTGGTCCAGGGCCTGCAGTCCGAGGTCGTCGAGGAAGCTGCGGGTGGTGCCGTACAGCGCCGGCCGCCCCGGCAGCTCCTTGTGCCCCACCACGTAGATCCATTCCCGTTCCTGCAGCCCGCGCATGATCCCCGAACTGACCGCCACCCCGCGCACCGATTCGATCTCGGCGCGGGTGACCGGCTGGCGATAGGCGATGATCGCGAGGGTCTCCAGCAACGCGCGCGACAGCCGCTGCGGGCGTTCCGGCCGCGCCGCGCGCACGCTGCCCGAGTACTGCGGCCGGACGCGGAAACGGTACCCGCCGGCCGAACGCACCAGTTCGATCGCGCGGTCGGCATAGCGCGTCTCCAGATGCGCCAGCGCCGCCTCCACCGACGCGCGGTCGACCTCGCCCGATTCCGCGCAGGCGGCGCGCAGATCGCGCAGGGATACGGGCTCGGTGGCGGCAAAAAGAACCGCCTCCAGGGTCAGCTCCAGCGCGTCGGGTGCGGGCGGCTCCGCCGCAGACCCGGCGCATTCGGGGACATCGTGGCTGGACATCGGCCCTCCCGGGCATGCCTGGACGAACCGCCGATTATAACGGTGGCGGCGGGCAGACACCGTCGCGACAGCGGGAACGCCAGCGCGAACGGGCGAACACGTTGTACACCCGGTCCATCAGCCAGACCACCGGCGGCAGCCGATGCAGCACCGCCCCCGCCACGCGGTAGTACGGCAGGTGCCGCCAGGTGGCGACGAAGGCGTAAGCCCCGCTCACCACCCGGCCGTGTTCATCCACCGCGTGCATGCGCCGCATGGCGTCCTCCCACGCGATGCCCCGGGCTTCCAGCGCCGCGGCGTCCGCATGGATATCCCGCCAGTCGATCCGCCCGGCCGTGTCCAGGCGCTGGTAGTGGCCGATCTCGCGGCGGCACAGCGGGCAACCGCCGTCAAAGAACACCACGGGCCGTTCGCGCGTGTCAGGCATGGCCGACGGGCCCGGTCATTTCATGGCGCGCCTCGGGCAGCGCCCGGAGTGCACGCTCCACCACATCGCGCGCGAGACCGCGGGTCATCTCGCCGTCGGCGGGGATCATTTCCGTGCGCACCGCCAGCGCCATCGCCAGCGCCTGCAACAGATCACCGTTGCAGGTGTCACCCAGCACCGCCACTTCGTGATCCACGGTGGTCAGCACGCGATCCAGCAACTGCTGCACGCGCACGGCCGAATCGGTCTCGGGATGCAGCGCGAACTCGAAGGTCAGCTGCTCCCCGCTTCCGCTGGTGTAGCGATACGGCAGGTATTCCATGGCTCGCCTCCTTGTTGTCTCTGATGGGCCGGAACGCGTCCGGCCGGCCTGTCGCGTGATCCGCGGCGAATGGCGATCTCCGTGATCCTTGGGCCGCGCGGAGGTCGCGGAGTTCGCCACAGCCGGACCTTTCCTGCGCTATTCTTGCTTCCGATGAAACGGTACTCCGGGTACAACCACCACGAAACCCCGATGGCGGAGGGGCGCCCGCGATGATGCTCCTGGGTCGACGTCGCCGCGCCCGGCCACCGGGGCCGCTGCGCTACCTCTTGTGGCTGCTCGTCGCCCTGCTGGGGCTGGTGCTGGCCGCGGTGGTCGCGGTGCTGCTGTATTTCGCCCGGGTCGATCCACCTTACGGCATGGCGATGGTCACGGCCACCGACCGCGCGACCGCCTCCCGTTACCGCCCGCAGTGGCGCTCGCTGGACGAACTGCCGGACGCCGTGCTGCTGGCGGTGATCGCGTCCGAGGACCAGCGCTTCCCGCGGCACCGCGGATTCGACTGGTCGTCGGTGCGCCAGGCCCTGACCGACCACGCGCGCGGCGGACGCCTGCGCGGGGCCTCAACCATCACCCAGCAGACCGCCAAGAACCTGTTTCTCTGGCATGAGCGTTCCTGGCTGCGCAAGGCCCTGGAGGCGGGTCTGACCGTGGGCATGGAGGTGCTGTGGTCCAAGGAACGCATCCTGGAAGTCTATCTCAACCTGGCCCAGTGGGGAGCCGGCATCTACGGCATCGAAGCCGCCGCGCAGCACTATTTCGACGTCCCCGCCAGCGAACTGACGCCGCAGCAGGCCGCACGCCTGGCGGCCATCCTGCCGTCACCGGGAAGGCTCGACCCGGTCACTCCGGGCGAAGGTCTGGAGCGCCGCATCGCCTGGATCGAGGAACAGATGCGGGTGCTGGGCCCCGGCTGGCTGCGGCCCGTGCGCGAGCCCGGGCTTTAGCGGGACGCGCTGCAACCTTTACACTCGCAGGCCTTTCCTCCAACCCGTCCGAGGTTCCGCGTGCCCGCACGACTTCCCGTCCCGCATCGCCTCCTGGCCGTTCTCGTCTTCCTGCTGACCGCACTGACCCTGCTGGTCTCGGGCTCGGCGGTCGCGGACGAGACGCCGTCCTCCGCCGAAACACACGCCGCGCTGATCGAACTGCTGGAGGATCCCGAGGCACGCGACCGGCTGCTGGAAACCCTGCGGGCCAGCGACACCCCTGGGGATGAAGGCGCCGCGGACGCCGCACCGGAGAACGCCGACGAGGGAGCCGTGGCCCTGCCGCGGCGCATCGCCCGCATGACCCAGGGACTGGCCGAGGGGACCGTCGCCGAGATCCGTACTCTGGGGACGGTCGTCGAGGACACCGCCGCACAGCTGCGGGCGATCGAACCGATAGCCTTCGGCATGGCAGTGACGGACCTCGCGCTCGTGATCGTTTTCACGCTGATCGTTTACTGGGTACTGCGCCGCGCCGTCTCGCCGATGTTCGGGGGGCTGAACCGCTGGGTCCTCAATGCCGCAGAACGGTACCGGCTGCTGCGCACCCTTCCCGGAGTCGGGCTGGCCGCGGTCATCGATTTCGTCGCCGTGGTTCTGGCCTGGATCGCGGGTTACGCGCTGGCGCTGTTCGTACTCGGCGAAACCGGCGCCATGGAGACCCGGCATTCGCTGTTCCTCAATGCGTTCCTGCTCATCGAGCTTGCGCGCGCCGCGCTCCGGCTGATCTTCGCGACCCGTTACCAGGGCCTGCGCCTGCTCCCCATGGAGGGCGAGGAAGCGGCCTACTGGAACGCCTGGCTGGCCCGCATCGTTTCCTATATCGGCTACGGCCTGCTGCTCCTGGTCCCGCTGACCAGCCTGCACATCTCGCTGGAGGCCGGACGCACGCTGGGACTGCTGGTGATGCTGACCGCCTTCCTGTACGCCGCGACCATCATCCTGCAGAACCGCCAACGGGTGCACGACCGCCTGATGGTCCTGGCGAACCGTTCGTATTTCTCCTTCACCCGCATCACCACCGGCCTGCTGGCCCGTTTCTGGCACGTCCTGGCGCTGCTGTACTTCCTCGCCCTGACGGTGGTCAGCGTCGTACGGCCCGAAGACGCACTGCCGTTCATGGCCACGGCCACCCTGCAGACTCTGATCGCCGCGTTCGTCGGCTTCTTCGTGGCGACCCTGCTGACCCAGATCATCGGGCGCAGAATCGCCCTTCCCGAAGAAACGCGGGAAAAGTTCCCGCTGCTGGAAACGCGCCTGAATGCCTACGTACCGAAGGCACTCAAGACCATGCGCCTGGTGATCCTGCTGATCGTGCTCGCGGTCATCGCCGACGGCTGGGGCGCCTTCAACCTGTTCGACTGGGTGCGCTCGGGTGCGGGCACGCTGATCCTGGGCACCGCCATCTCCGTCGCCCTGATCCTGCTCGGTGCGGCACTGGTGTGGCTGGTGTTCGCCAGCTGGATCGAGCACCGCCTCAACCCCAATACCGGCAACGGCGAACCCACGGCGCGCGAGCAGACGCTGCTGACCATCTTCCGCAATGCGGTCGCCATCGCGCTGCTGGTGTTCACGCTGATGATCGTGCTCGCCGAGCTCGGCATGAACATCGGCCCGCTGCTGGCCGGCGCCGGCGTGCTCGGCCTGGCGATCGGCTTCGGCGCGCAAAAGCTGGTACAGGACATCATCACCGGGGTGTTCATCCAGCTGGAGAACGCCATCAACGTGGGCGACGTGATCACCGTCACCGGCATCACCGGCACGGTGGAGAAGCTCACCATCCGCTCCCTCGGGATGCGCGATCTTGCCGGAACCTACCACCTGATCCCGTTTTCCTCGGTGGATGCGGTCTCCAACTACATGCGCGAATACGCCTACCACGTGGGCGAGTACGGGGTGGCCTATCGCGAGGACATCGACGAGGTCATCGTCCGCCTGCGCGAGGCCTTCGAGGAGCTCAAGCAGGACCCGGAACAGGGCCCCAACGTACTCGACGAGATGGAGGTGCACGGAGTCACCGCGCTGGACGATTCCTCGGTCAACATCCGTATCCGGATCATGACCGCGCCCGGCACCCAGTTCGGCCTGGGGCGCGCGTTCAACCGCCTGGTCAAGCGCCACTTCGACGCCGCCGGCATCGAGATCCCGTTCCCGCACACCACGCTGTACTTCGGCGAGGACAAGGACGGCTCGGCGCCGGCCGCCAACCTTCGGGTACTGGAATCGCGGCGCGTGCCCGAAGCGGATACCGACGATACCGATTACTCGCGGGACCGCCGGGCACGCCCCAATCCGAAGCACAAGGGCGACTACGACGACGTCGACGAGTGACCGGCCAGTAACCCGCCGGACAGTGTACGCCCCGCAGGCCGCCGGGGGTTCTTGGACCGGCGGGCCGCTCCGGCGAAGATCATGGCATGCGTCTGCTGATCCTGGTCATACCGCTGCTGCTGCTCGTCGCCTGGCTGCCCGGGTGGTGGGTCCGACGCACGATGGAGAAATATCACCGCCCGGAGGACCGCTACCGCTACAGCGGCGCGGCCATGGCGCGCGAGCTGCTGCACCGCCACGGTCTGACCCATGTGGACGTGGAGACCACGAAAGACGGCGACCACTACGATCCCGGCGACCGCACGGTGCGGCTGTCGCAGGAGAACTATCACGGCCATTCGCTGACCGCGGTCACCGTGGCGGCCCACGAGGTCGGCCATGCGGTGCAGCACGCACGGGGCTACCGCCCGCTGCAGCTGCGCGGCACCCTGGTGGCCGCCACCCGTCACGCCCAGCGGCTGGGCGCGATCCTGATGATCGGCATCCCGATCATCACCCTGATCACCCGCCACCCGGCGCCGGGCATCCTGTTCTTCCTGGCCGGCGTGCTGTCGATGGGCATGGCGGCGCTGGTCCATTTCGTGACCCTGCCCACGGAACTGGACGCGAGTTTCCGTCGGGCGATGCCGATGCTGCGCGAGGGCGGCTACCTGCACGAACCGGATTACCGCCACGCAGAGCGTATCCTGCGCGCGGCCGCGTATACCTATCTCGCCCAGTCACTCGCCAGTCTGCTGAACATCGCCTCGTGGTTCCGCTACCTGCGGCGCTGATCGGGCGAGTCGCCCGCCAATGGAACGCAAGGGCCTCCTGCGCGGTCTCTCCACCACCGCCACAGCCGGCATCATGCCCCGTTGGCGGGCCGACACCCGGCCCTCGAGGCTGTTAAGCTGTGGTTCATCACTCGCCTTCAGAGTGGCAAGAGACATCCTTTCAGGAGAGCAGTACGATGCAGAAACATTCCCGGTCGATCATCGGCCTGACCGCCGCCGCGGTCCTCGCACTGGCCAGCGGCATGGCCCACGCCCAGGGCATGGGCCAGGGCATGGGCGGCCAGCAACAGCAGGGCGGCCCCCAGGTGGAGATGCAGGAACTCCAGCAGACCCTCGCGCAGACCCAGCAGCAGGCCATCGAAAACAACCCCGAGCTGGAGCGCAAGGGCGAGGAACTGGAAGAACTGGTCCTCGACAAGATGGAAGCCGCCGGTTTTGAACCGCGTTCCGATCTGGACACCCTGGAATCCGCCGAGGAAGGCCTGCGTGATCCCGACCTGAGCGCGGAAGAACGCCAGCAGCTGATCCAGTCCGAAGACGTTCAGCAGGCGCAGCGCAACCTGCAGGAAGCCCAGCAGGCCGTGGCCGAGGATCCGGAGATCCTGGACGCCCAGGAATCCCTGCGGGAAGACCTGATGAGCGCCATGCGTGCGGAAAACGCCGACATTGACGATGTCATCGAGCGCATGGAAGCCCTGCAGCAGGAAATGATGCAGCAACAGCAGCCCGGGGGTGGCGGTGGCGCGCCCGGCATGGCGCCCCAGCAGTAGGAGCCTGCTCGCAGGCGAACTCGCAGGCAGCCAGCAAGGCCCGGTCCTCTCAGGACCGGGCCTTTTTCATTGCGGCCCGTGGGATTCCCCGCGGGGACCGCGAGCTCAGGAGTCGGGCGGAAGGCGCCCGTGCGCCTCGGCCAGTGCCCGCATCTCGCCGGCACGTTCCCCGGGCACCCACTCCCAGTCAAAACGCCAGTCCCAGTTACCCTCCACCGTCCCGGGCCGGTTCATCCGGTGCCCGGCATCCAGTTCCAGCACGTCCTGCATCGGCAGGATCGCGATGCGCGCCGGCGAGGCGTACGCCGTGCGGATCAGTGGCCAGGGCATGGTATCGGCCGCATCTTCCGGCTCCCCCAGGACATTCAGCACGTGCAGCTGCATGGGTTCATCCAGTGACGCGAACCAGCCCACGGTGGTGTCGTTGTCATGCGTGCCGGTATACACGGCGCTCATCTCGTCATGATTCGCCGGCAGGTACGGGTTGGCCTCGCCGCCCTCGAACGCGAACTGCAGGATCCGCATACCCGGGAAGTCGAACCGTTCACGCAGCGCGGTGACCTCCGGCGTGATCACCCCCAGATCCTCGGCCAGCACCGGCAGGTACCCGAGTTCGTCGCCCAGCGCCTCGAAGAATGCCGCGCCCGGCCCCTCGAACCAGTAGCCCCGGATGGCATCCGGCTCCTCGGCCGGGATCGCCCAGCTCGACTCGAAACCCCGGAAATGGTCGATGCGCAGGGCATCCACCGTCTCCAGCGCACGCCGAACGCGGCGAATCCACCAGGCATAGCCGGTCTCGGCCAGACGGTCCCAGCGGTATTGCGGATTGCCCCAGCGCTGTCCGGTCTCGGAGAAGTAATCCGGCGGGACCCCGGCGACCGTGCGCGGCTGCCCGCGCTCATCCAGATCGAACAGATCCCGGTGGCTCCAGACATCCGCGGAGTCGTGGGCGACGAAGATCGGCATATCCCCCAGCAGCAGCAGTCCGCAGTCGTTCGCGTGGCGGTGCAGTGCGCGCCACTGATCGGCGAACACGAACTGCACGAACCGCACCTGTTCCAGCGCCTGCGCTTCTTCCCGCGCGACACGCGCCAGGGCCTCCGGCTGGCGATCGCGCAGTTCCGGATCCCATTCCCACCAGGGGCGATCGTCGTGGCGCGCACGGATCACGCAGAACAGCGCGAAATCGTCCAGCCAGACCGGCCCCTGCTCCTCCAGAAAGACGCGGTACGCCGCATGCAGGGCATGCTCTTCCCGCGCCACCGCGGCACCGGCCCGTTCCAGGAGTTCCTCGACCGCCCGCCCGTCATCGACGATCCCGGTCGCCTCCGCCAGCCGCGCCGGATCGATCATCCGCGGATCACCGGCAAAGGCCGAGATGCTGGCGTAGGGAGAGCCGTCGCTCTGCACCGGGTGCAGCGGCAGGACCTGCCACAGGGTGAAACCCGCCGAGGCCGCCCAGTTGACGAACCGGAACGCCTCGTCGCCCAGGGTCCCCACCGAATGCGGGCCCGGCAGCGAGGTCGGGTGCAGCAGCACGCCGGCACGCCGGCGCTGCAGCAGCGGATTGGAATGCTGCGTTTCTTCCATCAATCAGTCCTGCCCTTTCCGCATGGTCCCTCCGGCAGCCGGATCGCCGCCGCCCACCGACAGCACCTCGTCCAGGGCCTCGGGCACCGCCAGTCCGGCCAGCTGGTACAGCCGCGCCAGGTGGCGCCGATAGAGCTGTTCGAAATCGCTCACCGAACCCGCCGGGTTGTAGGCCCCGAACCACCAGCACCAGTCGGACCCCTCGCAGATCGCGAGCTGTTCGCGCAGCTCCGGGGTATCCAGCGAAGGATCCGCCGCCACGGCAGCATCCACCGCGTTCCGGGCCTCGATCAGCCGGTCCCAGCCGCGGTTCTTGTCGGGATCGCCGATCCAGGTGGAAAACGTCCCGTAGACCCAGGAACCGGCAACCAAGGACGGGAGCTCGACAGGCGCCGCACCCCCGGAAGTCGTCGCATGGGCGCACACGTCGTCGAAGGTGCACAGGTTGAGCCGCTCGTGCTGCGCCAGGGCCTGGCACAACCCGCTGAGGAAATAGAAGCCGTTCTCGGGGTAGTACTCCCATGCGTTCTCGCCATCGAGGACCACCGAAACGACGCTGCCGGCCGGAGCAACCTCGGCGATGTTCCCGAGGTGATGCACGAAATCGGCCACCGCATCGTCAGCGTGCCAGTCCGCATAGCGAAAACCGATCGCGTCGGACAGCCCGTCATCGCGGAAATACAGGGCGATGTCGGTATCGCGCAGGCGGTACCCGCGATGCAGCCAGCCCTGCAGGTCGCGGGGCCCGTCTTCCTCGCCCTCGCCCTCCCCGTTGCCGTTGTCCTCCGCGTCCGGTGCGCTGCCGGCGGCTTCCAGGCTGTTGCCCAGCACACCCTGGCCGCTGGCCGTCCATCGCAGGCCGTATTCGTCCAGCAGGCGGATGGTGGCCTCGCTCAGGCTGCCCTCGGACGGCCAGCAGCCGGTCGGGCGCATGCCGAAGTGCTGCTCGAACACCTCCAGGCCCCGCTCGATGTGCCAGCGCACCCGGGCTTCCCCGTCCGGATACGCCGGTGCCTCCGGCAGTTCGGCCTCGGGCATGGCCTCACGGGCCGATGTCAGATCCTGCAGCAGCGGCATGATCGGATGCGCGTAAGGGGTGAACGACAGCTCCACCCGCCCCTGCTCGGCGAGCTTGCGATAGCGCGGGATGACGTTGTGCAGCTCGTCGCGCAGGATCTCCAGCAGGCGTCGACGCACCCCGGACTCGAAGCCGGATTCGGCCTTCAGCCAGCCCTGCAGTTCGGGCCGCGCGCGGCGCACGGTCTCGCCGGTCCAGGCCAGGTGATAGCAGGTGGCCAGGTCCTGGAAGAAGCGCCCGTCCAGATGCGCCAGCAGGAGGTCATCCTCCAGCGCCTGCCGACCGATTGCCGCCAGGCACGCGAACAGCGGGAACGGATCGATCATGCGCGGTGCATGGGCACGCAGGCAGGCGCGGATGATCTCGCGGCGCTGGTCCGGCTCCACCGGGACAATGTCCATATGCAGCATGTCCAGCACCGGATCCCCGACGGGCTCACAGGACTTCAGCGCCCGATCCACGCGTTCGGCATAGTCGGCGATCTGCTCCAGCAGGATGGGTGCGAAATTCACCACCGCCCGGGCCCGCGGGCAGGCCTCCAGATGAGCCGCCATGTCGGTGTAGTCCTTCAGGGCATGGAGATAGGTCCACGGCAGCACGTACTCCCTGCGCCCGCTGTCGAAGTACTGCGGCTGATGCATGTGCCAGCACAGGACCACGTCCAGCTTGTGCGGGACGCGGGCGAGGGCCTTCGAGGCGCGCTCAGCGGACATGGTGACGCGCCTGGCCGAGCATCTCCGGGGTCACCACACGCACGCCCCCGGGCGAGACGTAGTAATCGCGGGCATCGGCCTCGTCGTCCAGTCCGATCTCGGTCCCCGGCGGGATGCGGCAGGCCTTGTCGATCACTGCGTTGCGGATCACGGCGTTTTCGCCCACCTGCACGTCGGGCAGGATCACCGAGTTCTCCACCTCACCGCAGGCGCTGACCTCCACGCTGGAGAACAGCAGCGAATGCCGCACCCGGCTGCCGGAGATGATGCAGCCCCCGGAGACCATCGAGTCGATCGCCATGCCACGGCGGTCGTCGTCATCGAACACGAACTTGGCCGGCGGGAGCTGCTCCTGATACGTCCAGATCGGCCATTCGCTGTCGTACAGGTTGAGTTCGGGGGTCACGCCGATGAGCTCCAGGTTGGCCTTCCAGTAGGAATCGATGGTGCCGACATCGCGCCAGTAACCCTGGCGCTGGCCGGCCTCGTCGCGGAACGGGTACGCCATCACGCGGTGTTTCTCGATGATGCGGGGGATGATGTCCTTGCCGAAATCGTGGCTGGAGAAGGTGTCGTCGGCATCCTGAATGAGCTGTTCGAAGAGGAAATCGCGGTTGAAGACGTAGATCCCCATGGAGGCCAGCGAATGGGTCTCGCTGCCCGGGATGGTCGCCGGATCGTCGGGTTTCTCCTCGAACGAAGTCACGCGCCCCTCGGCATCCACGCCCATCACGCCGAACCCGGTGGCCTCCTCCTTCGGTACCTCCAGGCAGCCCACGGTCATGTCCGCCCCGCTTTCCACGTGCTGGGCGATCATCTGCCCGTAGTCCATCTTGTAGATGTGATCGCCGGCGAGGATCAGCACATAACTGGGGGCGTGCTGCCGGATGATATCGACGTTCTGGTAGACCGCGTCGGCAGTCCCGGAATACCAGGAGGTCTCGATGCGCTGCTGCGCCGGCAGCAGTTCGATGAATTCGCCGAATTCCCCGCGCAGGAAGCTCCAGCCGCGCTGGATGTGCTGGATCAGCGAATGCGCCTTGTACTGGGTCAGGATCGCCACGCGGCGGATCCCGGAATTGATGCAGTTGGACAGCGGGAAATCGATGATGCGGAACTTGCCGCCGAAGGGTACGGCGGGCTTGGCCCGCCACAGCGTCAGTTGCTTGAGTCGCGACCCGCGACCTCCGGCGAGCACCAGTGCCAGGGTTTCCCGGGTCAGTCGGCTGACGAACCGTTGCGGCTGAGGGTTCATAGGCCCATCCTTGCAGAAAGCTGCTGGTTGCGGGTTCCCCCGCGGATTCCGTTGACCGGCTCCACTCTACGTGAAGCGGATGCCTCGAGTATGACAACTGACCGGAACAATTGCATTACGGAAGTCGCGGATGAAATCCGGCGTCTGGCACAGGCCCGTCTGCACGACGCGCATGCGGTCCTGGGGGCCCACGCCCTTAACCGCCAGACCACCTGCTATCGCGCCTGGTTCCCGCAGGCCGACGAGGTCTGGCTGGTTCCGGAACCCGACGCGCCCCCGGAGCCCATGGACACCACCGACACCCCGGGGCTGTTCGTATGGAAGGGCGCCTCGCGCAAGCTGGCGGAACATCCGGAGCTGCGCTGGCGCCCGTCCGGCCACAAGGAGATCGTCAGCGTCATCGACCCGTGGAGCTTCGCCCCGAACATCCCGGATTTCGACCGCCACCTGTTCGGCGAGGGCCGCCACTGGCACGCCCACCGCATGTTCGGCGCGCACTGCGAAAACCGTGACGGGATCGACGGCGTGCGTTTTGCCGTATGGGCGCCGGCGGCCGAGCGGGTCAGCGTGGTCGGCGACTTCAACCACTGGGACGGACGCTGCCATCCGATGACCGTGCACGGCTCCAGCGGCATCTGGGAGCTGTTCATCCCCGGACTGGGTCCGGAAACCCTGTACAAGTACGAGATCCGCAACCGTGACACCGGCGAGCTGCGTCTGAAGTCCGACCCCTACGCGGCCGCCTACCAGGTACGCCCGGAGACCGCCTCGCGGGTCATCCCGGAGAGCGGTTACGCGTGGAACGACCGCGAGTGGATGGAGAACCGCGACCCCGAGGCCTGGAAGCACCGGCCGATGAGCATCTACGAGGTGCATCTGGGCTCCTGGCAGCGCAGCCCCGACGGTGACTGGCCGAACTACGCCGAACTGGCCGAACGCCTGGTGCCGTATGCCCGCGACATGGGCTTCACCCACCTCGAGCTGCTGCCGGTCACCGAGCACCCGTTCGACGGCTCCTGGGGCTATCAGTCCACCGGCTTCTTCGCGCCCACCTCGCGTTTCGGCGACCCGGATGACTTCCGCCGCTTCGTCGATACCGCCCATCAGGCCGGTCTGGGGGTGATCCTCGACTGGGTGCCGGGCCATTTCCCGCGCGACGACTTCGCCCTCGCCCGCTTCGACGGCACCGCGCTGTACGAGCACGAGGACCCGCGCCTGGGCGAGCACCGCGAATGGGGCACGCTGATCTTCAACTACGGCCGCCCGGAGGTGCGCAACTTCCTGCTGTCATCCGCACTGTGCTGGATCGAGGACTTCCACCTCGACGGGCTGCGGGTGGACGCGGTCGCCTCCATGCTTTATCTCGACTACAACCGCGAAGACCACGAGTGGATCCCCAACATCCACGGCGGCAACGAGAACCTGGACGCCATCGAGTTCCTGCGCGACGTCAACGAGACCGTGCAGACCGGCCACCCCGGCGTGGTGATGATCGCCGAGGAATCCACCGCCTGGCCCGGCGTGAGCCGGCCGCCGTCGATGGGCGGGCTGGGCTTCACCATGAAGTGGAACATGGGCTGGATGCACGACACCCTGACGTATTTCGGCATGGACCCGATCTACCGGCGTTACCACCACAGTCAGCTCACGTTCGCGCAGATCTACGCCTATTCGGAGAACTTCCTGCTGCCCTTCTCGCACGACGAGGTCGTCCACGGCAAGCGCAGCCTGCGCGGGCGCATGCCCGGCAACGAGTGGGAGCAGCATGCCAACATGCGCCTGCTGTACGCCTGGCAGTGGCTGTACCCGGGCAAAAAATTGCTGTTCATGGGCCAGGAGTTCGGCCAGGGAACCGAATGGTCGGAGGCCGGGGAGCTGGACTGGTACGTGCTGCAGTATCCGCTGCATCAGGGCCTGCAACAGCTGGTAAAGGACCTCAACGGGGTGTATCGCGAGCAGCCCGCGCTGCACGGTCGCGAGTTCGAGCCCGATGGCTTCGCCTGGCTGAATGCCGACGACGCCGACAATTCGGTGCTCAGCTTCGTGCGCCGGGACGTGGAGGGCCACGAACGCATCGTGATCCTCAACCTGACGCCGGTGGAACGCAGCGCCTACCCGATCCCGAGCCCGCGTTCCGGGACCTGGCGGGTGTTGCTGAACACCGACTCGGAGTTCTACGGCGGGGCATCGCGTGGCCCGCTGCAGTGCGAGGCCACGACCGAGGCGTATCACGGCCAGCCGGCCACCCTCCACGTGGACCTGCCGCCGCTGACCGCACTGCTGCTGGAGCCGACCGGGGGCTGAAGCCCCGCGCAGCGCCGGGGCACGGCCGGGAGGCGTCCGTCAGGACGCCATCCGCGCACGAACCTCCGGCTGCGTCACCGCCTCGCCCAGCCGGGCCTCCATCGGCCCGGCCTCGCGGGTCAGGGCCCCGGACAGGGCGAAGCCCGCCAGACGGCCGTTGGCATGGAACTCCATCCGGCGGCCGTCGGCATCGCCCCCCACGAGCACCCACTCACCGGTGGCCGCATCCGCGGCCGATGGCGGGCAGACCTGCATCGGCAGGCTGGTGGTCTTGACCTGCACGGTGCCGGCGTCCGGTTCATAGCGCGCCGTTCCCCCGGCCAGGCGATCGGCGATCACTTCCGCCTGGGCCCGCAGCGTACCCACGTAGGGGCGCAGGACGCCGTCGTATTCGGCGCAGTCCCCGAGGGCGCGGATCGCCGGATCGGAGGTCGCCAGCGTGGCATCCACCCGGATGCCGCGCCCGCAGTCCAGGCCGGCCCCGACAGCCACGTCGATGTTCGGCCGCAAACCGAGGGCGGTAATCACGACGTCCGCTTCCAGGGTCTCGCCACCGGCCAGTTTCAGCCGGGACGCCACGGGACCTTCGCCCGCCGCCGGCAAGGCCTGCAGACAAGCCACCGAGGTCCCGGTGTACAGGGCGACCCCGCGCTGCGCCAGTGCAGCCGCCAGGTCATCCCCCAGCTCGGGCGGCGCGAGCCGCGCCAGCGGGCGCTCGGCCATCTCGATCAGATCCACCGAATAGCCGCCGGCCGCCAGATCATCGGCCAGCTCGCTGCCGACCAGCCCCGCGCCCACGATCGCCACGCGGGCCCCGGGTTGCAGTTCCGCACGCAGCGCGCGGTAGTCATCCAGGGTGTTCACCACCCGCGGCGGGGGTCCGTCGCCCGGAATGTCGAGCCGTATCGGGCTCGCGCCGGTCGCCAGCACCAGATCGCCGTAGGGAATGCCGCCGCGCGGGGTGATCAGGCGCCGGCGTTCACGGTCGATGTCCAGCAGGCGCACGTGCGGCAGCAGCTCGACGCCCAGGCGCGCGGCCCGCGCCACGCCGGATTCCTCCATCAGGTCGTCCGGGTCCACGCCGCGCGCACAGGCCGTGGAGATCCGCGGTTTGGTGTAATAATCGCCGCGATCCCCGGTCACCAGACGAATACTGCGCTCCGGGTCGCGGGCGCGCAGTTCCTCGGCCATCGCCCAGCCGGCCATGCCGCCGCCGACGACCACCACCGCATCCGGGTCGTCCGCCAGCGGGGTGCGCCAGGCCTGCGCCGCTTGTGCCTCGACCGGGTCCTCGGCACGCGGCTGCAGGCGGTCGAAATCGGCCTTGGTGACGTTGCAGTCGGGGCAGTACCAGTCGTCCGGGATGTCCTCGAACCGGGTCCCCGGTGGCAGACCCGAGTCCGGGTCGCCCTTCGCCTCGTCGTAGATGTAGCCGCACACGCGGCAGATGTAGCGTCGATATTCGGTTTCGGCTTCAGCAGACATCACGCAACCTCCGGCAGACTGGCGACAATGGCCTCGAACAGCGGATCCAGCTCCGCGCCCAGGGCATCCAGGTCGGCGCTGCCCCAGGGGGCGAAGACCTCCGACGGGCGCCGCGCCGTTACATGCAGCTGCTCGCCGTCGCTCCAGACATGGATGCGCAGCGGGATGTCGATCCCCGCGGGCTTGCAGGCCTCCCACACGCGCAGGGCATAGCGCGGATGAAAGACCTCGAGGATACGGTCGACCGGGACCTCGGCCCCGATCATCGCCGCGTTGGCCTGGCCGTTGATCTCGGCGGCCACGCGCAGGCCCTGCGCCTCCACGGCCTCTTTCAGGGCCGCCACGGCCGCTTCGGCATCGAGTTTGGTGGTGGTTTCCAGCATGATGTCTCCTCCGGGCGCCGGTCAGTGGGCGTGGATACGCGCCAGCTCCTTGCGCAGGTGCTTGATGGCGGGCGTAACGATGGCCACGAAATAGGATTCGCGCAGCTTGCGCTGGGCGGCGGCACTGGCGAGATAGCCCCGGGCCCCGGTATGCAGCAGGGCCGATTGCGAAGCCCGCAGCGCCAGCTCCGAACCGGTCAGACGCATCTGCAGCACGTCGGCAAAGAAGGCGTCGCTGGTGTCGAAGGGATCGCGGGCCAGGGCATAGGTCGCCTGGCGTGCGTCTTCCAGGACCTCCTCCAGCTCGCCCGCCTGGTCGTCGAGGTAACCGTTCACGTGCGACAGGGTCTCGTTGGCCTCGTGCATGGTGTTGATGCAGCCCTCGATCAGGCCCAGGCCCATGCCCATCTGCAGCAGCACGAAACCGGGACGGATGCGCTGGATGTACTCCGGCAGCGGATCCGCCAGCACGTGCTCGTCGGGCACGAACACCCGGTCGAAATGGCAGCCGAAGGTGCGCGAACCCTCCAGGGCGATGAACTCGGGGCACGGGGTCAGGCTGAAGCCGGGGTCGGCGCAGTTGATGACCGCCATCAGCGGACGCGGGTTGTCATCCGTGGTACGGAAGATCGCACCGAAGTAGTGGTCCTCGCCCAGGTTGGACACCCACGGCAGCGCCCCGGACACCACGTAGCCGCCCTCCACACGTTCGGCCGAGAGCTTGAGCTCCTCGATGCTGGCGAACCATTTCATCGGATTGGACAGCGCGGTGGCGCCGAACGCCTCGCCGCCGGCCAGCTTCGGCAGTACCTCGCGCTTGAGCGTGGAGGAATCGCTGTTCTCCACGTACCAGGAGCAGGCGTTCTGGCACCAGGCGACAAACCCGGTGGTCATGCATTCGGCGGAGATCACCTCCTCGGCGCGGATCGCGGACACCAGATCGGCCTTGCCCGCCGGGTTCTGGCTCGCCAGATGCGAACGAAACGCTCCCAGCTGGCCAGCCTCGCGCAGGAATTCTTCGGGGTAGAGGCCTTCACGGTCGATGCGGCCGGTGAGCGGGGCAAGCTGCCCCGCCACCAGTTCCCGCAGCCCGTCCTCGGCCGGCGCCGGTCCGGAGACCGGCGCCTCCCCCGCTTGCTGTGTACGGGTCTCGAGCATTACGGGTCTCCTCGGCCTCAGGCCTTTTCCACGGCCACGTTGACCGGGTTGCGCATGGTGTTGGCGACCGGCGACCAGAAGTCGGCGTGCGCCACCAGTTCCTGCAGCTCTTCCTCGCTGGCGTCGCCCTCGAGGTCGACCTTCACGCGGATGTCGGTGAAGCCCAGGCGCTTGGACTTGTCGGTGTCGCCCACGCCCCAGACCGCGGTCACGTTGATGTCACCCTCCAGCGAGAGCTCCAGCTTGGTGAGGGTGATGCCGCGATCGATGGCGTTGGCATGCATCCCCACCGACAGGCAGGCCCCCAGGCTGGCCAGCGCGGCCTCCGAGGGGTTGGGCGCAGTGTCGTCGCCCAGCAGATGCGGGGGCTCGTCGATCACGTGGGCATCGAGGTCACGCACGTAGGTAAGGTTGCGGAACTTGCCCTCGCACACGGTGCGCGCCTTGAGGGTCACGACACTGTCGGGGTTGGACTTGCCCTTGTCGGCGAGCTTGTTCAGCCCGTCCTGGTCGATGGGATCCAGGGCATTCATGGAAATCGTGGTGGTGGCTTCTGCGGTCGACATGATCAGGTCTCCTGACGATTGTTTGGTCACTGCCCGAACCTTTTTGGCCGGGTCGCCAGTCCCGTTGCAGAAGCCGTGCCATGTTGGCCCCGATGGCGCCATGCCGCGGTTTTCGGCCGATCGGCAGTCCATCCGGGGAGATTAACCTGACCCGCAGTCGGACAAAGCGGACACTTTGTCCGCCCCTTGCACCAACATTGTCGACACAATGCCCCGTTGCACCACGACGAAACGTCGGCCACCGCCACCCGGCGTCACCGCCAGCGCCGGCCCGTGACCCCCGCCTGGTCCCCGCTGATCCGCGTCCTGCAGCCGTTTCACCCCCTCCGGAGCCACCCCGTTTCGCGCCCGGTCCGCCGCCGTTCTGCATCTGGCACGCCTCTTGTAAGGGTTCCTGTGAGCGCGCCGTGAGAACCACGGCCCATCAACGTTCCCGGAAGAGGAGCATCGCCATGGGCGCAGCCATCTCCATCGACTACATCACGCATCACTATCCGAAACAGACGGACCCGACGCTCCAGGACATCGAGCTGACCGTCAGCCCCGGCGAGACCATCGCCCTGATCGGGCAGAGCGGCTGCGGGAAATCCACCCTGCTGCACATGCTCGCGGGCCTGCTGATCCCCAGCGAGGGCGCGGTACGCATCAACGGCCACCAGGTCATCAAGCCCAGCCCGCGCTGGAACATGATGTTCCAGAAGCCCTCGCTCTACCCGTGGATGACCGTGCGCCGCAACGCCTCCCTCGGCCTGATCTTCCAGGGCCGTCAGGAAGGCATGAACAAGCGCGTCGACGCCCTGCTGGAGACGGTGGGCCTGGCCGAAAAGGCCGAGGTCAACGTGCAGTCGCTGTCCGGTGGCCAGCAGCAGCGCGTGGCCCTGGCGCGCAGCCTGGCCACCGACCCGGAACTCCTGCTGCTGGACGAGCCGTTTTCCGCCCTGGATGCGTTCACCAAGACCGAACTGCAGGACGAGGTCGTGCGGCTCTCGCGGGATCGCGGCATCACCGTGGTGTTCGTCACCCATGACATCGAAGAGGCCGTCGCCATGGCCGATCGCGTGGTCGTGATGGGTTCCAACCCGGGCACGCTGCAACACCAGCTCAAGGTGGACCTGCCGCATCCGCGCGACCGCACCAGCCCCGGATTCACCGAACTGAAGGCCGAGCTGATGGAGTTCTTTGGCGCGACGCGTCATCCGGCCTCGCGCCCCGACCCGACCGATGACACGTCGTCATCCGCCGAAGCCCCCGAAGCCGACGATCCCGCCGCATCCGGATCCGCCCCCGCCCGTCGCGCGATTCGCGCGGCCTGAACCGTCCCTAGCCCGTCACCCGAGAGGAACATCACCATGTGCAACTGTGACAACCACCACCACATCGACGCGGAACTCGACCGCATCCTTGGCGGCAGCCTGTCCCGCCGTACCTTCCTGCGCTCGGCGGCGGCCGGCTCGCTGGTCGCCGGCGCCGGCCTGACCGCCCCGGGCTCGCTGCTCGCCCAGCAACCCGACCTGGGTGGCGTCGACCCCGAAGTGGACGACTTCGACGGCGTCGTCCGCATCGGCTACATCCCCATCACCGACGCCGCGGCCCTGCTGGTCGCGCATTCCGAGGGCTATTTCGAGGACGAGGGCCTGGAGGTGGCCGAACCGCAGCTGATCCGCGGCTGGTCGCCGCTGATCGAATCCTTCGCGGCGAACCGCTTCAACCTGGTCCACCTGCTCAAGCCGATCCCGCTGTGGATGCGTTACCAGAACGACTTCCCGGCCAAGATCATGTCCTGGGCCCACACCAACGGTTCGGCGGTGGTCACCGGCCGCCACGTGGAGGTCAACGACTTCTCCGACATGGGTGGCATGAGCGTGGCCGTGCCCTACTGGTACTCCATGCACAACGTCGTCATGCAGATGGCCCTGCGCGACGCCGGCCTGAAGCCGGTGATCAAGGATCAGGGCGACGATCTGGCCCCGGACGAGGTCAACCTGATGCTGATGCCGCCGCCGGACATGCCGCCGGCCCTGGCCGCGCGCTCGATCGACGCCTTCATCGTCGCCGAGCCCTTCAACGCCGCCGGCGAGATGCTGGCCCACGGCAATCTGCTGCGCTTCACCGGCGACATCTGGAAGAACCACCCCTGCTGCGTGGTGTGCATGAACGAGACGCTCACCGACCGCCAGCCGGAATGGACGCAGAAGACCATGAACGCCGTGGTCCGCGCCCAGGGGCATATTCAGGACAACAAGAAGGAGGTCGCCCACCTGCTGTCGCGTGACGGCAAGGGCTATCTGCCGATGCCGTCCGGGGTGGTGGAACGCGCGATGACCAACTACGCCGACGACAGCACCTACATCGACTCCGGCGCGATCCGCCACGCCGACTGGGGCAACGGCCGCATCGACTTCTCCCCGTGGCCCTACCCGTCGGCGACGAAGATGCTGGTCGGGGCGATGAACGAGACCCTGGTCGGCGGCGACACCACCTTCCTGCAGGGCCTGGACCCGCAGGAAGTGGCCGATGACCTGGTCAACTACGAGTTCGTCGAGAAGGCCATGGAGAAATACACCGCCTGGCACAACGCACCCGGCGTGGACATGGATTCGCCGTTTGCCCGCGAGGAGATCGTACAGCTATGAACCGTGACGCGACATTCGACCTGCCGGCCACCCCCGGGGAGTGGGGGTGGGCCTCGCTGCGCACCGCGAACCACCTGCGCCGGCGGCTGCAGTACCCGCTGCTCGGCATCGCCGGGCTGCTGGCCCTGTGGTGGTGGGGTGGCTGGCTGATCGCCAACAACCCCGACACCATGGCCTTCGCCAGCTTCGCCCCCGGGCCCACGCTGACCGCCTTCTGGGACATCGTGAGTTCCGGGCAGGTGTGGTCGCCGATCGAATCCAGCCTGCACCGGGTCGGCTTCGGCCTGCTCTACGCGATCCTGATCGGGGTCCCGCTGGGGGTGATGATCGGCTATTTCAACGTGCTGCGCGAAACCACCCACGTGCCGTTCCAGTTCCTGCGCATGATCTCGCCCCTGGCGTGGATGCCGATCGCGGTGCTGGCCTTCGCCACCTGGGATGCGGCGATCATCTTCCTGATCGCCATCGCCGCGGTCTGGCCGATCACCTACGCCACCGCACACGGGGTGCAGCGCATCGATCCGATGTGGCTGAAGGTCGGCTCCAACCTGGGCGCCAACCCCTACCACACGCTGCGCTACATCGTGATGCCCGCGATCGCCCAGGACGTGTTCGCCGGCATCCGCCTGGCCGTCGGCGTGGCCTGGATCGTACTGGTGCCGGCGGAATACCTGGGCGTGACCTCGGGACTCGGCTACGCCATCAACGATGCCCGCGACACGCTCGAGTACGACAAGCTGGCGGCCTTCGTACTGGTGATCGGCCTGATCGGCTATATGCTGGACGCCATCTGCGTGCGGCTGATCCGGCGCAGCAGCTACCACGCCGAAAGCTGAACCACCCCCTTCCTCCCTGCTCCCTCCATCTGCCCGGCCGTTCGCGGCCGGGCCTTTTTCCCTTTCCACCTGCACCGCCGAAGCACGGATATCGCAGGATTGCACCATTCGCGTGCATTACGGGGCCCCACCGCCGGACCAACCGGGCGCTGCATGGCGCCGTGCCCGGCTCCCTGACACTGGCAGGGTTTCTGCATGTCCACCGGGCATGAACGACACCGCCACCGAAGACCGCACCGACCAGGCGACCCGCGAGCAGGAGATCACCCTGCTGCTGGAGGTCGCCCGGCTGATGGGCCGCTCGCGCGACCCCGACGCCGCCATCTACCGCATCCTCGGCATGATGTCCCAGCTGCTGGGCCTCAACCGCGGCCGGGTCCTGCTGCCCGACCCGGACAGCGGACAGCTGAAGATCCGGCATGCCTACGGCCTGACCGACGCCGAACGCGAGCGCGGCAGCTACTCGCTGGGCGAGGGCGTGACCGGCCGGGTGATGAAGACCGGACAGATCGCGCTGATCCAGGACATCGACAACGAGCCGGAATATCTCGCCCGGGCGGTCGACCGCTCGACCCTGCCGCAGGAGACCGTGGCATATATCGGGGTCCCCATCGTGCAGGACGAACAGCCGATCGGCGTACTCGGGGTCCACCGGCTGCGCCGCCGCTCGCGCCAGTTCCAGGACGATCTCAACGTGCTGCGCGTTGTCGCCTCCATGATCGGCCAGGTCCTGCGCATCAACCAGCTGATCGCCGAACGCACGGCCGAACTGGTCTCGGAAAACCGCTACCTCAAGAGCGCCCTCGACACCCAGGGGGCGAAATACGGAATCCTCGGCGAGAGCCCCGCCCTGCGCAGCGTCCTCAAGCAGGTCCACCGCATCGCCGACACCCAGGCCACGGTGCTGATCACCGGCGACTCCGGGACCGGCAAGGAAAAGATCGCGCGCATGATCCACCGGATCAGCCAGCGCAACACGCGACCGTTCATCTCCCTGAACTGTGCCGCGATCCCCGCCGACCTGCTGGAATCGGAACTGTTCGGCCACGAGAAAGGCGCCTTCACGGGGGCCTCCAGCGCCAAGACCGGCAAGATCGCCCTGGCCGACGGCGGCACCCTGTTCCTCGACGAGATCGGCGACATGCCGGAGGCGCTTCAGTCCAAGATCCTGCGCGTGCTGCAGGAACGGGTCGTGCAGCCCATCGGGGGATCGCGCGACATCCCGGTGGACGTGCGCGTGGTCGCCGCCACCCACAAGGACCTGCAGAAAGCGGTCAATGCCGGGGAATTCCGGCTCGATCTGTTCTACCGCCTCAACGTGATCCCGCTGCACATGCCCGCGCTGCGCGATCGCGCCAGCGACATTCGCCTGCTCTCACGGCACTTTCTCGACCGTTACACCCACGTCCATGGCTGGAACGTGGTCCTGGACGACGGGGTTATGGAGCGTCTGGAGACCTTCGACTGGCCGGGCAACATCCGCCAGCTGGAGAACGTGCTGGAACGCGCGGTGCTGCTCTCCAGCGAGGGCCGCATCGGCACCGGCCTGATCGACGAGATCCTGCACGAGGAATCGCGCATCAGCCCCGGACTGCACGCCACCGGCCCTGCCGGTTCCCCGCAACCCGACACCGCACCATCACCGGACACCCCGGCCTTTCCCGGCACGCACGGCAACGAGGCGCACTCCGACGGGGCGGCCGGCCCCGGCATCGTCCGCCCCTACCGCCGCGTGCACGCCTCCGAGGCCGACCAGCTGCGGGACGCCATCGAACGCAGCGGCGGCAACAAGACCCGTGCCGCCATGGACCTGGGCCTCACCCCGCGCCAGCTGCGCTACCGCCTGAAGAAACTGGGACTGGCCTGAGACCCCGGTGCGGACATTGTCGACACTTTGTCCGCACCGGGAGCGGACAAAGTGTCCGCCTCACCCGACCCGTGCTCCCGTACGGCCGTCCCGGAGCGGATCCGGTGAACGGCGTCCAGCTGGCACGGGATCTGCAGAGCATTGGGTGGCAACACTGATCCGACACCAACCGGGAGGCCACCATGACCCTCAGCAAGACCGAAATGACCGCCACCATCCTCGAAGCCAAGGAGAGCCGGTCCGCGACCTGGGCCGGCATCGCCGAGGCCACCGGCCTGCACGAGGTCTACGTGACCTCGGCCTGCTACGGCATGAATCACCTCGACGCCGAGGCGGCCGACCGGCTCACCGCGTTTCTCGACCTGGGCCCCGACGTGTCGAAGGCCCTGCAGGCGTTCCCGCACAAGCACTGGGACAAGACCATCCCGACCGACCCGGTGATCTACCGCTTCTACGAGGCAATCAACGTGTACGGTGACACCATGAAGGCGCTGATCCACGAAAAGTTCGGCGACGGCATCATGAGCGCCATCGACTTCACCATGGACATCGACAAGGTCGAGGACCCGAAGGGGGATCGGGTGAAGATCACCTGGAACGGCAAGTTCCTGCCCTACAAGAGCTGGTGAACACCGGCCACTCGCCCCCTTGCCCGCCCGTGGCCGTGGCCCGGGCGGGGCTCTGCCAGCCTTTCCTCCCTGCCCTCCCTGCATTTCCCTGCCCCTCGCGGGCACGAAAGGTTCCCGAATCAAACCGTTGTCTGCACGTACGAGCATCCACTGCCCGGTTCGTAGTAGGCTGACCGGCATGAAATGGCTGCCCCGCACCCTCGTCCTGGCCGTGATGCTGCTCCCGTCCCTCCCGGGCGCGGTCGCCGGCGCTCCGGATGGGGCCACGACGGTGGACATCGGTGTTCTCGCGGTGCGCGAGGCAAGCGCAGCCGAGGCCCGCTGGCAACCGACAGCGGACTACCTGACCGAGGCCGTGGGTGAAGATTTCGGCGTCCGCTTCCGCATGCGGGCGATGAACTACCCCGAACTGGAAGACGCGGTGGCGGGGGAAGAGATCGATTTCGTTCTCACCAATACCGGACACTACGTCCAGCTGGAATACGCCCACGGCATCAGCCGCCTGACCACACTGATCGCGTCACACGAAGGCGAACCGGTCCGGCTGTTCGGCGGTGTCATATTCACGCGCGCCGACCGCGACGACATCACTGCGCTGGAACACATCGCCGGCCAGCACCTGTTTGCGGTGCAGGAAGGTTCGCTGGGTGGGTGGCATGCCGGGCACGAGGCCCTGCTGGATGCCGGCGTGGATCCGCGCGAGGAACTCGCCGAGCTGACTTTCACCGACATGCCGCATGACCGCGTGGTCGAGGCCGTGCTCGACGGCCGCGCGGACGCCGGCACGGTCCGCACCGGCGTGCTCGACCGCATGGCCGGGGCCGGGGCGTTCGAACCCGGCGAACTGCGGGTGCTGGAACCGCGCGACACCCCCGGCTTTCCGTTCGAGCACACCACCCGCCTGTTCCCGGAATGGCCGTTCTCGCGCATGGAACATGCCGACGAAGCCCTGGCCAACGCGGTGACCGTGGCCCTGCTGGAGATGCCGGAGGGTCACCCGGCAAGTGGGGCCGGCGAATATTTCGGCTGGGCCGCGCCGCTGTCCTACGCCCCGATACATGACCTGCTGGAACGCCTGGGCGCCCCGCCCTACGAACGCAACCCGGCCCTGGACCCGCTGCTCTACTGGCGCGAGAACCCGGCGGTCACCATCGCCTTGCTGCTGGGGCTGCTGGCGCTGATGGCCGCGGCCACCATGCGCTACCACCGGATCAACCGCGACCTCGGGCGCGAGGTGCAGCAGCGCCGCGAGGCCGAGACCCGCCTGCGCCGGCACGAGGCCGAGCTGGCGCATCGCGCCAGCCACGACCCGCTGACCGACCTGCCCAACCGGGTGCTGCTGACCCAGCGCATGCGTTCGGCGATCAACACCAGTGCCGAAGATGGCGGGCGGGTCGCGATCCTGTTCCTGGACCTCGACCGTTTCAAGACCATCAACGACAGCCTCGGCCACCAGGTCGGCGACGAACTCCTGAAGATCCTCGCCGACCGGCTCAAGGACCGGGTACGGGCCAACACCATCGCCCGCCTGGGCGGCGACGAGTTCATCGTCCTGCTGGACGATGTCGAATCGCTGGAGGCCCTCGAGGAGCGGGCCCGGGAGATCCTGGCGGTGATCGCCGAGCCCTTCGCGGTGGGCGGGTGGCGCTCGCTGCAGGTCGGAGGCTCGCTGGGGATCACTCTGTTCCCCGATAACGGCGGGTCGCCCGAGGCCCTGATCACCCAGGCGGACGCGGCCATGTACCGCGCCAAGGCCCAGGGCCGCAACACCTACAGCTTCTACAGCGAGGACCTCACCGCCGCCGCCAGCGAGCGCCTGGAGACCGAAAATCATCTGCGCGAGGCCCTGAAGAACGGCCATCTCGAGGTGTTCTACCAGCCGCAGATCGACCTGCGCGAACGCCGCGTGTCCGGGGTCGAGGCGCTGGTACGCTGGCGCGACCCGGACAAGGGGCTGATCTCGCCCGGACGCTTCATCCCGGTGGCCGAGGAAACCGGCCTGATCAGCCCGCTGGGCGAGTTCGTCCTGCGCGAGGCCTGCCGCCAGGTGGTGGAATGGGACCGGCAGGGCCTGCCGGAGCTGTCACTGGCGGTGAACCTCTCGGCCCACCAGATGAACGACCCCGCACTGGTCGCGCGCGTGCGCGAGGTGCTGGATTCCACCGGGATGGACCCCGGGCGTCTGGTGCTGGAGATGACCGAAACCACCCTGATCCAGGCCGAGGGCTCGCGCGAGGTCCTGCTGCAGCTGAAGGGCCTGGGCGTGGCGCTGGCCATCGACGACTTCGGCACCGGGTACTCCTCGCTGGCCTACCTCAAGCGCTTCAACATCGACTGGCTCAAGATCGACCGGGCCTTCGTCCAGGATCTGCCGCACGACCCCAACGATGCCGAACTGACCGTAACCATCATCAACATGGCCCACAACCTGGGGCTGGAAGTGCTGGCGGAAGGGGTCGAGACCGAAGACCAGCACAGCTTCCTCCAGACCCGCTACTGCGATGCCTGGCAGGGCTTTCTGTGCAGCCCGCCGGTCCCGGCGAACGAGCTGCCGCAGCTGCTGGAAGACTGCGAGGGCGGGGTGGCCGCCGCCGGCGTCCCGCGCTGAGGAAAACGCCGAGGGACTCGCCGAAACCCGGGTCGGCGCCGGTCAGCGGGCAAAATCCGCCAGATGCACCGGCTGGCGACGCGGCCCCCAGTCCCCCGGCCGCGCCTCGAACACCCCGGCGACGGCCGCCCCGCAGGCATTGCAGCAGCCATCGGCGGTGAGGTTCCAGTCCGACAGCCGGTACCAGTCGCGCCCGATCAGCCGTTGCCCGCAGGAAGGACACCAGGTGCTCTGCCCGTCGCGGTCGTGCACGTTCCCCGTATACACGTGATGCAGCCCCCGCTCGCGGGCGATGTTGCGCGCCCGTTGCAGGGTCTCCGGCGGCGTGCGCGGATGGTCGGTCATGCGGAAATCGGGGTGGAAGGCGGTGAAGTGCATGGGCACTTCCGGACCCAGATGCCGGTACACCCAGTCGGCCATCGCCACGATCTCGGGATCGCTGTCGTTCTCTCCGGGGATCAGCAGGGTGGTGATCTCGGTCCACACGTCGGTCTCGTGTACCAGCCATTCCAGGGTATCCAGCACCGGCTGCAGATGCGCGCCGGTCAGGCGGTGGTAGAAGCGCTCGGTAAATGCCTTGAGATCCACGTTGGCCGCATCCATCGCGGAGAAGAACTCGCCGCGCGCGGCCTCGGTGATGTAGCCCGCGGTGACCGCCACCGTGCGGATCCCGCGCGCACGACAGGCCGCCGCCACGTCGATCGCGTATTCGTGGAAGATCACCGGATCGTTGTAGGTGAACGCCACCGAGCGGCATTCCAGCTCCTCGGCCGCCCGCGCGATGGTCTCCGGATCCGCCCGGTCGGCCAGGGTATCGACCTCGCGCGACTTGCTGATGTCCCAGTTCTGGCAGAACTTGCAGGCCAGGTTGCAGCCGGCGGTACCGAACGACAGCACCGGCGTCCCGGGCAGGAAATGGTTCAGCGGCTTCTTCTCGATCGGATCCACGCAATAACCGGAAGAGCGGCCGTAGCTGGTCAGCACGACCTCGTCGTCCAGCCGGGCGCGCACGAAACAGGCGCCGCGCTGCCCCTCCTTCAGCTTGCAGAAACGCGGGCACAGGTCGCACTGCACACGGCCGTCGTCAAGGGCGTGCCAATAGCGGGTGGACACCGTGAAGGCGTCATGCTGCGGGGTATCGGTGGTACGGCTCATACCCTTGAATGTGGTCCCCGAGGTCCCACAATTCAAGGCATGAGTCCCGATTTTGTGGAGCCCGAAATGTCCGCCACCACCGCCATCCGCGAACCCGCCGTCGCCGGGCGCTTCTACCCCGCCGAGGCCGCCGCGCTGCGGCAGATGGTGGAGCGCTTTCTCGCCGAGGTGTCGCCGCCGGAGGCGGATGCCCCGGCGCCCCGGGCGATCGTCGCCCCGCATGCCGGTTTCCCGTTCTCCGGGCCGGTCGCGGCGGCAGCCTACGCCCGAGTGCGTCCGCTGGCCGGCCGCATCCGGCGCGTGGTCCTGCTCGGGCCCTCGCACCGCGTGCCGTTTCGCGGGATCGCCACCACCGACAGCGCGTACTACCGCAGCCCGCTGGGCGACATCCCCGTGGACCGCGAGGCCGTGAATGCCCTCGCCGGGCTGCCCGGCGTGCAGTCCCTGGACGCCGCCCACGGCCCGGAACACAGCCTGGAGGCGCAGCTGCCGTTCCTGCAGGTGGCCCTCGAGGACTTCCGCCTGATCCCGCTGGTCGTCGGCGATGCGTCCCCGGACCAGGTCGAGGCGGTGCTCGACCGGCTGTGGGACGACCCCGGCACGCTGGTGGTGGTGAGTTCGGACCTGTCGCATTTCCACGACGAGGCGACCGCGCAGCGCCTGGACGCGGCCACCCAGCAGGTCATCGAGCGCATGGATGACACCGCGCTGGGGCCGGAAGACGCCTGCGGCTGCCGCCCGCTGGCCGGGCTGCTGCGGGCCGCGCGACGCCGCGGACTGGGCATCACCACCCTGGACCGGCGCACCTCGGCGGATACCGCCGGACCGCGCGACCAGGTGGTGGGTTACGGCGCCTGGGCCCTGCAATGACGGTCCCGTTCGAACCCGATACTCCGGCGCGTGAACGGCTGACCGGACTGGCCCGCGACGCCATCCGCCACGCCGCCGGTGACGGCCCCGCGCCCGAGCTCCTCGCGGAGGCGGAACCCGCGCCCCTGAATGCCCCCGGGGCGAGCTTCGTGACCCTCAAGTGCGGGGGTGAGCTGCGTGGCTGCATCGGCTCGCTGGAAGCGCGCCGTCCGCTGGCGGAAGACGTGCTGCACAACGCGGTCGCCGCGGCCACCCGCGACCCGCGCTTCCCGCCACTAACCGCGCCCGAACTGGCAGGACTGGAGTACTCGGTGACCCTGCTGGGGCCGTCCGAGCCACTGGAGGCCACCAGTCGCCACACCCTGCTGGACCGGCTGCGCCCGCGCGAGGACGGGCTGATCCTGCAGGCGGGGCCGCGGCGCGCCACCTTCCTCCCGGCGGTCTGGGAATCCCTGCCCGATCCGGAGGCCTTCGTCGACGCCCTGCTGCGCAAGGCCGGCCTGCCGCGCCATCCGTGGCCCGAGGGCCTGCGGGCCTGGCGCTACGGCTCGCTGGAGTTCCCCGGACGCATGGATACGCGCAATGACTCATAGCGCCCGCGCATGCGATCCAGCAGCACCAGCATCGCCGGGGTGAACAGCAGGGTCAGCGGGGTCGCGAACAGCAGCCCGCCGGCGATCGCCGTTGCCAGCTGGATCCAGAAGCCCGTCACCGGGGCGCCGATGTAGAAATCCCGGCCGGCGAAATCCACGGTCCAGGCCAGCACCATCGGCAGCAGGCCAAGGATGGTGGTGATCGCGGTCAAAAGTACCGGCCGCATGCGCTGCGCCGCCGCCCGCAGCGCCGCCTCGTGCGCCGTCAGGCCGCGCCCGCGCTGCTCGTTGTAGTTGTCGATCAGCACAATGTTGTTGTTGACCACGATCCCCGCCAGCGCCAGCACGCCGATCCCGCTCATCACGATGCCGAACGGCTCGCCGCGCGCCAGCAGCGCCAGCAGCACTCCGGCGGTGGAGAACACGATGGCGGACATCACCAGCAGCGCCTGGGAGAACCGATTGAACTGGGTGACCATCATCGCCAGCATCAGGAACAGCGACATCGCGAAGGCCCCCAGCAGGAAGCGCGCCGCCTCCTCCTGCTCCTCGGCCTCGCCGCGGAACCGGATCTCCACCGCGTCATCCAGCTCGAGGGTGTCCAGCCGTGCCTGCAGCGCCCGCACCCGTTCGTCCACCAGGTACCCGGGCGCGGCATCCGCCTCGATGGTGTAGGCGCGCTGGCCGTCGAGGCGCTTGATCAGCCCGGTGGCCGGGACCGGCACCAGCTCGGCGAAATTCGCCAGCGGCACCAGCCCGCCCGGCGCCGGCAGGTTGAGATTGGCCAGCTGCTGCAGGTGGCGCTGCTCGGCCGGCAGCCGCAGGCGGATGTCCACCTCCTCGTCGGTGAAATCGGGGCGCCAGCTCCCCAGCAGGATGCCGTCGGTCAGCAGCTGCACGCCGTCGCCCAGCAGTGGCACGTCCACACCAAAACGCGCCGCCTGCTCGCGGTCGAAGCGCACCTCCAGCTCCACCCCGGGCAGCGGCAGGTCGTCGCCGATGTCCTCGAAGCCCCCCAGTTCGTCCATCTGCGCGCGGATCTCGCGGATCACCGGCGGGATGCGCCCGGGCTGCTCGCCGGAGGCGACGATGCGGATCGGCCGGCCCTCGCCCGGGCCGTGTTCCTGCGCCCGGAACTGCAGCCGCAGTCCGGGCAGATCCGCGGTGCGCTCGCGCAATTCGGCGATGACCGCCTCCGCCGGCGGGCGGGTGCGCCAGTGGGTCAGTTCCAGCTGGATGACCCCGACCACGTCCTGCGGATAATCGCCCTGCAGGCGCGCGAGCTGGGTCCCGAGGGTGCGGGCATAGGCGTGTTTCACCTCGGGCGACGCCATCAGGCGGCCCTCCACCTGGCGCACCAGCGCGTCCGCCTCGCGCACCGAGAGATCGCCGCGGGCCTGCACCTGGACCTGCACGTTCTCCGGCTCGATCGACGGGAAGAACTCCACCCCGCGACCGAAACTCGCATAGGCGGCGTACGCGAGGACCAGCAACCCGACCGTGGCCCCCAGGGTCAGCCCCGGCCGGTCCACCAGCGGCCGCAGGATGCGGATGTAGCGGGCGGTGATGCCGTGCAGTTCGGCGAAGCGACCCTCCTCCGCCGCGCGCACGAAACGCGTCTGTTCCGCGTTGATCGGCCGCGACGGGCCGATCACCGAACCCAGCACCGGGATGAACACCAGCGCCATTGCCAGAGAGGCGATCAGGGTCACGATCACCGTCGCCGGCAGATAAACGATGAACTCGCCCACCATCCCCGGCCAGAACAGCATCGGCGCGAACACCGCCAGAGTGGTCGCGATGGCGGCCGTGATCGGCCAGGCCATGCGCTGGGCCGCGGCGCGGAAGGCCTCGACCCGCCCGCGCCCCTCGGCGATATAGCGGTCCGCCAGTTCCACGACCACCACCGCGCCGTCCACCAGCATCCCCACCACCAGGATCAGCGCGAACAGCACGACGATGTTGAGCGTGAAGCCCAGCAGATGAATGGCCAGAATCCCGCCGAGGAACGCGCCGGGGATCGCCAGCCCCACCAGCAGCGCGGCGCGCCCGCCCATCATCACCAGGATCACCAGGGCCACGATCAGCACCGCGGTGATCACGTTGTTCTCCAGGTCACCCAGCAGATCGGCGACATCCTTCGCCTGATCCTGGGTATACGTCACTTCCAGCGAGTCGGGCCATTCGGCGCGCGAGGCCTCGATGGTCGCGCGCGCGGCCGACACCACTTCGAGGATATTGGCGTCCGTCTGCTTGCGGATCTCCAGCGACACCGACGGCTGCCCGTCGATGCGGGTAAAGCCCTCCGGATCGCGATAACTGCGGCGCACCTCGGCCACGTCGCGCACGCGCACCACGGTGTCGTTCTCCACCCGTACCGCGGTGTCCAGCACGTCATCGATGTCGTCGATGGTGCCCGGCACCCGCAACGGGATGCGTCCCACCCCGGTGTCCACCGCGCCGGCGGCCACCAGCCGGTTATTGCGTTCGATCGCGCGACTCAGATCGCCGAAGGACAGCTCGTAGGTCTCCAGCACCAGCGGATCGACCAGCACCTCCATCTGCTCCTCGCGGTCGCCGCCGATGTCGGCCTCCAGCACCCCGGGCAGCGCCTCCACGCGGTCGCGCAGCTCGCGTGCCAGGCGCACCAGCGTGCGCTCCTCCAGCGGCCCCGAGAGATTCACCGTCACCACCGGAAACAGCGACAGGTCCACCTCGGACACCGACGGCTCCTCGGCCCCGTCCGGCAGCTCCGGACGAACCAGATCGACCTCCTCGCGCAGATCCGACAGAGCCTGGCGGTTGTCCCAGCCGGGTTCGAAATCGATTCGCAGCAGAGCGAAACCCTCGCCGGCCCAGGACTGCATCTCGTCCACCCCCGGAAGCCCCTGCAGCTCCCGCTCCAGCGGCTGCACCATCAGGCGTTCGGCATCCTCCGGCGAGATCCCCGGGTAGGGCACGGAAACGAAGAAGATCGGGATGTCGATCTCGGGAGCGGCCTCCTTCGGCGCCACCACCCAGGCCATGGACCCGGTGACCAGGATCAGCAGCAGGAACAGCAGGACCGTCCGGGCATGCGTCACCGCCCAGGCGATCAGCGCATTCACCGCTCGGTCTCCCCGGCCGCCTGCGGACGCACCCGCTCGCCCTCGGTCACGAAGCCCTGCCCCACAGTGATGACCCGGACCTCGTCCGGCAGACCGGTCACCCACACGCCCTCGGCCGCAGTCCGCACGACTTCCACCGGGTGGAAGACCACCCGATCGGCGTCGTCGACGGTCTTCACCCCGACGCGGCCGTCATCGCCCAGGGACATGACCGCCGGCGACACGCGATGGGCCCGGACGATGTCGGTGGGGATCTCCACACCGGCGCTGAGGCCCGACGGCAGCGCACCATCGGGATTGGGGACCTCGACCTCGAGACGGAAGGTGCGGGAGCCCGGCTCGGCCACGCGCGCGACGAAGCGCACCTCGCCTTCCGCGGTGCGCCCGTCGAGGAAGCGGATGCGCGCCGTCTGCCCGCGTTCGACCCGCCCGATCTGGTGCTGCGGCACCTGCACCACCGCCCGCAGCGGGTCATTGTCGATGATCTCGGCCACCGGATCGCCGCGGCCGACAAAGTCCCCGACTTCCGCCAGCCGCTGATGGACGATGCCCGCCAGCGGCGCGCGGATGCGGGTGTTGCGCAGATCCAGCTCGACCGCCTCGCGCGCGGCCCGCGCCGCCTCCAGTTCGGCCTCGCGCGCCTCCAGCTCGGTGCGCGAGGCATGCCCCTGCTGATGCAGCCGCCGGGTCGCCTCGAAATCACTCTCGGCGCCGCGCTCGCGCGCGATGGCCTGGCGACGCTGGGCCTCGCGGTCGTCGATGCGCAGGCGGGCCAGCAGATCCTCCGCCACCACGTCAGCACCGCGTGTCACCGCCCATTCGGCCACCTGCCCCTCGGTCTCGGCGCGCACGTGAACCCGCTGGTCGGGTTCCACCTGTCCTTGCAGGACCAGGATGCGCTCCACCGATTCGGCCGCCCGGCTTTCCACCGCCACCGCCATCGGCTGTGCCGCCCGCGGCTCCGGCTCCGCGGGCGGCTCGCGGGTCAGCACTCCCGAAGCGATCCAGGCCACCGTCAGGAGCACGATGCTCCCGGCCGCGATCCACCGTCCGTATCCCGCCATCATGGGTCGCCTCTCGCCATGGCCCGCCCGCGTTTAAAATGTCACTATGCCTTATCACTATAAACGGGGCGGCGACCACCTGTCGGCCGGCACCCCGGAAACGGGCCCCGCGCCCGCACGCGACAGCCCCCTGATGACCGAACAACCGGACGAACCCAGCACCGAAATCCGTGAACTCCGGGCCCGCAAGCGCCTGGTATATGCGCTGGTACTTGTCGGCGGGATCGCGATCACCCTGCTCAGCTGGTGGTTCCGCGGACCCGACGATCCCTTCCTGGCCCGGGTCTATCCGCCGTTCGCGGCTGTCCTCGCCGGGCTGCTGGTGGTGCTGTGGCGGCAATGGCTGACGCTGGAACACCTCGAAGGGCTGATGGTACTGGTCGCCTCCGCGCTGATCCTCGGGCGGCTGGCCTGGCACATGCACTTCGCCGCCGGGATCGAGCAGCAACTGATGGTGCTGGTCGGCGGCCATTTCTGGGCCGTGGGACTGCTGGTCGCCGGCGCCTTCGTGATGCTCGACCGGCGCCGCGGCATGATCGCCGGGATCGTCATCCTCGGGATCTCGATCCTGCTGACGGTCACCGGGGCCCTGCGGGAATACATGGCAGCCGCCCCGCCCGCGGCCGAGACCCTGATGTACCTGGTGCGCGTACATGTGTTCCTCGGGCTGCTGCTGGCCCTGCTGGCCGCGGTCGCCGGGATGCGCGACCAGCTGCAGCGCGCCCTGCTGCGCGCCGAGATCCTGCACGACTGGGCGACCACCGATCCGCTCACCGGCCTGGCCAACCGCCGCGCCGCCGAGGCCGGGCTGGAACGCGAGATTGCCTATGCGCGCGGCTACGGGCAGCCAATGAGCGTGATCATCGCCGATCTTGACCATTTCAAGGACGTGAACGACACCCACGGCCATGCCCATGGCGATCGGGTGCTGCGCGAGGTCACCGCCCGGCTGCAGGCACGCGTGCGCGACAGCGACCTGACCGCCCGCTGGGGCGGCGAGGAACTCCTGGTGGTCGCCCCCGGCATCGACCTGCGGGAAGCCACGGCGCTGGCCGAGCGCTGCCGGCGGGCCCTGGCCGAGGAGCCCGTGGCGGGCCTCGGCATCACCGCCACCCTGGGCGTGGCCGAATTCACCCCGGAAGACGACCGCGACTCCCTCCTCGCCCGCGCCGACCGCCAGCTCTACGCCGGCAAGGCCGCGGGCCGCAACCGCGTCGTTCCCCCGCCCGACCCGCTACCCGGCACCTGAACACACCCCGCGAGCGGCGCATGCGGGACGCCGTCCCGTTCGCTATTCGGCACCGCCCGAGTCACCTTCGGGCTCCTCGCCGAACCACACCAGGGCATATTCCTCCGACAGCGCGGCGCCGATGGCCTCCCATTCGACCTCGGACCATACGCCCCGATTGACCATCACCTCGTGATGCGCGTCGCTGTCACGCCAGATCCGCAGCGCCTCCTCCCGGTCCATGCCGGAACTGCGCCAGGCCGCGATCTCGTAACCGGCATGAGGGTAGTCCTCGCCGGTAATCTCACGCGGCTTGCGGCGCATGCACTCCGCGGATGCCTTGTCCCCGGGGCGATAGCAGCACGCGGTCCAGTCTCCCTCCTCGGACCAGCTGTGCAGGTTGCACTGTTCGCCCTCCGCGGCATCCGCGGACTCCAGGTCCTCCAGGTGGGTCTTCGCGACCTCGGCCAGCGCGGGCGACCAGGCCACCGGTTCCAGCCCCCGGTCCTCCCGGTGTTCGTTGACCGTCTCCACCAGACGTTCGCCCGGCGACGGAGGCGTGGCACAGCCGCTGACGAGAAGCAGCAGCACAACGGGCAACAGGCTCGGCCATGCGGCCGGGCGCGGGATCGGCAGGCGTCGCAAGGTCAGTCCTCCAGCATGTAGGCCAGGATCAGCGGCGCGACGATGGTCGCGTCGGAATGGATATCGAAGCGCGGGGTCCCGGGGCGCAGCTTGCCCCAGGTGATCTTCTCGTCCGGGGGCGCGCCGGAATACCCGCCATAGGTGGTTTCGGCGTCGGTGATCTGGCAGAAATAGCCCCAGGTCGGGGTATCCTCCAGACCCAGTTCGCGGGTAATCAGCGGCACCACGCAGATCGCGAAGTCGCCCGGGATGCCGCCGCCGATCTGGAAATAACCAATCCCGGGGGCCGGGTCGCAGTTCTCCAGATACCAGCGCACCAGGCGGTTCATCTGTGCCGTACCCGGCTCCACGCAGTCGTGGCGGGCCACGTCACCGCGCATGACCGCGGCGGAAAACGCATTGCCGGTGGAGGAGTCTTCCCAGCCGGGGGTCCAGATCGGGACGCCGCATTCATCGGCGGCCAGCAGCCAGCTGGCCTCGGGCTCGATGAAGCGTTCGCGCAGCCACGCGTCGCGCAGCACGTCCTGCAGGTAATCGGCGGGCGAAGCCTGGCGCCCGGATCGCGCCGCCGCCTCCCAGCGCCGGATCAGCAGCGACTCCACCGTCTGCATCACCGTTTCCGGGATGCCGATGTCGGTCACCCGGCTGACCCCGCGGGCGTACAGTTCGGCCTCGCGCTGCGGCCCGAGGGTGCGCCAGTCCGGCAGGGTCTCGTAGGTGTCGGCGCCGATCAGGCGAAAGGCGTCCTCCTCGAGATTCGCGCCCGTGCAGGCGATCCCGTGGATCAGGCCGGCGCGGATGGCGCGCGAGAGGATGCGACCGAACCCGGCGCTGGACATCGCTCCCGACATCGACAGGAACATGCGCCCGCCGGCGTCGGCGTGGTCGCGCCAGGCGCGCGCGGCCGCGCGCAGCTCGCGGGCGTTGAAATGCCCGTAATGGCGCTCGATGAACTCTGCGACCTGCATCCGCTCAGCCCCCGGCCCCGGCGCCCGAGTAGACGCCGCCCGAGCTGCCCCGCTCGGAGATGGTCTGACCGAACCCCCCGCGATCGGAGCGGTTGCTCACCCGGCCGGCGATGGGCGCGCCCGGCGCCGGGATGATCGGCATCGGGATCACCCAGGTCTCGGGGTCGCCCAGGGTCATGCGGGCGGTGTCGAAGCCGGCGGTGTAGAGCTCGTGCAGCCAGTTGGCCAGATCGTCCTCGGGCGTGGCATCGGCGTCCGCGGCCACGTGCACGACCCGCGCGATACCGGCGGAGCGCAGGCTCTCCGGCCCGGGGAGGATGGAGTCATCGATGAAATAGCGGTTGTCGTAATCGCCGGGGCCCGGCGTCGCGGACGTCAGACGGCGGGCATCGCAGACCCACACCGGCGGCGCGTCCGCGGGCACGCCGCGCGCCCAGCGCGCCGCCACCCGCGGCGCCATGGTCACCATCGCGTTCACGACTTCACGCGAGTCGACCATGATGCGGGGATCCCCCGCGTGCGGGGGCGCGACCGTGGGTTCCGCGTCCAGCCGGCGCATCATGCCCGCGGGCTCGGAGTTGGCCCGCGGCCAGTGATCGAAGGTCGCGATCAGCTGACAGGTCCCTTCGGCAAAAAGCGTCGCCGCCATCTGCACGCTCAGACCGCCCGGCAGGTCCACCACCGTCAGGGTATCCGGACGCAGCCAGTCCCAGGTGCCCGGGGGACGCTCGGCGGCAATCCGCTCGTGCAGCTGCTGCTCGTGTGGTTGCAGCTTGAGGCGATCGATCCCGGCGAACAGCGTCGGGCAGTGATACGGCCGCCACGGCCCCTCCGGATGCGGCCCGTACAGGCGGTACAGCCGTTCATGGTGCATGTAGTCACGCCAGTCTTCGGAGACCGTCTGCCCCTCCACCGGCGGTGCGGCATCGGGGTCTTCGGTGCCGGTCCCCAGCGGGGACCCCAGGCGTTCAAGCAGTTGTAACCATCGTCGGGACATAGCTCGCATCATGCTGGATCACGGGATGACGGCTGACCCGGGTGTGATACCCAGCGAATTCGCCGTCGACGAGAAAGACCCCCACCACCGGGTAGCCCATGCCATGGGAAAACCACAGCGGTGCGGGTTCGAAGAATTCCTGCAGGACGAAGCCCTGCGGGTCCTGCAGCGCGGTATCCAGGGCCTCGTCCCAGGCCTGCGCCGACAGCGCGGCGCCAATCCGGATGCCCTCGCCCATGCGTCCGTAGGTGCGTTTCAGCACCCATTCCTCGCGCTCGGCCAGCCACGCGTCACGCCCCTCCGCCCGGGGATAGCACGAACGGGTGAAGTCACGCGCCAGCGTGGCCTGCGTGGCCTCGGACAGGCCCAGCGCATGTTCGGCCGGAGCCGCGTGAAAGCGCTTGCTCTCCGCCACCACGGCGGTCAGCGGGTTCATGCAGGGCACCTCCTGCGCAACCCGCAGCCACGCCTGCGGGTCGGGCAGCCCGGGAATCCATTCCGCGGGGTAATGCCGGAACAGCGCATCCACCGGCCGATCGAACAGGTGCGGACGGTCATCACGCCACTGCAGATTGGCCGGCGAGCCGATGACCGTCGCATGCCCGGCCGCTTCCAGCCATCGCGCCACCGCGGCGACCTGCTGCAGATCCACCGACCAGGCGGTTGCGTGGACCAGACCGATGCGCGGCCACGGCGCCAGCGCGGCGGTGATCGCCGCGGCCAGGTCCCCGGCCGGCTGCATCCCGCGCACGCCCGTCGCCGCGGCGACGGTGGCGTCCAGCTCCGCGGTCTCGGCCAGCCCGCCGGGCACGTCCTGATTGAACTCGCTGATCCGCCAGCATTCGTCGGTGCTCCAGTGGAAGTCACAGCGCGTCAGCCGCGGTCCGGGCGCAGGCGCCGTGGCCACGACCTCGCGCAGTTCGGCCGGCACCCCCACCGCCTCAAGACAGGCCGGCTGAGTGCGCACCGCCTCCTCCATCTCGCACTGTGCCGCCCAGGCGGTCTGCGCACGCCGCACCAGCGCCCGGTGCTCTTCGGCGCCCAGCACCAGGAAATCCGGCAGCACCGTGGGGTCGCCGGCCTGGTGCATGTCCCACTTGCCCAGCTGCAGGGACAGCCGTTCCAGCAGGCGGCGCACCTGCGGCGGCTCCAGCGGCCAGGGTTCGGTTCTCACCCGCGCAGTCCCAGCAGGGTCGAGACCAGCGGTGCCAGCACGACTCCGGCCAGCGCCAGCAGGATGTAGACCCCGCCCTCGCGATCGCGCGAGCGGACCGCCGGCACGCCTTGGTCGCCGGCCTGATCGCCGGCCTGATTGCCGGCATGGGCCGGCGCGGGCGGCCGCATCACCTCGTGGCCCAGCACCGGCAGGGCGATCACGCTGAATCCGATCAGGGCATCGGCGAATCCGCGATAGTCGCCGTGTACCGCGTAGGTCAGGGTGATCGCACAGGCGATCATGAAATAGGCGGCCGCCTTGGCGTCCTCCATGTTGCGATCGCGCACCACACGGCGGTAGAAGTCGGTCTTCTCCCGTCGGATCCACAGCCCCAGGGTCAAGACCAGGATCAGCCAGCCCATGCCGAAGAACCACGGGGTGATCCACCAGCCATCCTCGTAGCCCGGCAGCACCTCGAAGACCCAGCCGTACTCCAGCCCGCCGGCCTCCAGATCGCCCCAGCTCGCGCCGCCGAAGATCATCCCGGTCGCCAGCACGAACGCACCGAGGAAGACCCCGGCGGCAAGATTGCCACGCTCGAACACGTCCACCTGCAGGCGCGGGCCGAACAGCTGCCCGGCCACCTGTCCGAAGACCTTGATCGCGGCGAACGCCATCAGGGCGTAGAGCACGAACCAGAACCCCTCGATGGTCGGGTCGGCGTGATGCACAAGCACCCACAGGCACCATGCAAAACCCAGGATGATCCCCAGACGCACCGCGCCGATCGCCGCATTGCCCCGCCGATACAACGGGTGCAGGCGCGAGGCGCGGTTCCAGAGCAGGCCAAAGAAGGAGATGACCAGCGCCATCCCGAACACCACACCGGTGTCCGGCCAGAAGATGTCGGCCTCATAAAAGAAGACCGCGGACAGGGCGCCGACCCACACCCCGATCATCAGGGGCCCGATCATCTTCTGCAACAGATAGACTTTATGATCCGTGTACATCTCGCGCCCCATCCGGAAACACGCCCAGCGGCTGGGCCATACAATGGAAGGTGCCCCCGAGATGCACCAGCGCGCGGGCATCCAGCCCCACCGGCCGGTGATCCGGCAGGCAGTCGGCCAGCACCCCCAGCGCGACCGCATCCTCGGGCACGCCGAACTGCGGCACGATCACGCGCCCGGGAGCAATGTAGAAATTGGCGTAACTCGCCGGCAGCCATTCATCATCGGGACCCTGCAGCACGGGGGCCGGCAGACTCACGACCTCGGGCGGGCCGGTCACCAGATCCAGCGCGCTCAGACGCCGATGCATGTCCTCCAGCATCGCCGCGTCCGGGTGCGCCCCGTCTGCCGAACGCATCGCCACGATGCGATCCGGGGCCACGAAACGGGCCAGGTTGTCGATATGACCGTCAGTATCATCCCCGCTCAGGCCACGCGGCAGCCAGTGCACCCGCCGCACGCCCAGGGTCGTGCGCAGGGCCCGTTCCATCTCCGGCATGTCGGGATTGTCACGCGCGGGCGCGCCCAGCACCGATTCGGTGGTCAGCAGATCCCCGGCCCCGCTGGATTCCAGCGCGCCCCCCTCCAGCGTCAGCGGCAGGCGCTCGCGGCGCTGGCCCCAGCGGCGCGCCAGCATGAGCGGGACCAGCGCATCCAGTTCGCAGGGGTGCTTGTTGCCCCAGCCGTTGAAGCCACCGTCGACCAGCAACGTCCGTGAACCCTCGCGGACCCACAGGGGGCCGGCATCGCGCATCCAGATGTCGTTGACCGGCAGCGGCTCCAGCCGCAGCGAGATCCCGTCCTCGCCCCCCAGCAACGCACCCGCATCTTCGCGTTCCTCGGGCGATACCAGCACGCATACGGGTTCCACCTCGCGCAACTCGGCGACCAGCTCCCGAAAGGCCGCCAGCACGCCGGCGTATTGCCCGCGCCAGGCCTGCTCCGCGGACGGCCATGCGAGCAGCGTGCCGCCTCGCGGTTCCCACTCCGCCGGAAACCTGCGGACGGGTGCGGTCGGATGCGTTCTCGCCGCACCCGCAACATGATCGTCCGTATCCGCTGCCGCCGGCACCGCCCCCATGACCTCTCCCCTCCCCCCTTGAAGACACCCCGAAGGTCACACTCCGGGCGCGGATAATGCCACAACCCTGCGAAGCCCTCCACCGGACCACTCCGGCACGCGTTACACTGCGATGAACAGTCGTCACAATTACGGGCGAGGAGCCGGAACCACATGTGGCTTAGGGTCACCAGCGAACTGGACATGCATCTGACGGCGGCCAGCCCGATGCTGCTGCTCCTGCGCCCGCGCAGCGACGCCCATCAATGGGTGGCCGCCGATCGCTATCGGGTTACCCCCGACATCGACGTCGCCGAATACACCGACCGCCACGGCAACCTGTGCCAGCGGCTGATGGCGCCGGCCGGACCATTCTCGATCCATGTCAGCGCCGATGTGCGCATCCGCCCGGAGCCGGTTCACGTCACCGACGCGCTGTTCGTCCCGGTCGAACAACTGCCCGACGACGTGCTGGTCTACCTCCTGCCCAGTCGCTTCTGCGAAGCGGACCGGCTGGGCCGGAAGGCCTGGGAAATCGTGGGTGGCTGCCGCCCGGGCCACGAACAGGTCACCGCGATCTCGCGCTGGATCCATAGCCACATCGAATACCGCACGGAAACCGACCCGACCCCGATCTCCGCCAGCGAGGTCCTGGCGCGCGGCAGTGGGGTGTGTCGCGATCTCGCCCATCTGGGCATGGCCCTTTGCCGCAGCCTGAGCATCCCCGCACGGATCACCGCAGGGTACGTGCACGACCTGGAACCGATGGACCTGCATGCGTGGTTCGAGGCCTGGGTCGGCGGGCGCTGGCACACCTTCGACCCGACCCAGGCCCGGCCTGGCAACAGGCGGGTACGCCTGGCCTACGGGCGCGACGCGGCCGATGTCCCGCTTTATCATCTGTTCGGCCCCCCGGCGATCCCCACGCGCATGGAGGTCTCGGTGGAGACCCTGACGCCGGCCGGTTGACCCGGGCGCCGGTTTCAGGAGCCGACCTCAGGAACCGGCCGGCTTCTTCTTGCTCTCGGATTTCGAGGCATTCACCGCACGCTTGAAGCTCCAGTTCCGCAGCTCACGGATCTGCTCGACCATGGTCTTCGACAGCGGGACCGTGCTGATCGCCGCCCGGATGATGTCCTTCTGATTGAACGTCCGCCCCTCGCGGTAGGCCTCGATGCGGGCCGAACGCACCAGCTGCTCGATCTCGGCCCCGCTCCACTCCTTGGTGGTGGCGGTGAGATACCCCATGTCGAACTGGTCCGGATCGCCACCATGATGGCGAATGTGCAGCTCCAGGATCTCCCGGCGCTCGTCGGCGTTGGGCAGATCCAGAAAGAACAGCTGGTCGAAGCGGCCCTTGCGCATCAGCTCCGCCGGCATCAGCTCGATGCGATTGGCAGTAGCCGCGACGAACACCCTGGGCGACTTCTCCTGCAGCCACGTCAGGAAGCTGGAGAAAATGTTCACGTTACCGCCGCTGCCGGTGGAGTCGAAGCCGAAGGCATTCTCCAGCTCGTCGATCCACAGCACCACCGGCGCGATCTCGTCGGCGATTCGGGTCGCGCGGGCGAACGCGTACTCCGGCGTACCAAAACTGCCTGACAGCACCAGACTCATGTCCAGACGCGCCAGCGGCAGGTCCCACGCCGCCGCGATGGCCTTGGCCGCCATGCTCTTGCCGCAGCCGGAGACCCCCATGAACAGCACCCCGGCGGGCAGCGGCACCCCTTCCTCGTAGGCCTTTTCCGAGAACAGGTCGGCGCGCGTGGTGACCCACTCCTTGAGCACCCCGAGCCCGCCGATGTCCTCCAGCGAACGCTGCGGGGGATAGAACTGCAGCACGCTCTCCTTGCGCAGGATCTGGCCCTTCTCCTCCTGCACCTCGCGCAGCAGGGTGTCCTCGTCGACGTCCTGCATGCGCAGCAGGCGCGAGGCCAGGTGGCCGGCCTCGTTGAGCGACAGCCCGCGCATCCCCGCCGCCAGACGGAACAGCAGCTCGCGCGAATGCGCCTCGGCGCCGCGACGCCCCTCGAGAAACTCCAGCAGTTCCTCTTCGGTGGGCAGATCCACGTCGACCAGGAAGATCTCCTTCTTGATAATGTCCGGGAGATGCAGCTGCGGGCAACTGACGAAGACCACGTTGCTGGTCCCCTTCAGCTCGTAGTAGAGATCGCGCAGTCCGCGCACCAGTCCGGGGCGCTGGTCGAACCATACCGGCAGATCCTTGAACAGGCTCATGCGGGGCGGATCACGATGACCGGCGATGCGTGTCAGCGCCGCCTCGGGATCATGGACCGCCGGCTCGGCCTCCACCGCCGGCCCGCCCGACGGATCCTCCTCCAGGGCAGCGAAACCGCGCGCCGCTGACCACACCTGCAGCCGGCCCTCTTCCCCGTAATATTTGCGGGCCACCTGCTGGAGCAGGCGTTCGATGCGATCCTCGTCCCAACCCTGCAGGTAGATGATCGGGTAGCGCGAGTGCAGCCCGCGCAGGATCCGTTCCACCGTCGGGTTCCGCTTCGCCGCCATTTACGCTCCTGAGTCCGGGCTACGGGCCCCAGTATAGACCGCTGCCATCACCCGGGCGCAGCCCGCCACGGTTTGACGGGACCATGGCATTCGTGATTCTTTCCACACAGAATCACGAGGGGGCCAGCATGGTCGACCGCAGCCTGACCGGGCACGAAATCGTTCTCGAACCGCACGACACCATCCAGTCCCGCACCGATACCCGCGGCGTCATCGACCTGGCCAACAACACCATGGTGCGCATCTCGCAATACAGCCGCGAGGAACTGATCGGCGCCCCCCACAGCATCCTGCGCCACCCGCACATGCCGCGCGCCGCCTTCTACGCGATGTGGCAGATCATCCAGGGCGGCGACGAGTTCTTCGGTTTCGTCAACAACCGCGCGAAGAACGGCGACAACTACTGGGTCTTCGTGCGGGTGGCCCCGCGCACCTCGGCCAGCGGCGAGATCACCGGCTACAGCTCGGTGCGCATTCGCCCCAAACGCGAGGCCGTCGAGGAATGGTCGAAGATCTATGCCGACATCCTCGCCGTGGAACAGAAATATCCCAGGGAAGAACAGGTCCAGGCCGGCTATCAGGCGATCCAGAAGGCCATGCGCAAGCGCGGTTTCCGCCACCTGACCGACTGGGTCATGAAATCCGTATAGCGCGGGGGCATGTTGCAGCACGGACGCCGCCGGCGTAACGTTTGAGTCCGTGAGAACAACGTTTTCGAGGCCTTGATCCATGCACGCCATCCAGGAAGATCCCCGGCAACAGGAACGCGAGCTGCGCGCCCGGCGCCGTTCGCTCAACCTGCTGGTGGCAGCCACCGCCGCGGTGCTGGCGTTCTGGGCCCCGCCGGGCTACGACTCCCCGGTGGCCACGGTAACCCAGGCGGACTGGTCTCAACTGGACTGGCCGGGCAGCGAAGCGCCGGGTTCGGCCGAAGTCACGGAATTCCGCCCGCAGCTCCCGCCGCCGGGCGTGGATGCCGATCAGGTCACCATGGAAGAGAGCGACGACACCATGGTTCTGACCCTGGATCGCGAGCTGGAGCGCACCTCCGGCGACCTGCGCTCGCGTGACCGCGTCGAGCGCGCGCCCGCCGACTGATCCCCTCTACGCAAGCCCGGATGAGGCCCCGAGGCGTTCGCCTGCCCGTCCTGCGGCTGCTGCCGGCGCTGTGCCTGCTGTTGCTGACGGCCGGCATTGCCGGGTCGGGAACGGCCCTCGCCGATTCCCCGGCCGCCACCGTCACCGCCGGGGGTGAGCCCGTCCCGGTGCAGCGCTACCCCGCCGACCACGGCCCCGTCCTGCTGTGGTTTCCCTCCGAGCATGGCCTGCAGGACGAGCACCGCCAACAGGCCCTGGCCCTGCAGGCACGCGGCGTGGAAGTCTGGCTCACGGATCCGTTCACCGGGCATTTCCTGCCGGAGGCCGCCTCTTCGTTCGACGACATGCCGCTGGCCACCGTACCGGATCTGCTGGACGCCGCACGCGAGGAGACCGAGCGCCCGGTGTTCGTCCTTGCAAGCGACCGGGCCTGGCCCTGGCTGCTCACCGGGCTGCACCAGTGGCAGCAGGCCAACCCCGGCTCGGAGGATCTCGCCGGCGTGCTGATGCTCAGCCCGTTCCTGCATACCGGGGCGGACGCCGCCGAGCCCGAGCTCCAGCCGATCGTCCACTACAGCAACCTGCCGGTCTTCATCCTGCAGCCCGTACAATCTCCGCAGTTCCAGCACCTGGGCCGCGTGCGCGCGGCGCTGGCCGAAGCCGGCAGTTCGGTGGGCGTGAGGCTGCTCCCCGAGCTGCGCGACCGCTATTTCTTCCGGCCGGACGCCACCGCCGCCGAACGCCTCGCACGCGAGGCACTGCCGGGCGAACTGCTGCGCGGCATGGACCTGCTGGCCCGCACGCCCTCGGCACGCGAGCCGCGCGTGCCCGCGGCGGATGTCGATCTCGCGGTGCGCACCCCGTCGGGCACCGACGCCCGCCTGAATCCGGTGGAAGAGCAACCGGACGCGCCGGAACTGATCCGTCCCGATCTGGCCGGTGAGGAACACGACCTGCGCGACTACCGCGGCGAGGTCATTCTCATCAACTTCTGGGCCAGCTGGTGCCCGCCCTGCGTGCACGAGATGCCGTCGATGCAGCGCCTGGAAGACAAACTGCGCGACGAGGGCTTTCGCATCCTCGCGGTGAACCTGGGCGAACCGGAAGACACCATCCGCGCGTTCATCGAGGACGAGGTAGAGACGGAGTTCACCATTCTGCTCGACCCGCAGCAGAAGTCGCTGGAAGACTGGCGCGCCCTCGCCTTCCCCACCAGCTACGTCATCGACCGCGAGGGGCGCGTGCGCTATGCCCTGTACGGGGCCATCGAATGGATGGAACCCGGGGTCGTCGAACAGATCCGCGACCTGCTGGAGGAGTAGCCGGCAAACGCCGGGCGCGAACGTGCACATTGATCGGCGTTTGCCTAGGATACGGGCACCACAATGGAAGCGAGGACGATCATGACGGAAAACACCGAGGGACGACTCCCCAACCTGCCCGTACCCCTGTTCGCAACCGTGATGGGCATGGCGGGCCTGACCCTGGCCTGGCGCACCGGCGAAATCGTCTGGGACGGCCCGTCCACGATCAGTGCGGCACTGACCGGACTGACCACGGTGCTGTTCATCTTCCTCGCGATCGCCTACCTGTCGAAACTCAAGGGCTGGCCGGACAAGGTGAAAGAAGAGTTCAACCATCCGGTCAAGCTGAACTTCTTCGCCGCCACCTCCATCTCGTTGATCCTGCTGTCGATGCTCTGGTTGCCGGTGGCCGAAGGGTGGGCGCTGGCCCTGTGGATCGTCGGCGTGATCGCTCATCTGTTGCTGACACTGACTGCGATGGCGCACTGGACCGGTGCCCAGCCGATGCCGATCGAGTCGATCAACCCGGCCTGGTTCATTCCGGTGGTGGGGAACATCCTGATCCCGCTGCCCGGCGTGGCCTTCGGCCTGATCGAGCTGTCGTGGTTCTTCTTCAGCATCGGCCTGGTGTTCTGGATCGTGCTGATGACGCTGGTGTTCTATCGCTTCATCTTCCACGACCCGCTGCCCGAGCGCATGATGCCGACCCTGGCCATCCTGCTGGCACCCCCGGCGGTGGGCTTTCTGGCGTGGATCGAACTGACCGGCGAGGTGGACGCCTTCGCGCGCATCCTCTACTACATCGGCGCGTTCCTGTTCCTGCTCCTGCTGGTGCGCCTGCCGGCGTTCCTCCGCCTGCCCTTCTTCCTCTCCTGGTGGGCCTATTCGTTCCCGGTCGCGGCGTTCAGCATTGCCACCATGGAATTCGGCCGGCATGCGGCCCTGCCGCTGATGGAAACCCTGGGCGTGATCCTGCTGGCACTGACCACCATCCTGATCGTCGGCCTGGCGCTGCGCACCCTGAAGGCGGCCCGCGCCGGAGAGATCTGCCGCCCCGAGTAGGCCGGGACCGCGTCAGAGTTCGTCGCGGACCCAGCGGATGATGTCGGGGGCGCGCATCGCCCCCGGCTGCCGGGCAACCTCCCGACCCTCCTCGAACAGGGCGAGGGTCGGGATACTGCGAACGCCGAAACGGGCCCCCAGGGCCTGTTCGCTATCCGTATTGATCTTTGCGAGCCGCACCCGGGGTTCCAGCTCGGCCGCCGCACGCTCGAACTCGGGCCCCATCATCTTGCACGGCCCGCACCACGAGGCCCAGAAATCCACCAGTACGGGGATGTCGTTGCGCTGCAGGTGCCGGTCGACGTTGTCGCCGGTCAGTTCCGCAGGTCGCGCACAGAACAGTGCCCCGTGGCACTGACCACACTTCGGTGCGCCCCCGATGCGGCGCGACGGTATGCGGTTCACGGCATCGCAATGCGGACAGACGACATGTACGGATTCCTTCATTGCAATCACCTCGGGGCCGGAACCAGACTTCCCCCCCTGTATAGCATCCGGAACACGGGGCCGTGCGGAAGACCCGCACGAATTCCGGCACTGCCTCATGAATACCCGGTCAACGTTGCACGCAAGCGACGAGTTCTGTATTCGTATATGCGGACCTCCCGAAATACCCGGTCCGCGAGCCGCACCACAACGCCCCACCCGAACCCCGAACGGTACGCGCATGAGTGACAAGCTCGTCGTAGAGGATCTCTACAAGATTTTCGGGCCGCGCCCGCACCGCGCCCTGGAACTGATGGAGCAGGGTCTGGACAAGGATGCGATCTTCGCCCGCACCGGCAATACCGTGGGCGTGCGCGAGGCCAGTTTCAGCATCCGCGAGGGCGAGGTCTTCGTGATCATGGGTCTGTCCGGTTCGGGCAAGTCGACCATGGTCCGGATGTTCAACCGCCTGATCGAGCCCACCGCCGGCCACCTGTACGTGAACGGCGAGGACATCACCCGCATGAGCCGCAGGCAGTTGATCGACCTGCGCCGGCGCGACATGTCGATGGTGTTCCAGTCGTTCGCCCTGCTCCCGCACAAGACCGTCATCGAGAACGCCTCGCTGGGCCTGGACGTCTCCGGTTTCGATCGTGTCCGCCAGCACGAACGGGCCCTGCAGGCCCTGGAGGCCGTGGGGCTCGGCGCGCACGCCAACAGCTACCCCGACGAACTCTCCGGCGGCATGCAGCAGCGTGTCGGCCTGGCCCGCGCCCTGGCCACCGACCCCACCATCCTGCTGATGGACGAGGCTTTCTCCGCGCTGGACCCGCTGATCCGCACCGAGATGCAGGACGAGCTCATGCGTCTGCAGGAACAGCGGAGCCGGACGGTGGTATTCATCTCGCACGACCTCGACGAGGCCATGCGCATCGGCGACCGCATCGCGATCATGCAGGGCGGGCAGGTGGTCCAGATCGGCACGCCGCAGGAGATCGTGTCGAACCCGGCCAACGACTACGTCCGCTCGTTCTTCTACGGCGTGGACGTGAGCCAGGTGTACTCCGCCGGCGACATCGCCCGCCACGATGCCATGCCACTGCTGCAGACCGGGCAGGCGGACGCCGCCGGGGCCCGGCAGCAGCTGGGTGCCGATGGCTGTGCCGTGCTGCTGGACGAAGGGGCACGCTTCCGCGGCCTGGTCTCCGCACGCAGCCTGACGGACGCCGCCGATCTCGACGCCGCACGCATCGACGGCATCGACACGGTGGAGGCCTCCACCGCCATGTCCGATGTCCTCGGCCGCGCCGCCGCCAGTGACTGGCCGCTGGTCGTGGTGGAAGACGGCCGTTTCATCGGGACCCTGTCGCAGCGCGACCTCCTGCAAACCCTCGACCGGACCCATCAGTAGGCCCATCCCCCATGACGCAAGACGAACCGGACATCCAGGACCACGAAACCGTCGGACCGCTCGAATCACTGGCCGAGTGGTTCAGCGAGACCGTACTGGAACCGATCACCATCGGTGACTGGATCGAGGACGGGGTCGACTGGATCAGCGACAACCTCGAGGGGCTGCTGGACGGGATCGAGGCGGTCATCCGCGCCCTGGTGGACGCGACCGAGTTCCTCCTGCTTTACCCGCTGTGGCTGACCGCCTTCCTGATTGCCGCAGGCGTATGGATGCGCTTCGGACACAAGATCGGAGCCATCACCACCGGCGCGCTGCTCGTGGCCTTTGGCCTCGGGGTGTTCTCGGAAACCGTTCAGGCGCTGCTGTGGTTCCCGCCACCCTGGGTACTCGCCGTATTGATTGTTCTTGGCGGGATCTGGCGGGTCGGCTGGCGTTTCGGCCTGTTCGCGGCGGTGGCGCTGCTGCTGATCTTCTCGATGGAGCTGTGGCCGGAGACCATCCGGACGCTCTCGCTGGTGGTGGCCTCGTCCATTGCCGCCCTGATCATCGGCCTGCCGATCGGCATCGCGATGTCGCGCAACGACACCGTGGAGATGCTGGTGCGCCCGGTGCTGGATCTGATGCAGACCATGCCACCGTTCGTGTATCTGATCCCGGCGGCGATCTTCTTCGGTCTGGGGACCGTACCCGGCGCGATCGCCACGCTGATCTTCGCCATGCCGCCGGCGGTGCGCCTGACCAACCTCGGCATCCGCCAGGTCAGTCGCGAGCACGTGGAGGCGGGCCAGGCTTTCGGCTGCACCCCGCGTCAGCTATTGTTCAAGATCCAGCTGCCGCTGGCGATGCCGTCGATCATGGCCGGCATCAACCAGACCATCATGCTGGCGCTGTCCATGGTGGTGATCGCTTCCATGATCGGGGCCGGCGGCCTCGGCGGCACCGTGCTCACCGGCATCCAGCGCCTGCAGGTCGGCGTCGGCTTCGAGGGCGGTCTGGCCGTGGTATTCCTCGCGATTCTGCTCGACCGCATCAGCCAGAGCTTCGGCCAGCGCCGGCGCGAGGGCAATGCCTACGGCAATCTGCTGCGCTGGTTCTTCAGCGGCCGGCAGAAGGCCGATGCCTGATCATCCGTTCATCCACGCGGCCGCCCCGAATCCCGGCGGCCGGATGCTCAAGAAGCAACAAGGAGAACCGTAACCATGATGAAGAAGAAACTGCTGACGACCGCCACGGCCGCTGCCCTGTCCCTGGGCATGGCGACCTCCGCCGCGCAGGCGGACGACGTGCGCATCGGCTGGACCGCCTGGGCCGATGCCGAGTTCATCACCCAGGTCGCCGACCGCGTGATCCAGGAACGCCTGGACACCGGCGTGGAGCTGGTGCAGACCGACATCGCCCCGCAGTACGCCGGTCTGGCCGGCGGGGACCTGGACATGATGCTGATGTCCTGGCAGCCGATCACCCACGAGGACTACATCGATGAATTCGGTGACGAGATCGTCGACCTGGGCGTGCTGTACGAGGATGCGAAGCTCGGCTGGCTGGTCCCGGAATATCTCTACGATTTGGGCCTGACCTCGATCGAAGACCTGCAGGATGACGAGTGGCAGAACCGCCTGAACGGGCAGATCCAGGGCATCGACCCGGGCGCCGGTCTGACCCGCCTGTCGCATGACACCATCGAGGAATACGGCCTCGACTTCGACCTGATCGAAGCTTCCGACGCCGCCATGACCGCCGCGCTGGACCGCGCCATCCGCCGCGACGAGGCGATCGTGGTCACCGGCTGGAGCCCGCACTGGAAGCTGGGTGCCTACGAGCTTGAATACCTCGAGGATCCGAAGGGTGCCCTGGGCGGTGCCGAATCCATCCACGCCATGTCGCGCACCGGCTTTGCCGACGACCATCCCGAGGTCGCCGCCTTTGCCGGCTGCATGAACATCGACATCGACCTGCTCAACGAGTACATGTATCTGGCCGACGAGGAGTCCACCGGCCACGCGGTGGACAAGTTCTTCAATGACGAGGCCGGGCTGGTCGACGAATGGGTGGCCTGCGCCCGTAACTGATCCCGTCCAGGGAACGCACCGGCAGCCTCGCGCTGCCCCCGGGCCCGGCCTTCTGGTCGGGCCTTTTTTGTATCCGGCGTTCTCCCCGATCGGGCCTTTAATCGGCCAGACCCGGCCGCGTAGGAGGCCGGCCCTCCGGCCGATTTCACGTCCGGGTACCCCCCTGCGCCGAATCGGCCAGGGGGCTGGCCTCCTGCCTTTTCAGGCGGTTCAGCCCGCCGCGGAAGGCCCGCGCGCGGAACCCGGCCCGCTGCATGCGCTCGGCGATCACCGCCGAATTGCTGCCGCGCTGGCAGTAGAGCACGTATTCGCGGTCGGCGGGCCAGTCGGCGAACGTCTGCAGCAGGGTGTCGGCCGGGTGGTTTTCCGCCCCCGGCCAGTGCCATTGCCGGTAGGCCTCCGCGGGCTGGCAGTCGATCACCGTGGCCCCCTCGGGGATGCGGTCCACGAAGATCCCTTCACCCTCGCCCGCAACCCCGTCCGGTCCGTCATCCGCCGCCAGCGGATCGCGCTCGCACACCGCGTCGATCGCCTGCTGCAGAACGGCCGGATGCAGCGCGTCTTCCGCCCGTTCGATGCGCGAGGTCCGACTCTCGACCAGCGGCGGCTGCTCCGTCAGCGCGCAGAACTCCGGCACCCGCTCGCACAGCTCGAAGGTGCCGATCGCCCGCGCCCGGTCGGTGATCTCCTGCTTGTCGAAACCGATCAACGGCCGCAGCACCGGCAGCGTGGCCACCGCGTCGATAGTCTGCAGATTGGACAGGGTCTGCGAGGACACCTGACTCAGGGCCTCGCCGGTGACCAGGGCCTCGGCCCCGCTGCGCGCCGCCACCGCCTCGGCCGCACGGTACATCAGCCGTTTGAGCACGATCTGCCACATGTCGCCGGGGACGCTGGCGCGCAGATCCTCCACCACCGCCTCGAAGTCGACCACGTACAGCCGCGGGCGGGTGCCGTGTGCCCAGTCCCCCGCCAGGCGTCGCGCGATCGCCGCCACCATCGCCTCGTGCGTGGGCCCGCCGAGGTTGCAGAACACGAAATCCGCCGTGGTGCCGCGCCGCATCATGTACCAGGCGGCCACCGCCGAATCGAAGCCCCCGGACAGCAGCACCAGCGTGCGCCCCTGCACTCCCAGCGGCAGCCCGCCGGCCCCGCGCCGCCGCTCGCTGAACAGCCAGGCCCGGTCCTCCTGCAGATCGATGCGCACGGTGACGTCGGGCGCATCCAGGTTCACCCGCCCGGGGCCATTGAGGGCCGCGCCCGCCTCGCGCTCGATGCGGGTGGCCGACACGCGCTTGGTGCCCTGGCGCTTGCAGCGCACCGCGTAGGTCCGGCCGCGCACCGCCTCGGTGAAATGCCGCCCCACGCCGTCGACGATGGCCTCCAGCTCCGGCTCGACCTCGGCCACCACCGGCGAGAAGGTGCTCAGGCCGAACACCCGCGGCAGGATCTCCAGCGCCCGCTCGCGCTCCGCCGTGCGCAGCAGCAGACGCCCCTGCGCGGTGGCCAGACGGTGCGGCACGTCCTCCAGTGCCCGGCGCAGGTTGCGCTGCAGGATGCGGGTGAAATGGCGCCGCGTACCGGGCGCCTTCAGGTGGATCTCCGGCGCCTGGCGGAGAATGATCAGATCGGATTCGGCAATCATTCGTTCGCGGGGTCTTCACCCGTCAGCAGTTCATCCGGCGCCGGCCGCAGATAGCTCTGCCGGCACACCCAGTCCAGTTGCAGCGCATCCGCGCGTTCCCGCAGCCGGCGCACCACCGACATGCGGTCCCGGCGACCCGCGCCGAAGTCCTCGATGGCGGCCTGCAGGGCCGCGCGTTCGTCCGCGGGCAGATATTCGCGGAAATGCCCCAGCAGGTGCTGCAGCACGTTCACGTGGGCGCCGCGCGTGGTCCCGCGCGCCAGCGCCCGGGCAAACACCTCTGCATATTCGGCCGCCAGCTCCGCGCGCGGACGCGTCCCGGCGGCCGCCACCAGGCGACCCAGGCGGTCGTAGTCCGGCCGGCCATGGGCCAGCAGCAGCATCTTCTCGCGCGCATGGAAGGCCGACAGGTCACCGGCGGTCCACTCGCCGGCCAGGCGTTCGCGCAGCCGCGCCAGGGCGAACAGCCGGATCACGAACGCCTCGCGCGCCGGCGCATCGTGCAGCGCGGTCTCGTCCACCAGCAGCCGCGACGGGGCAGCCGTTTCCAGCGCGGCTGCGAACAGCCCCGGACGCGGCTCGCGCTGGCCGTTGACCGGCACCGCGCGCCCGCAACTGGGCGAGCGCGCCTTCAGAACGTAGCCATCCGGACCCGCGGGCCCTTCCAGTTCCGGCAACCGCCCATCGACCCAGGCACGCAGGGCCGGCGCATGATCCTGTCCGCTTTCGCGTCCGCGCAGTCGCTGCGTATCCCCGGGCCCGCGTTCCAGCTGCATCGGCTCGCGTGGAGTGCCCAGACCGGCCTCGGCCTCCGGACACAGGGCCACGAGCTCCACATGCGGGAGCAGCACCTGCGTCAGCCAGTCGTCGCGGCGGTGACCGCCATCGTAGCGCACACGCTCGCCCAGCAAGCAGCGCGAGACCCCCAGACGGGGTCGTGGCGGGACAGTGTCGGGATCGTTCATCGTTGCGCGCCGTAGCCTTCCACCGGCCCCGGTTCTCGGTACTTCGGAGCGCATATGGTAGGCGCCCCCGAAGGTCAAAGGAAATGGAAACCTCCGGGAAAGTGCGTCGGCAGGGTCCGGCCGAGCTCTGGCGGGCCTCTTCGCACGGTGACCCGCCGCTACAAGGACGGCGTCGGGGTACGACCCGCCTTGCGGGCATACATCTCGCGATCGGCGCGCCCCAGCAGCGTATCCGGATCACCGTCCCCCGGCCCGTCGGCCCAGCCCAGGGTCATCGCGGGCGTCACCTCGCCCGCGGCCAGCTGCGCCGGCCGGCTCACCGCTGCTTTCAGCCGCTCGCCAGCCGTGTCCGGCGAGGCCTCGTCCGCCAGCAGCACGGCGAATTCATCGCCGCCCACGCGCGCCACGCACGCGGTCTCCGGAACCGCTTCTTCCAGCCGCCGGGCCACCACCCCCAGCAGCTCATCCCCCGCAGCATGCCCCAGGCGGTCGTTCACCGGCTTGAAATGGTCCAGGTCGATGAAGGCCACCGAGAACGTTTCGCCGGTCTCGCGGCCGCGCTCGATCGCGTCCTCCAGCCGTCGATAGAAGGCACGGCGGTTGGGCAGGCCGGTCAGGGGATCGTGCGTGGCCTCGTGCTCCAGCCGACGGCCGGCTTCCTCCAGCCGGGAGGCCTGTTCACGCAGGTCATGATGCATCGCCACCAGCGTCCGGCGGGTCACCAGCGTCAGGGCCAGGGCAAACAGCACGCCGCCTCCCCCGAACACCAGCATGAACCGCTGCGTATTGGCCCCGACCTCGCGCGCACGTTCGGCCGCGGCCTCCATCTGCGCCCGCTCGTGGGCACGCAGTGCCTCGATCGATGCATCGAATTCGCGATCCAGGTCGAACAGGCGCTCACTGAGGATCGCCATCGCAGGCTCGATCTCGTCGCGCGATGCCAGGTCCACGACCTCGTCCTGCAGCTCCACGATCTCGGGGATCAGCGCATCCTGCTCCTCCAGCCGCTCGCGGGCCACCGGCTCGGTCACGCGCTCGTCCAGGGCCGCGCGAACCTCGCCGACGCTGTGGCCCCAGCGGTGGTATTCCATCAGCAGGTCGTCGCGCTCGAACGGATCATCCGTCAGCACCTGATTCACCATGGTCTGGTGCCGATTGTAGGCCGCCTCGAGCAAATCGGACGCCAGCTGGATTCGCTGGGCCCGTTCCTCGGTCATGTGGTGGAGCTCGTCCAGCAGCCGCTGGTTCTGCCAGACACTGTTGGCCACCACCACGAGCATCCCCGCCAGCAGAACCACGAATGCCAGGGTGATGGCATTCACCAGACGCCCGCCGATCCGCTTCACCCTTTGCGAAAACTGCATGCATCCCCCACGAACGACGCGCGAAATGCACTATGCGAACGCCATCACACCCCCGGCAACACAACCGCGCAAATCGGGCGGTCTTGGACGGATCCCGCCATACGGCGGCGTTCCCGGGTGTCGCGACCCGGCAAGGAGGCCACTACACTGCACGCAGGTGCGGAAGGGGACAGCCATGAGCGATGAGCCGGGCGAGACGCCGGAACGGGACAGCGAGGGCTACGAGCTGTGGTACACCCGGCGCGACGGCGAGGTGCACGGGCCGTTTCCGGCGCATCTGATCCGGCGCTACCTGATCCTCGGTCGGCTCACTCCGGACGACGAAGTCGGGCCGACGCCGCACCTGTGGTACCCGCTGCGCGAGGTACCCGAGCTGATCCCGGAGGAACTGCTGCATGCCGACACCCCGGAGGGGCTGGAACGCCTGCAGCAGGCCCGACTGCGCGAGGACGAGCGCCTGCGCGAACGCCGCGCCCCGGACGAGGACACCCCGCCGGAACTCCTCGAACGCCGCGAGGGCGAGCGGCGCCGGCCCGAGTCGCCGGAAACCCTGACCCATCGCCGGCAGTGGGTGGAGCTTCTGACCCTCCCGGCACAACAAATCCCCGCGATACTCCGCGGGCCTCGCCGCTGGGCCACGCTGGGGGCGACGCTGGCGGTGGCGATCCTCCTGCTGTGGCTGCTGCGCGAACCGCCGCCGGAGACCACCGGCCGCGACTGCTCGGCCCCGCCGGCTCCGGAGGTCAACTGGAATCGCTGCGAGATGCCGGTGGCCGACCTGCGCGAGGCGGACCTGACACGGGCCAGTCTGCGCGAGGCCCGCCTGGGCGGCGCCCGCCTGCAGGGGGCCCGGCTGGACGGGGCCCTGCTGGAGTTCGCCGACCTGACCCACGCAAGCCTCGCCGACGCACGCCTGACGGACGCCCGGCTGCGGGGCGCCACCCTGCGTGGCGCGGAGCTGGCCGGTGCGGACTTCTCGGGCGCCGACCTGCGCCATGTGGACTTTCGCGAAGCCAACCCGCAGGACGCCGAACTGAACGGCGCCCGCCTGGGCCGTGCGCTGTGGCCGGACGGCTCGCGCTGTCCGGCAGAGGCCCTCAGCACCTGCGAATGATGCGCGCTCCGGGCGGTGCCGGACAGACTGGTTTCAGGCAGCCCGATCGAGGGCGTTGCGGATGTCGGGGATGCCCTTGATCCATTAGAGCAGCGCCACACAGCCGGCGAAGATCGATGTCCCCTGCATTTGAGGGGCGACGGCGGGAGGGGCGCAGTTTAGGCTGTTCCCATATCCCTTCCACTGGAGGCAGCATGCAGCCGACGCAACCGAATACCCGCACCCGAGCCACCCTGCTGACGGGTCTGGCGGCCGGTGCCACCCTCGCGCTGACCGGCGGACAGGCCGTCGCCGGCGAGGTGGTGATGAGCGGCACGATCGATGGTGACGAACGGACCTGGGAGCGCTTCGACACGGATGACGGGGGGCCGGCCTTCTTCACCGACCTGCCAGCCGGGGCCCGCCTGTTCAACCTGCACGGGCTGCGCGACGGCAGCACGCCCAACCCCCTGGGCTCGCTGATCGTCAGCGTGACGACCTTCAACGACAACGTGGGCAGGGTGGAGGTCAGCTATTACCACGAACAGGCCGGCGGCCCCGATTTTGTGGGGAACGACCAGCTCGAGAATGTGGAGTACGAGTTCGACCGGCTGGAGGTCGACGGGGATACCGCCCGCATCAGCGGCCGGGTTTCGGGCGAGCTGCACCACCGGGAGAATCCGCTGAGCGAGGAGACGGATCCATCGCGCACGCGGTCGGTGGAGGTGGAGTTCGACACCACCCTGCCCGAACAGGAGTAGGGCCGGGGCCCGATAAAAGGACCGGGCGCCCACCCCCTGTTCGCCTGCAAGCAGGCTCCCACAGGAGAACAAGACCAGGCAGGCACCTTCGCCTGCGGGCAGGGCGGGCTCCGGTTTTACGGCAATCGACTTACATCAGATCGAAGCGATCCGCGTTCATCACCTTGTTCCAGGCATCGACGAAGTCCCAGACGAACTTCTCCGCCGCGTCGTCCTGGGCATAGGCCTCGGCCAGGGCCCGCAGCTGCGAGTTGGAGCCGAATACCAGGTCCACGCGGGTCCCGGTCCACTTCACCTCGCCGGTGGCGCGGTCACGTCCCTCGAAGCGGTCGGCCTCCTCGCCCACGGGCTGCCACTCGATGCCCATGTCGACCAGGTTGACGAAGAAGTCGTTGGTCAGCTGTCCGGGACGCTCGGTCAGCACGCCATCCTTCGAGCCCCCGTGGTTGGCATCCAGGGCGCGCATGCCGCCCACCAGAACCGTCATCTCGGGGGCCGTCAGGCCCAGCAGCTGGGCACGGTCCAGCAGCATCTCCTCTTCGGCCACGGTGAAGCGCGCCCGGCGGTAATTGCGGAAACCGTCGGCTTCGGGCTTCATCGGCTCGAAGGACTCGGCGTCGGTCTGCTCCTCGGTCGCATCCGTGCGTCCGGGGACGAACGGCACGTACACCGGGTGCCCGGCATCCGCCGCGGCCTTCTCGATGCCGGCCGCCCCGCCCAGCACGATCATGTCGGCCAGGGAGATGCGCTTGTCCCCGTACTGCTCGTCATTGAAGGACTCGCGCACGCCCTCCAGCCGGTCCAGCACCTTCGCCAGCTGCTGCGGTTCGAACGCCTCCCAGTCCTTCTGCGGCGCCAGACGGATGCGGGCCCCGTTGGCCCCGCCACGCTTGTCCGACTGACGGAAGGTGCAGGCCGAGCACCACGCCGTGGCCACCAGCTCCTGCACCGACAGACCGGTCGCGAGGATCCCGGCCTTCAGCCGTTCGGCGTCCTGCTCGTCGATCAGCACGTGATCCACCGGCGGCACCGGGTCCTGCCAGATCAGATCCTCGGCGGGGACTTCCGGTCCGAGGTAACGATCCTTCGGCCCCATGTCACGGTGCGTCAGCTTGAACCAGGCGCGCGCGAAGGCGTCGGCGAACTCCTCCGGGTTCTCCTTGAAGTGCAGGGCGATCCTGCGGTACTCGGGGTCCTCGCGCATCGCCATGTCGGCGGTGGTCATCATGATGCCCACCTTCTGCGACGGGTCCTCGGCATCCGGCGCGCGGTCCTCGTCGGCGAGGTTCTTCGGCACCCACTGCGAGGCGCCGGCCGGGCTCTTGCTCAGCTCCCAGTCGTACTTGAACAGCACCTCCAGGTAGCTCATGTCCCACTGCCGCGGGGTCGGGGTCCAGGATCCCTCCAGCCCGCTGGTGATGGTGTCGCGGCCCTTGCCGGAGCCATAGCTGCTCTTCCAGCCCAGCCCCATCTCCTCCAGCGGCGCGGCCTCCGGTTCCGGTCCCACGTGGGCGGCATCGCCCGCGCCATGCACCTTGCCGAAGGTGTGCCCGCCGGCGGTCAGCGCCACCGTCTCGTAGTCGTTCATCGCCATGCGCTCGAAGGTCTCGCGGATGTCGAATGCCAGCTTCAGCGTGTCCGGGTTGCCGTCCGGGCCCTCGGGGTTCACGTAGATCAGCCCCATCTGCACCGCGGCCAGCGGATCCTCGAGTTCGCGCTCGCCGGAATAGCGGCTCTTCGCGTGATCACTGGTCGCCAGCCACTCGTCCTCGGCACCCCAGTAGATGTCCTCTTCCGGGGCCCAGATGTCCTCGCGACCACCACCGAAGCCGAAGGTCTCGAAGCCCATGGATTCCAGCGCCACGTTGCCGGCCAGGATGTACAGGTCGGCCCAGGAGATCTTGTTGCCGTATTTCTGCTTGATCGGCCACAGCAGACGCCGCGCCTTGTCGAGGTTGGCGTTGTCCGGCCAGCTGTTGATGGGGGCGAACCGCTGGTTGCCGGTGGAGGCCCCGCCCCGGCCGTCGGCGGTGCGATAGGTCCCGGCGGCGTGCCAGGCCATGCGGATCAGCAACGGGCCGTAATGGCCGTAGTCGGCCGGCCACCAGTCCTGGGAGTCGGTCATCAGATCGGCCAGGTCCTGCTTGACCGCCTTCAGATCCAGCTGGCTGAAGGCCCCGGCATAATCGAACTCCGGCCCCAGCGGATCGGACTCGATCCCGTGCTGGTGCAGGATGCCCAGATTCAGCTGGTTGGGCCACCAGTCACGCGGACCACCGCCGCCGGCATCGTTGCGGGTACGGCTTCCGTGCATCACCGGGCACTTGCCTTCGGCGTTCGCTTTGTCTCCTGCCATCTCTCTCTCCTCGTTCGGTTGCATTCAGCAGGGAGGGCGCAAACCGGACTCCGGGTCACGGCATCGCCTTCCTCTGTCATGAGGTATAGCAGGATTGAGAATAGATGCCATTATCGTTTGCACATTGTTGTATTAGGCATCAACTATTTCGCCGCTTTGCTTCACAACCGGGCCCGGACGCGCTGCACCAGGCCGGCCGGATCGCGCAGGCCGGGCACGACCTTCGCGTGCCCGTCGGCATCGACCACCGTGACCTTGCCGAAGCCCAGGCGCCGTCCCAGCCAGTGCTGTTTCACCCCGATGTCGCCGACTCGCTTGAGATCGAAGCGCACCGCGCGCTGCCACAACAGCCCGCTGGCCACGTGGAGGTAACGATCGGTCAGCACCGCCTCGGAGTTCACGAAACTGGCCAGCCCCCGAATCGCCAGCCCCGGCAGGACCACCAGGTAGAGCACTGCGGCCGCGCCCAGGCCCCACACCCCGAGCGGGCCGATAGCCAGCAGCGCCGTGATCCCCAGCACCCCCAGCGCCGGCAGAAACACCGCCCAGTGGGCGTTGGTCTCCAGCTCCACATGCGACCCGGGCTCCAGCTCTTCGCGCAGTTCGATGGAACGCCGCCCCAGGATCACCAGCAGGCTGATCAGCACTGCCGGCGGCAGCAGCAGGATGCCCGCCACCAGCAGCATGTTGCCGACGCGCGCCCCGGACCACGCGACCCCGGCCACCAGGGTGATGACCGCCGAGATCATCAGCGCGGCCGCCAGCATCCACAGCGCCCGGCGCACGCGCTCGCCACGGCAGACCTCGCGCGCCGTGCGCCCGCCCGGCCACCAGCGGATCAGCGCCGCTGCCAGTGTCAGCGGCAGCAGCACCACGAACGCCGCCACGAACCCGAGGGAACTGCCACCTCGAACCAGCATGGCCCCCAGCAGCGAGATCACCGTTGCCACCGCCAGGATCAGCGGCATCTGCCGCCCCAGTCGTGCCCAGAAACCCTGCGCCATCAAGCCCTCTCGCGATCATCCGTTCCCGAAAAAGGACGCCAGTCTATCAGCGAACGGCTTATTCCTCGGCGGCCGGCGGCTCGGCCGCGCCCGAGAACCCGGGTCCGCGCACGTCCTCGATCTCCCAGCCACGATCCATGTCGCGTCCGGTCACCCACCAGTCATGCACGTGCAGGCGCAGCGGCCCGCGCACCCGTTCCTCGAAGCGCGACGGCAGGACATACGGCCCGACTTCCTCGTACTCCAGGAACGTGGTGTCCACGTGCGCCCCCTGCGTGCGTTCGAAGCCCTCCAGCGTGATGTGTACGCGGTAGAGCCGGTCGGTCTCCGGATGGATCCACATCACCACCTCGTCGCGTTCGGCAAAGCCGAAGCCCGGTTCGATGGTCGCCAGCACCCGATGGTAGCCCACGCCATCCTCGCGCCGGTCCGGCAGGCGCTGCAGATCGGTGGCGCGGTGCTTCACGAAACTGGGGCCGAAATGGAACAGCTCGCCGGCGTCGATGGTCATCGCGGTGGCGGCGACCCGGTCCGGATCGGTCTCGAACTCCCCGTTGTAGTACACGCTGATCGTGCCCTCGTGGCGAAACACGTGCTTCACCCCCTCGGGGCCGGTGTACTCGCGCACGTAGAGCGAATCCGCCGGGCGATAGCGTTCTTCCGAGCGTCCGCGGAAACCGGTATCCGCCACCAGCGGCTGCACGCGCTGTATCATGCGTCCCCATTCGCCGTCGGTGGCCATGTTGAAGTCGCGCGGGTCCTCGCGCAGATCACCCCCGTGGGCCTCCAGCGTGCGCTCGAACAGGGTCTCGGCCGACAGCCCGTCGGCGAACTCGCGCTCCGGCGCGGGCTCCGGAAAGGCGCGCCCGCAGCCCGCCAGCAACAGAATCAGTCCCGCCACACCCGCAAGCCGCCAGCCCGCGGCCACTGTCCGTCCCGTCCGTACCATGGCGATCCTCCCCTGCGTGCGACCCGGGCCCTGCGGCCCGGTATCCGTCTACTCGGGATCCGGGGGCACGCCGGAAAGTTCCACGTGCTCGGACCCCACGAACTCCCACAGCTCCGGCATCAGCCGCTCCATGCGCTGCTGGATCGCATCGGACACCAGCAGCGTGTGGTCGATCCCCTCGGTCCGGCCGAAGATCGAATGGGTCAGCTCCTCGCGGGTCCGCACGCGGTTGCGGATGTCGTCCAGCAGCCGCTGGAACTCCGACGGCGTGGGCTGCACACCCAGCGCCCGGAACAGCTCCCCGAGGCCGCACATCAGGCCCTCCGCCTCCGGCCCCAGGCCGAAGTCCTCCGGGCGGTAATCCGCCTCGCCCACCGAGGCGCGCGGAACCCACACGCTGAAACCGACCTTCTTCAATGAATGATAGACCGGTTCTTCCGAGATCAGGACCAGCATCAGCCGCTCCCGACTGGCCACGAACGACGCCCCGCCCATGGACCACTCGCGATCGACCACGAAGCGGTACAGCCGCAGATGCTCGCGGAAGTCCGCCGCCTGCAGCTGATCCAGGATCAGGATGGTGCGTTCGCCCTCGGAGTACGCACAGGCACTGGAGACCTCGCGGTCGAAGGCCGGGATCGGCGGTTCCTCGACTCCGTCCTCCTCCGGGTTGGACGGCGGCTGCGCCGTCGGTGCCGGATCATGCGCCTGGGTGAAGTCGTGATACAGCACGTGCGGGACTTCCAGTGCCGCGGCCAGGGCGTTGGCGAAAGCGGTCTTGCGCCGCCCCGAGTCCCCCTCCACGTTCAGCGTGGGGATCGAACCGCCCGCCCGGGCCAGCACACAGTCCACATGATGGGCATAGTCGATATTCGATTCGAAGCCGTTGTCGGCCATCCGTTCGCGCAGTGTCTTCATGGGCCTTCCTCGTGGCCTGCCTTCCCCTCAAGGATACTTTCCCGCTGGCCGGCAGGGGTAGGGAACCGGCCCCCCGGCAGACGTCGAGCGGCCGCAGCGTGTTCCAGTCGATGGAACGAACCCGAAACAATCCATGAACTCGGTTCACAAATCGTTCCGGGTTCGCTAGCCTGCAGCGTCATGGGAACCGAAGACCGCAAGCAACGCGAGCGCCAGGCACGCGAACAGTTGTTCATCGACAAGGCCCACGAGCTGATCCGCACGGACGGCCTGCTGGCCCTGCAGATGTCGAAGCTGGCCGCCGCCTGCGAATACGCCACGGGCACGCTGTACCAGCACTTCGCCTCCAAGGAGGACCTGCTGGCCGCGGTGGCGACGCGCACCACCATCCAGCACGCCGAACGCTTCCGCCGGCTGCCGGAGCTGCCGCTGGGCACGCGCTCGCAGATGCTGGCGATCGTACTGACCGACCTCGATTTCGCCACCGCCAACCCGGACCACTACCGCCTGATGCAGTACCTGCTCACCGAAGCGGTCTGGGCGCAGATCTCGCAGGAACGCCGGGAGGCCCTGCTCACCGCCGCCCAGCCCATCAGCGATGCCGTGAGTGGCGTGGTGGAAAGGGCCCGGGAAAAGGGGGACCTTCCCGCGGCACGGGAGATCTCCGCCGAAGAGATGGGGCTCGGCCCCTGGGCCCTGAACCAGGGCATGCAGAGCCTCGCGAATGCCCGCGGCCTGCTGGAGGCCTATGACATCGGCCAGCCGCTGGATCACCTGATCCGGCACTTCCACGCCCTGATGACCGGCTGGCGCTGGGAGCCGCGCGTGGACCCCGACGAACCTTCGGTGGTGCGCGCGGAGACCGAGCGCGTGCGCGCCGTGCTGCAGGAGACCTTCCAGTGAGTCGCCGTTTCTTCTACATGCTGTTCGGCGTGGCCGTGGTACTGGGCGGGATCTTCGGGTTCAAGGCCTTCATGGACCAGCAGATCGCCGCATATTTCGAAGAGATGCCCGAACCCGAGGCCACCATCAACGCGGCCACCGTCGAGACCGACGCGTGGACGCCCGAGACCCGCGCCATCGGCAGCCTGGAGGCGGTGCGCGGCGCGACCCTGAGCTTCCAGAGCCAGGGCCTGGTGGATCGCATCCGGTTCTCCAGCGGCACCGAGGTCGCCGAAGGCGAGACCCTGGTGGAGCTGGACACCGCCCTCGACCGCGCCGAGCTGGAGAGCCTGCAGGCCGCGGCCATGCTGGCCGAAAGCGAGCTGCAGCGCGCCCGCGGGCTGGCCGAGCGCGACAGCATCTCCGACTCCGAACTGCAGCGCCGGCAGACCGAGGCGGAACAGGCCCGCGCCGCCGTGCGCTCGCAGGAAGAACGCATCCGACAGAAGAGCCTGCGCGCCCCGTTCGACGGCCAGCTGGGCATCCGCCAGATCGACGAGGGCCAGTTCGTCGGCCCCGGCGATCCCGTGGTCGAACTGCAGACCCTGGATCCGATCCACCTCAACTTCACCCTGCCCGAGCGACGCCTGAGCGAAGTCGAACCGGGCCAGGAAGTGCGTATCCGGACCGATGCGCACGACGCCGTTTTCACCGGCGTCATCACCGCCATCGAGCCGCGGGTGCGTCCCGCGTCGCGCATGTTCCGCGTGCAGGCCACCCTCGACAACGAGGACCACCGCCTGCGCCCGGGCCAGTTCGCCCGCGTGACGCTGCAACGCGGCGAGGCCGAGGAAGCCCTGGTGGTGCCGCAGACCGCCATCCGCCATGCCCCGTGGGGCCAGTCGGCGTTCGTGGTGTTCGAGGACGATGACGGACAGAAGCGGGTGGAACAGCGCCTGGTCGAGACCGGCGAACGGCGCGGCGACCTGATCCGCATCCGCGACGGGCTGGAGGAAGGCGACACCGTGGCGGCCAGCGGCCTGCTCAAGCTGCAGAACGACGCCCCGGTGAACATCACCGAAGACGCCCAGCCGGATGCCGAGCGCGACCCGCGCCCGGACACTCGCTGACCCGGGCCGCGACCATGCGTTTCACCGACGTCTTCATTCAGAAACCGGTGCTGGCCACGGTGGTCAGCCTGTTCATCCTGCTGTTCGGCATCCGCGCGGTGGTGGACCTGAACGTCCGCCAGTTCCCCGAGGTGCAGAACGCGGTGGTGACCGTCAGCACCTCGTATATCGGCGCGGAAGCCGACCTGGTCGAGGGCTTCATCACCACCCCGATGGAGCGCGAGGTCGCCGAGGCCGAGGGCATCGACTACATCGTCTCCTCCAGCATGGCGGGCACCAGCACGGTGCAGGCGCACCTGGAGCTGGACTACGCCCCCAACGAGGCGCTGACCCAGATCTCCGCGCAGGTCGACAAGATCCGCTCCGAGCTCCCGGCCGAGGCCGAGGACCCCGTGGTGGACCTGTCGGTGGGCGACGACGTCGCGGCGATGTACCTGTCGTTCTATTCCGAACAGCTCGACAACAACCAGATCACCGACTACCTCGTGCGCGAGGTCCAGCCGGAGCTGTCCACCGTCAACGGCGTGCAGCGCGCCGAGATCCTCGGCGGCGAGGCGTTTGCCATGCGGGCCTGGCTGGACGCCGACCGCATGGCCGCGTACGGGGTCAGCGGGCGCGACGTGCGCCAGGCACTGGAGGGCAACAACGTGCTCTCCGCGGTCGGCCAGACCCGGGGTTCGATGGTCAGCCTCGACCTCACCGCCGACACCGACCTGCAGAGCGTCGAGGAATTCGAGCAGCTGGTACTGTTCGAGGCCGACGGCGACCTGGTGCGCCTGGCCGACGTGGCCGAGGTAGAACTGGGCTCGGAGACCTACGACTCCTCGGTGCGCTTCAACGGTCAGGCGGCCACCTTCATGGGGATCGAGCTGGCGCCGGACGCCAACGCCCTGGACGTAATCGCCGAGGTGCGCGAGGTCTTCGGCGAGCGCGTGGAACCACGGCTGCCGTCGGGGCTGAACGGCGAGATCGTCTACGACTCCACCGACTACATCGAGAGCGCGATCAACGAGGTGCTGATCACCATCGCCCTCGCGCTGCTGATCGTGCTGGTGGTGATCTACCTGTTCCTGGGCTCGCTGCGCAGCGTGATCATCCCCGCGGTGGCGGTGCCACTGTCGCTGGTCGGCACCTTCATGCTGATGCTGCTGATGGGCTTCTCGCTCAACCTCCTGACGCTACTGGCGATGGTCCTGGCGATCGGCATCGTGGTGGACGACGCGATCATCATGCTGGAGAACATCTCGCGGCATATCGAGGAGGGGATGTCGCGCATGGAGGCCGCGCTGCAGGGTGCGCGCGAGCTGGCCTGGCCGATCGTGGCGATGTCCACCACGCTGGTCGCGGTGTTCCTGCCGCTGGGCTTCATCGGCGGGCTGACCGGCACGCTGTTCATCGAGTTCGCCTTCACCCTGGCGGCCACCGTGGTGATCTCGGGCATCGTCGCCATCACCCTCTCGCCGATGATGTGCTCGAAGATCCTGCGCCACGGCGACGGCCAGCGGCGCGGGCGCATCGAGACCTGGCTGGACGACCGCTTCGACGGCCTGCGCCGGCGCTACCGGCGGCGTCTGCACGGGGCCCTCAGCGACCGGTTCACCATCGCGGTGTTCGGCGCCATCGTGCTGGTCTCGTGCTATTTCCTGTTCGTCACCTCGCAGTCGGAACTGGAACCGCCCGAGGATCAGGGCTTCGCCTTCTCCATCATGGAGGGCGACCCGCACATGGGCATCGACTACCTGGAGCGCAACACGGCGCTGACCGACCGCCTGTTCGACGAAATCCCGGAGATGGACAACATCTTCATCGTCAACGGCTTCGGCGGCGGCCCGGGCATGGCCGGCGCGACCAACCAGGCGCTGGGCGGCTTCGTCATGAGCCCGTGGGAGGAGCGCGAGCGGGATACCGACACGATCCTGGAAGAAGACCTGCAACCGGCGCTGGACCGCATCCCGGGGCTGGAGGTGTTCGCGGTCCAGCCACCGCAGCTGCCGACCCCGGGCGACGGTGCGCCGGTCAGCGTGGTGTTCAACTCCACGGCCTCGTTCGAGGAACTCGAGACCTTCACTGACGAGATCACCGAGCGCGCGATGGACACCGGGCGCTTCATCTTCCTGGATACCGATCTCGACTTCGACAAGCCGCGGGTGGACCTGAAGATCGACCGCGAGCGCGCGGCCCAGCTCGGCATCGACATGACCACGCTGAACGCCGACCTCGCCACGTTCCTCTCCGGGGGCTACACCGGGCGCTTCGCGATGGAGAACCGCAGCTACCGGGTGATCCCCCAGGTGCAGCGCTCCGACCGCCTGACCCCGGAGCAGCTGGAGGAGCTGTTCACCCGCACCGCCGACGGCACGCCGGTGCCGCTGTCCAGCATCGTGACCCTCGAGGAGAGCGTCACCCCGCGCCAGCTGAACCGCTTCCAGCAGCTCAACGCCGTGACCCTGCAGGGCGTGCCGGCCCCGGGCGTGACCCTGGGCGAGGCGCTGGAGCTGATCGACGAGATCGCCGCCGAGGTGCTGCCGCCGGACGTGAACGTGGACTACGCGGGTGAATCCCGCCAGCTGAAGGCCGAGGGCGGCGACCTGGTGGTGACGTTCTTCTTCGCCCTGCTCGTGATTTTCCTGGTGCTGGCCGCGCAGTTCGAGTCGTTCCGCGACCCGCTGATCATCCTCACCACGGTGCCAATGTCCATCGCCGGCGCGCTGATCTTCATCAGCCTGGGCGTGACCTCGCTGAACATCTATACCCAGGTGGGCCTGCTGACGCTGATCGGCCTGATCGCCAAGCACGGCATCCTGATCGTGGAGTTCGCCAACCAGCTGCAGCGCCAGGGACACCCGCTGCGCGACGCGATCGAGGAGGCCGCCAGCCTGCGCCTGCGGCCGATCCTGATGACCACCACCGCCACCGTGGTGGCCATGGTGCCGCTGCTGATGTCCACCGGCGCCGGCGCCGGCTCGCGCTTCGCCATGGGGCTGGTGATCGCCGCCGGCATGGCCATCGGCACGCTGTTCACCCTGTTCGTGGTCCCGGCGATCTACACCTACGTCGCCCGCGACCACTACGCCGACAGCCTCGCCGCTACCCGGTAAGTTCCTTGAGGATGCGTGCGTGGATGTCGCGGTCCTCGTCCTTGCTCAGCACGAAGCGGATGTAGCGCACCGACTCCAGATGCGGGGTCCGGTGCACTACCGTCTCCAGAGCGACACGCGCCGCGTCCTCGACGGGGTAACCAAACGCCCCGGTGGACAGCGCCGGGAACGCGATGCTGAAGATCCCCGCCTCCTCGGCGCGCGCCAGGGCCTCGCGATAGCACGAGGCCAGCAGGCGACTGGCCGGTTCGTCACGCCCGTACACCGGACCGAGGCAATGGATCACGTAACGGTTCAGCAGCCGGTGCCCATCCGTTATGACCGCCTGTCCCGGCTCGATCGGCGCCAGCGGCTCGCACTCACGTTCCAGCTCCGGCCCCGCCGCATGGTGGATGGCGCCGGCCACGCCCCCGCCCGGGCGCAGCCAGGCATTGGCCGCGTTGACGATGGCGTCCATGTCGTGCTGCTCGACGATGTCACCGGTAACGCACTCGATCTTCACTCCCCGAACCACAACCTGCATCATTCTTCCCCCGTCTTTCCCTGATCATTTCCGTCTCAAGCATAGGCCAGCCAACCGGCCCCGTACACGCCACCCCGGTCCCGTAGGAGGCCAGCCCCTGGCCGACCCGGCGCAGGAGATTCCCCGAACGCACAATCGGCCGGAGGGCCGGCCTCCTACCGGGGGCAGGGCCCCATCCGTCGTAGGAGGCCAGCCCCCTGGCCGATCCGACGCCCCGCAGGAGGCCAGCCCCCTGGCCGATCCGGCGTCACGTCCGGAGCAGCAATTCCACCGGCCGCCGGGGCGTCGCCCGCGGGGTCCCGTCCGGGCGCCCCAGCGCGAACAGCAGCTGCGGATGCCCGCGGCCCAGCTGCTCTGCCAGCTCCGCACGTCGCTCCGGCAGCTGCAGCGGCTGATTCAGATAGCGCGCGCAGAACCCGTGACGCGCGGCCTCCAGCAGCACCCGCTGCAGGCCCTGCCCGGCGGCCAGCGACTGCATCGGCCCGTCGATCCCCGTCCCCAGCGCCAGCAGGACCGGCGCCCCGCTCGCCACCCGAGCCTCGGCACGGGCCATCCGCCGGGGCGACACCAGCCGGCGCACGGCCCAGCGGGTCAGACCGCCGGTGAAGCGCCCCACCGGCAGCCCGTCGCCTGCGGCCGCCGGGCGCATCCAGTGCGCCAGCTCCGCCCGCCAGGCCGGGTTGCGCCACTGCTCACGCGTCGCCTCCCGCACCAGCCGTACGATCTCGCGACGCGGCTCCGTCCCGGTCACCGGCCGCAACCAGACGCCCTCCTGGCGCGCCGCGGCGACCAGCGCATCCACCACCTCCGGCGGCACCGGGTCCGGACGGAAACGTCCGCGCCACGAGCGGCGCCGAGGGATCCACTCCTTCAGTAGCGGCAGCGTCTGCAGATCGGCGCCTGCGTGGGTCGTGTTCAGCAGGCGCACGTACGGTCCGGGACCGGCCTGTTCCGGACGCACGTTCAGCCCCCGGCCGTCAGCCGCCGCAGCCACCCGCAGGTTCATCACCGCGCAGCCCACGCTGATCACCCGCTCGCGCCCGCCGGGATCGGAGACCGGCAGGACCCGCTCCGGGTCGGTCCAGACCTCCACCCCATCACGCGCCACGCGGAACCGCCACGGCTGGCTGTTGTGCGACGACGGGGCCTGCGCGGCAAGCTCCAGCCAGTTCCGGATGACGGGGTCGAGATCCATGGGGTCATGCCTCTTCGATCAGGGAACGGGTGCGCGCCGCAATAGCATCGGCCGGATGCGCCATGGCCTCCTCCAGAGACAGGCTCCCGTCACACAGGGCGCGCGCATCGGTCAGGCCCAGCGCGGCCAGTTCGCCCGCATCGGCGTCCACGGAACCGGCCACCGCCGCTACCGGCACGCCCGGCCCCCCGGCGCGACGCAGCACCTCGGCCACCACCTTGCCATGCGCGGTCTGGCCATCCAGCCGGCCCTCGCCGGTGATCACCCGGTCCGCCTCGCGCATCGCCGCATCCAGACCGATCAGGTCGGCCACGTACGTCGCCCCCATGCGCGCGGTCCCGCCCAGCACGCAGCCCAGCGCGAAGCCCAGCCCGCCGGCCGCCCCGGCACCCGGTGCATCCACCGGCCGCTGCAGCCATCCGGCGGCCTCGATGACCCCCGCCAGGCGCTGCATGCAGGCATCCATCGCCGCGACGTCGTCCACCGCCAGGCCCTTCTGCGGTCCGAACACCGCCGCCGCCCCCTGCGGGCCGATCAGCGGGTTGTCCACGTCGCTCAGCAGCGTGATATCGACCTCGCCCAGGCAAGGATCCAGCTCCGCGAAATCGGCCTGCACGAGGGCCCCCAGCGCCGCCGGATGCGGCGCCAGCGCACATCCGTCCGCATCCCGGAACCGCACGCCCAGTGCTGCCAGCAGGCCCGCGCCCCCGTCCACCGTGCCACTGCCGCCCAGGCCCACCAGCAGATGCCGGGCCCCCGCATCCAGCGCCGCGCGCATCAGTTCGCCCACGCCCCGGGTATCCAGCTGCCAGGGATCGCGGCGCCCCGCGGGGATCCGGTCGAGACCGCAGGCCGCGGCGACGTCCAGCACCGCCCGGCGACCCTGCGGGTCCAGTCCCCAGCCGGCCTGCAGCGCCGTTCCGTCGGGGCCGGTGACCCGCGCCTGGCGCCATTCCCAGCCCGCCGCCCGGCTTACACGCCATGCGGTGCCCTCGCCGCCATCGGCCATCGGCAGGGCTTGCACCCGGGCATCCGGCCGCGCCGCAAGCACGCCGCGCACCATCGCCGCGGCCACCTCCTCCGCCGCCAGACTGCCCTTGAAACTGTCCGGGCACACCACCACCCGCAGCGGCTCCGCCAAGCTCCCCTCCCGAGTCCGCGACCTGTCACGTCCGTCCGTTGCCACACCCCTCATTATGGACGATGGCACAACGAACCTTCGCCTGACCCACGGCTCGAACGTATATGGACATCCCGCTGCTGATCATCGGCCTGCTGCTGCTCGCCACCCTGGCCGCCTTCTTCGCCGGCGTGCTGCCATATCCCGTTGGCTGGATCATCCTCGGGATCGCGTTCATCGGCCGGTGGCTGCATCTGCGAACCCGCGGCGGCAACTGATACGTTGGTCCCATCGAATTCACGACACGGAGAAGCGACATGAGTGATCTGGAAGGCAAGGTCATCGCCATCACCGGCGGCGCCGGGGGCATCGGCGAGAGCACGGCGCGCAAGCTGTATGAACAGGGCGCCAGCCTGGTCATCACCGACCGCGAGGCGGGCCCGGTGGAAGACATCGCCCGCTCGCTCGGCGAGCGCGCGGTGGGCCTGGCAGTGGACGTGACCCGGCGCGAGGACAACGAGCGCATGGTCGCCACCGCCCTGGATCGTTTCGGCCGCCTCGATGGCGTGTTCCTCAACGCCGGGATCGAGGGCGAGATCGGTCCGTTCGACAGCCGCACCGATGCCGCCTGGGACAAGGTCTTCGCCGTCAACGTGCAGGGCGTGCGCCTGGGCGCGGAGGCGGCCCTGCCGGCACTGCGCCGCGGCAACGGCGGCAGCATCGTCATCACCTCCAGCGTGGCTGGACTGCGCGGCTTCGGCGGTCTCTCGCCGTACGTATCCAGCAAGCATGCGGTGGTGGGCATGATGAAGTGCCTGGCCGCCGAACTCGGGCCGGAGAACATCCGCGTCAACACCCTCAACCCGGGCCCGGTCGCCAACCGCATGATGGAATCCATCGAAGAACAGGCGAACCCCGGCCATGCCGACGAGGTGCACCAGTCCTTCGAGGCGCGCATCCCGCTGGGTCGCTACGTCAACAACGAGGAATGCGCCGGCATGGCCGCGTTCCTGCTGTCCGACGCCGCCTCCGGCTGCACCGGCAACACCTACGTCGTCGACGGCGGCCTCTGCTCGCAGTAACCCGGGGCCCTAACCCGTCGCGCGCATGCCGCCGCCTCCGCCACCACCCGGTGGCGGGGTCCAGACGTTGCGAAAGGCCTGGTGGGTGTTCTGCGGGAGATCGCGCGAGAAGCGCAGCTGAACGCCTCCGTCCGTGCGTACCGCATGGATCCGCCCGCGCTGGATGCGGTACTGGCGCGCCACGTCCTCGCAGCCGCGCAGAAACGCCCTCGGCGGCTTGCCGCGCCGCGCACGGGCGGTGCCGTCACGCAGCTCCACCGTAAACACCAGCCGTGCGTGCCACAGCATCAGCGCGATGCCCAGCGCCAGCACACCAAACATGAAGAGTAACGTGAGCAGCATAGTGGATTGCACGACAGGACAAGGGAAACACTGATCACGTGCGGCTCCGCGGGCGAACAATCGAGCGTCATGTTGACTTCACGGGCCATGGAGTCGCTGGTCAGGGGGCTCCGATATACCCTGCCAGAACCAGCTCCAGCAACACCAGACGGGCCCGAAACGTACGCTCCGGCCAGACAATGGTCAGAGCCGCCAGCAGCCGGGCCGGTTACAGGCTGCGCACGATCCGCTCACTCCCGGATCGCAGCGATGCCACGACCTGATGCGTCTGCTCGGGGTCTTTCGGGCGGGCCACCACGGCCCAGCCGCCGTGCTCCAGCGTACGGCCGACCACCTCGATGACATGCCCCTGGTCCAGCCGGATCGCCAGCGCGGCACCCGCCATGAGGCCGAGCAACGCGCCCACACCGATACCCGGATCGGCGAGCATGCCGGGGGCTCCACCACTCCCCGCCAGGAACGCGAACAGCACGCCGCCCGTCAGCATGCCGAGTCCACCCATCATGACATGGGCCCTGATCGACGTCCGACGGAGACCCCGGGCCTCGGGCGCAATGGCATGGTTGAGAATAGCGCGCCGCTCCGTCTCGCCGTTGGGCGGCCCCAGCACCGTGATCTGCGAGGCCGTCAGGGTGGAACCGTCCAGCAACGTTCGCGCCGCCTCTTCTGCGCCTGCGCACGAACCGAACAGACCCGCGACCTTCGTTACCGAGCGTTCTCCGAAGAACAGGCTCTTCAGGGTGAACATGGTGGTCTCCTGCCAGCCTGCGGCCAGCGGCAAGATGAGTGGTTGCGGCCGGCATGCTGTCCGTCAATGCCTGACCACACTCCCTCATCCTTGACACCCGCCGACCGGAACTCTGTTCGGAAGCGCACATTGATGCCCGACAGCAGCGCTTCGATGACTGCCCCGCAGGGCCTGTGCGGGATTTCAGTGCCAATCAGGAAGGGGGTGCAGTCTGTTTCGGAATCAATCACCTGCGGTGGCCGATTCCGGCGGCACATCCATGCGCCGCCCGGAAACGCCGGTAAATCAGTGTTTACTTGAATGATCAGAATTTCCGCTTCAGGGGTCTGTTTGCGCCCGATTCAACGTCTATCTTCGGAGAGATTCCGGAGATTATCGTGGTCCGACTCCGTTATTTCCTGTTGTTTCAATGGTTGTTACGGCTGGCAAGGCGGCAGGCTTCTCGCCGGGGGAAGGGGCAAACCGGCCATTCGATTGCTACAGGGAGAACTGGCATGTCAGCAAGACAACAAGTCACGGAACTGCTGCGCAGCGCTGACGTCGAGGTCGGCGGCGAGCGGCCCCGGGATATTCAGGTCCACGACGAGCGGCTGTATCAGAGGATTCTGGCCGAGGGGTCGCTTGGCGCCGGCGAGGCCTATATGGACGGCTGGTGGGACGTCGAGCGGCTCGACGAGCTGTTCTTCCGGACCCTCCGGGCGCGCCTGGAGCGCAAGCTGCGCAGCCCGGCGGTGCTCGGCCGGGTGCTGCTGAGCCGGCTCGCCAATGAGCAGAGCCGAAGGCGTTCGCGGCGGGTCGCGGAGCAGCACTACGACCTTTCGAACCGGCTCTACGAGGCGATGCTCGGACCGACCATGCAGTACACCTGCGCCTATTACGGCCCCGACGGGGCCAACGCGACGCTGGACGCGGCACAGCGCGCGAAACTGGAGCTCATCGCGCGCAAGCTGCATCTGGAGCCGGGCATGCGTGTGCTCGAGCTGGGCGGCGGGTTCGGCGAACTGGCCCGGTTTCTGGCTGCCGAGCACGGATGCGAGGTGGACAGCTACAACATCAGCCGCCAGCAGGTGGAGTACGCGAGGGGACTCTGCGAGGGGCTGCCGGTCGATGTCCGGCAGCAGGACTACCGCGAGGCGGCCAGGGAATCCCGGCAATACGATCGTGTGGTGAGCATCGGCCTGATGGAGCACGTCGGCCCGCAGAACTTTCGCGCCTTCTTCGAGCTCGCGCGCGCCCGCCTGAAGCCGGGCGGCCTGATGCTGCTGCACACCATCGGGGGCAACGTAAGCCGCAGGAGTACCGACCGCTGGATCGCCAAATACATCTTCCCCGGTGGCGTGATTCCGTCCGAGGCGCAGCTCACCCGGGCCAAGGAGGGTCTGTTCGTGCTCGAGGACTGGCACAACTTCGGACCGGACTACGACCGCACCCTGATGGCCTGGGACGCCAATTTCGTCGCCGCCTGGCCGGAGCTGAAACAAAGCGAAGGGCTGGACGAGCGCTTCTACCGGATGTGGCGCTATTACCTGTTGAGTTGTGCCGGCGCCTTCCGGGCGCGGAAACTGAATCTCTGGCAGCTCGTGCTCAGCCACGGCGATCTGCCGCGTTACGAGCCGGTCCGATGAGCAGCGCCGCCCGGGAAGCCCACCGCGATCGGGTGGAGGCGATGGCTGCGGCGCTGGCCGGGTCCGACGGGCCGGTGCGCCTCAGAAAGTCCACCAGCAACCTGTTCAGGCCGCGAGAGGAAGCCCGCCGCACGGAGATCGACGTGGCTTCGCTCAACCACGTGATCGAGATCGACGCCGCGGCCGGCGTCGCCGAGGTGGAGGGCATGACGACCTATGCCGACGTGGTCGACGCCACCCTGCCGTACGGCCTGGCACCGGCCATCGTGCCGGAACTCAGGAGCATCACGGTCGGCGGCGCGACCACCGGGGTCGGCATCGAGTCGGGGGCGTTCCGTTACGGCCTGGTGCACGACACGGTGGAAGAGCTCGACGTCATGGTGGCCGACGGGCGCGTGTTGACCTGCTCGCGCGAGCAGCGCCCGGAACTGTTCTACGGCTTTCCGAACTCCTACGGCAGCCTCGGTTACGCCACGCGGGTCCGGCTGCGGCTGATCCGGGTGCAGCCTTATATCCGGCTGGAGCACACCCGCTTCCACGATCCCGAGGAACTGTTCGCGGCGATCGCCGAGGAATGCGCGCACCCGACCTGCGCGTTCCTCGATGGCGTCTACTTCGCCCCCGGCGATTTCGTGCTCACCCGCGCGCATTGCGTGGAATCGCCGCCGGCGGACACCGAGGCCAGCGACTACACCTGGATGCGCCAGTACTGGCAGAGCCTGCGCGAGCGGCGCGAGGACTATCTGAGCATCCACGACTACCTCTGGCGCTGGGACACCGACTGGTTCTGGTGCAGCCGGAATGTCGGCGCGCACCTCAAGCCGGTGCGGCTGCTTCTGGGGCGCAAGCGCCTGTCGAGCGTGACCTACCAGAAGATCATGCGCGCCAGCCGCCGCTGGCCGCTGAGCCTGCTCCACGCCGTGCGCCCGCGCAGCGAGGCAGTGATCCAGGACGTCGACATCCCGATCGGCAACGCCGCGGCGTTTCTGGCCGATTTCGAGGCCGAGATCGGCATCCGCCCGGTGTGGATCTGCCCGTTTGTCGTGCCCGAGGCCGGGTTCTCGTTGTTCCAGCTGCGTCCCGATACGGCGTACATCAACTTTGGCTTCTGGGACATCGTCCGCTCCAGCGAGCCCGACGGCTATTACAACACCCGGGTCGAGGAACTGGTCGCGAAACATGGCGGCAAGAAGAGCCTGTACTCGCGCAGCACCTACGACGAAGCCACCTTCTGGCAGAACTACGACCGCGAGGCCTACGAGGCCCTCAAGCGCGAGTACGATCCCGAAGGGCGCTTTCCCGGACTCTATGAAAAGGCGGTGAAACGGGGCTGAGGCCGGTGTGGCCTCCAGGCGAAACTGCCCTTCGACCCCCGTTCTGTTGCGCGTCGGAAAATCGGGGATGCCCGGACGATCGCCACGATGTTCACCACGATGGCCGCGAACAGCTCGTACACGTTGTGGCGTGGCGCCCGGGCGCAGATGGGTGTTCTTGGGAAGCCCCCGGGCCCTCGTGCGCCTGGAGGCTGCGCCACACCGTGCGCTAGAACTCGATGTCGTAGCGCAGCTCCTCGTCCGGCTGACGCAGGAAGTTGCCCTGCACCAGGTCGACCTGCGACTGCCACAGCAGGGCCAGGCCGTCTACGTCCTCGACATAAGCCGCTATGGTGCGCGCGCCGCTGTCACGGGCCGTATTCAATAGCGTCTCCAGGCGTGTGAGCTTGTCGGCGGCATCGTGCAGCCCGTGGGTCAGGGGGCGGGCCACCTTTACATAGTCCGGTCGCAGGCTGCGCAGGAGCTGGGCCGGTTGCTCGCTGGAAAGCCCGAAGTGCTCGACGGCAATCCCGACCTGTAGATCACGCAGTGCCTCGGTCATTCGTTCGGCCTGTTCCGGCTCCGCCACAATGTCTTCCTCTGCCAGTTGCAGTACCAGTGCCCGAGCCGGGAGGCCGGCATGCGCAAGGGTGCGACCAAGCCAGGCGGGCAGTTCCTGGTCGCGCAGCGACCCGCGCGAGAGTTTTACGAAGAACACCGAGTCCGGATGGGTGCGCAGCCGGGCGCCCAGGATGTCCACCGCGTTCGCCAGCACCCAGCGATCCAGCGCCCTGTCGAGGTCCACGTATCCGGCCATGTTCACGAACGGGCCGGGTAGCTGGGTGTGGCCTTCCGGATCGCGAATCCGAAGCAGGACTTCGTAGCGCTCGGCATTGTCGGAGCCGGCGATATTGGCGATAGGCTGATATACAAGGAACAAGCGTTGTTCCTGAATCGCCCCGGTAATCACCTCGCGCCAGTCCTCCTGTGCATTACCGCACTCCGGTGTGTTCAGCGTCGGGTCCAGCTGGATGCGATTACCGCCTTCGCTGCGTGCCTGTGCGCAAAGCGCCAGTGACCGGTCCACTGCGTCCGGTGCGGGTGTCTCCGCAAGGGCGGTGATGCCGATACTGACCCCGGAGGAGGGTGCGTGACTCGCGGCACCATGAAGGGCCGGGATTCGTGCGTACAGGGCGTCGCCCCAGTCCGAAAGCGCGTCCGTGTCGGCTCGATGCAGCAGGACCAGGATGGTGTTCTCGCTGAACCGGGTGGTGCGCTCCCCGGGGACGAGACTCGCCGAGATTCGCCCCAGCAGGCGACGTTGAAGCACGGTAAAACCGGCCGCCCCATGGTCGCGAATCAGACTGGAGGCCTCGTCCCATTCGACACAGGCCAGGGCGACGATGCCGGGCTCGGTAGCCAGCTCCGCGCGCCAGTGATCCAGCAGAGGCGTCAGATCACGGGATTGCAGGGTGGCGGGGGCGCGGGCGGCGCGGCGCCGACGGCGACAGAGACGGGCCTCGCCACTCACCTGTTCCGGTGCCGCTTCGGGCGGCTCGAGCGCGGCATCTTCGTGAGCTGCAAGGAGAACGCGCGGGATGTCGAACAGCGTGGGATCCTGGGCAAGGGCCCGAGAGAGCGCTGCGGCCTTGTCGGCCGCAATGTCCGCATCGATCACAATGACCTCGGGCAGGCTCTCCAGCGCGTGGCCAGGAACGTCCTCTTCCGGCGCGACGCTTTGGATGCCAAGGGCCGGAGACTCCTGCAGCGCGCGGGCCAGGGAGGTCGACTGCCCCGTCGTGACCAGCATGACCCGCCACGGGTCCCATGGGCTGGAGTCCACCAGACCCTCCAGTGTTGCCGCCAACTCGGAAGGGATCGTGGGCATCGTCAGGACCGCATCCCAGTCGTCGGCCGTTGTCGAATGTTCGCCATCCCCCGTGTCCTGAAGGACCAGGATATTGGGGAGCCTGATGGCGTCGTCGGGTACCGACGGGCCTGGTGGATCCGCCAGGACTACGCGTGAGTGGGGTGTCACTGCGGGGCTGGAATCCGCGGCCTCCTGCAGGTTGGCGAAGGTGTCCACGTGGAAGCCGGAAGCTGCCAGCTGCAGCGCCAGCTCGTCACGGGCGACCCCGGCGGGGCCGAGCAGCTGGACCTTCAGGCGGTCGGGAACCGGAGTACGTGCATCACCCGCCTCCGATTCCACCGGAACCCCGTCCGATCCGGCAAGATCCTCCGGGAGACTCGCTTGCAGACGAAGGATCAGGGCACCGATGGTTTCCTGTTCATTTCGCGTTGGAGGCAGCGGGCTCTGAAGGTGCTGGGCTACGCGTTCGTCAATGCGCCGGGCGGTGTTCAGACACTCCTTCAGCGGAGTTCCAGCCAGGCCACTGGCAATCACCCGGGTCAGGGGACGCATCTCGCCCAGGTCCACATGGCGGCAGCCCCGCTGCCGGATCGTGTACCAGCGGTCGGCGAGCTGAGCCACCAGACGCGGCAGCTCGTGCATGAAATCCTGACTGGAGTTACCGTCCGAGTGGTTGTGCACGGCCCCCGATTGCGGGGTGCTGCCGGATGGGTCGGCCATGAGCTTCGAACTCCTTTCTGGTGTACGGCAACAACTATAAACAACCACTCAAACAATGTGTAAACCCTCCGGCTCTCGCGAGTTATGGTCAAGTCTGGTGTATGAGCCATGGCTGGTTCAGGCGGCGCTCCGGTCGGTGATGGAGGATCCCTCGTCGTTGGTCGGTTCGGTCTGCTCGATGCCGTCGATGAACGTCACCCCGTTGCGGGTCACGCAACCCCGGGTCTTGGCAGTGCGTAGCCGCACGGTGGCGAAGGTCGATTCGATCGGGTTGGTGGTGCGGATCGACTGCCAGTGCGGGGCCGGGAAGTCATAGAACGCCAGCAGGTCTTCCCGGTCCTTGGCCAGCGTATCGGCGGCTTTCGGGTACTTGTCGCCGTAGGCGGCCAGGAAGGCGTCGAAGGCCTGTTCGGCGTCGGCGCGGGTTTCGGCCATCCAGATTGCCTGCAGGGATGATTTCGCCTTCGGCTGGCTGCGTTTGGGCAGCCTGTTGAGCACATTGGCAGTCTTGTGGACCCAGCAGCGCTGGCGGCGGGTGTCCGGGTAGACCCGGGGCAGGGCCTTCCAGAAGCCCAGCGCGCCATCGCCGATGCCGGTCTGGACCCGGCGCTCCGGCTGCTAGCCATTGCGCACCACCGCCCGGCGACCGTCCGGCAAGCGATCCTCCGCGTAGCTCTCCATGAACGTCTGCAACTCCGCCTCCACCGCTTGCTCAATCAGGTCCCGCGCTCCTCGGCGCAGCAGATCGGTCAACGGGTCCTCTGGTCCGTTCGGCAGGTCTGTCGTATCGTGAGCCATGGTGGCGTATCTCCTCTGGCTGGCTGGTTGGTCGCACTTCCATTCCAGCCGGATACGCCGCCTTCCTCAATCCCCCCGTACACCACTTTCGACAGTAACTCCCCCGCAGCTCAGTGACCCCGGAGCTGCAGTTTGCTAACGGTACGGCATTGCCGTATCATTGAGTGATGCTTACGGTTGTGGAAACGGAATTCTTCAGCCGCCTCGTATCGGACTACTGGAACGAATCCGATCGCGAGGCATTCGCGGCGTACCTAGCATGCAATCCGGATGCCGGCGACGTCGTACCGCGTTCAGGCGGACTGCGAAAAATACGCTGGTCACGCCCCGGGATGGGCAAGCGTGGCGGCGTGCGAGTGATCTACTACAACCGGATGGCGAAAGGGGAAATCTGGTTGCTGCTGATCTACGCCAAGAGCGCCGACGACAACATTCCGGCGCATGTGCTCAGCAAGCTGAGAGAGGCATTGGAATATGACGAAGACTGACCAGGAACTTCGCGAACGCGATGCCCACCGGGACATCGGCCGGGAGCTGCTGGAATCGGTTCAGCAAATGAAGGCCGGTCAATCAGGCCGCGTATGGATCGTCGATGCGCCCGACATTGCGCGTATCCGCATGAAAGTCGGCCTGACCCAGACTTGTTTCGCGCGACTGCTTGGCGTATCACCCCGCACGCTCCAGGACTGGGAGCAGGGCCGGCGCACCCCTTCGGGCTCCGCGCAAACTCTGTTGAAGATCGCCGACCGCCATCCCGACGTATTAAGGGAACTGGCAGCCTGACGCGGCAGCTACTCGGCAAAACGCAAGGTTTGCCCCCCGACGTCCGCACGTATCCCGTAGCAACGGAGATCGCCCCACGCCCGTTCCCCGCCGAGGCTGGGACCCTACCACTGTAGGAGGCGAGCCCTCTCGCCGATCGGGCGTATCCAGCGCCCCGTCGCCCGAAGGGCTGGGCTCCTGCGGGAGGAGGGGCTGCTGCGGCATGTAAATGTCGGGTCCCGGCTGTTTGTATACATGTTTACGAAATAAATCGGGGCGTTCCTGTTGCCAGGCCTTGAGTGTCTCAACCGGCGTTCGATGCCCCAGCGCTTTCTGCCCGATCTGATGGTTGTAAAGGCGCTGGTAGTCCTGGAGGGTGTCCTTCAGATGTTCTCCCGAGCCGAAGCGCCGGGTCCGCAGCAAGTCGGCGATGCGGCCGTTGAAGCGCTCCACCATTCCGTTGGTCTGCGGCCGTTTCGGCCGGATCAGACGATGC